>CALVIT010000038.1 GCA_944331845.1 uncultured Clostridia bacterium
ATAACTGCTTTCAGTTCAGCTTTTTTTTTTTTTTTTTTCTCTTCTTTGAATGCTTGTTTTGCTTCGTAGTACTCTTCTATCGCTTCCATAGCATCATTTTTGTCATCTTCAATGTCCTGTTCGCTGTGTGTACCACCGAGAGAATTTTGTATGTGTTCAAGCGTACAACCACTTGTTACTTCATACACTCCGCCATTTTGCAGTCCTTGACCGCCAATAGTAACATAGGTTGAATAATGCGGAATGCCTTTCACAACTGCCTTGTATAGATTATATAAGGTAACAGGAGATAGAATAGTGAAGTGGTTATTGAGCACGCCATAATCTAATTGTGAATCAGTAACATCAATTATATTAAAACATTTCTTTAATATTTTTGTGTAATCTGTAGTTTTTGACAACAATTTATATATCTTATTATCCCACTGTCCTTGCCACTCACAATTAATATCAGGTAGATTGTCCTTGTGGTTGTGTAAAAATATGATTTGTTTATTCAACTTATTGTTAATGAGTTCAACCATACGATAAATCTCATCGAAATGTTTTACTAACATTGCTGTATTCTCATAGGCATAACTTTTTGCATCAAAACAAGGTATCAAAATTACTTTATCACTATCTAACTCTTTAGATAACTTAACGCCATTTTGAGATATAAGCCCGCACTTGTCAACAAAAGTTATTAAATCATCTTCTTCATTATATGGTTCAAAATAAAAATCTTCAACGCCATCAAAATTCTTATTAACATCTTCATTCTTATTTTGTTCTATATCTTTTAAATCAAAATTTATAACACTATTTGTGCTATTTAACATCTTGTCTAAGTCTTCGCTCTTATCTTGCATTTTTGCATCATCTTGCAAATTTTGACAGTTATCTGCAAATTTTGAGACATTATCTTGTTTATTTTGACCATTATCTATGTTATTTAATTTATTCTCATCATAATCGTACCTATTGTAATTATTTGTTTTCATTGAATTTTTCATTGCTTGCACTTTAGCATTTAATAAACTGTCGTTAATTTTTATTTTATCACTATTTAAGTTCTCAATGAAGATACAATAACTATTCTCTCTATTAGATAATGGGTACATATCAAACCCTACAACTCTACCATATATTGGCGAGAAAACATCTACTGAATTGTCATCTTTTGCCTTGGCGATACACTCGCCTCTTTTTACAATTTGTTTTAACTTTACAATAGGTGTAGCACACTTAGAGTCTGTAATCTTTAGCGGAATTATAGCGAGAGTAGGTTCAGGCATAATATGTATAGTATAATCTTTGATATTGGTTATTTTATCCATAATTATTCTCCTAACACATTCTCAATCTGTCTAAAGATTTGTTCTCTTAACTCCATTTCTTCCAAAAATCCTAATTGATTCTCATTCTTATATTTTGACACAATCTTATCTTCTAATTGTTCTGCAGTATCAGGAGTCGTATTCTCTTCGCTTAGCACAAAGTCTTCTTTAAGATACTTAAGATAATCTGCCCCTTCTTTGTAATCTACTAATTTAATATAATTCTCCATACAAGCATAAGAGAAGGCTCTTCTGTCAAACATAGTTAAACTATAGAAATTGTCCTTATCTTTCTCCATCTCACAGTACATTAACATAACATTATTTAATCTAAAAATGTCTTTATAATCTAACGGCAATTCATCATTACCTTTGACTTCAAAAAATCGTCCTTCGTTCTCTTCTCTTTCCTTCAAAAATTTCTTGAAGTTTTTTTGCATTAACATACGAATAATGATAAACAATGTGTCTAACAAAAATAAATGTGCGAATTTCTGGAAATGTTTTATAATACTTATATTTATAATTATTTTAGAATTATTGCTCTTATATAAATAATTTTCTTCTACTTCACACACATCTACACTGACACCTTCGCAGTGCGTTCTATAGCACAATTCTTCAAACATTTTTTGTGTTAAATCTTTGATTTGTTCCAAATCTTTTGTATACAATGTGTCATCAAATTCTCTTAATAATTTCTCAAAATTTGTCATCTTAAACCTCTAGATAAGTATATCACAAAATTTAAAATTATACTACTATTAGAAGATAATTGTTTACATAAATGCAACACTTATGATAAAAATTTCTCTAGGTAATAAATTTACTATTATATTTCATCAAAAATTAAAAAAGAGTACCCCTGCTTGTACTCTTTATAGTTTTATATACAATTTATTTTCTTATTCTTCTCAAGAATGGTGGAATATCATTGTCATCAACATTTATTCTTGACATTCCGCCTTGTTGTGTAGGCTGAGGTTGTGCACTTGGTTGATTAACTCTACCGAATGTATTTCCTAAACCTTGTTGAACTTGTGGTCTTGGTTCTTCTCTTTCGTTAATAACATTGCTGTTAAAACCTGTAGCAATGATCGTAATCTCGACTTCATCGTTCATACCTTCATCGATACCAGCACCAAAGATAATATTACAGTTAGGGTCAACAACTTCTCTAACAAGTTCTGCTGCTTCATATACTTCAGCAAGTGATAAGTCAGCACCGCCTTTAACATTAAGGATAATGTCAGTAGCACCTTCGATTGTAGTCTCAAGCAATGGACTTGATACTGCTTGACGAACGGCTTCTATAGTTTTGTTCTCGCCTTTGCCGTGTCCAATACCCATATGTGCTACACCTTTATTCTTCATAGTCGTGCGGATATCAGCGAAGTCAAGGTTAATTAAGCCTGGTTTTGCGATAAGGTCGCTAATGCCTTGTATACCTTGTCTAAGTACTTCATCAGCGTAAGCGAACGCTTCCATCATAGGAGTTTTGTTAGGCAAAATCTTGTACAATTTATCATTAGGAATGATAATCAATGTATCAACAAATTTCTTTAATGCTTCAAGTCCCCTTTCAGCGTTCTCCATTCTCTTTCTACCTTCAAACATAAAAGGTTTTGTAACAACTGCTACAGTAAGTAGTCCCATTTCTTTTGCGATAGAAGCAATTATAGGAGCGGCACCTGTACCTGTACCACCGCCCATACCAGCAGTTACGAATACTAAGTCTGCATCTTGCAACATTTCTTGTAGTATTGTTTTACTCTCTTCAGCGGCCTTTTGACCAATGTCTGGAGCAGCACCAGCACCCCAACCTTTAGTCAATTTCTCTCCGATTTGCAATCTTTTTGGAGCATTAGAAACCAATAATTGTTGTTTATCAGTGTTAACTGCGACAAAATCAGCAACGCCAGAATCTTCAGCAACCATTCTATTGACTGCATTATTACCAGCACCACCGACACCGAAAACTTTGATTCTAACTACTTGAGATACGCCGTTGTCATCTACTTGTTCCATCTCAAAACTTGAAGTATTGACAGTATCTCCAGCAAAATTGAAAGTATTGTCTTGTTGCGGTCTATTCATAGTCTCTGTAGTTGTATTCCCAAACAACGCATTAGAATTAAATCCATTATTTCCATTATTATAATTTTCAAACATAATTTTTTACCCCACTTCTTTATTAAAAGTCAAACCAACTTTTTATTTTATTTAACATTTTCTTCCAAAACGGAAGTTCACAACGGCTGTTGCGAATTTTTTGTTCTGCTTGTTTAATCAAACTCACGATAGCAGAATATTCAGGTTTATCTAATTCGTCAAAATCCAATTTCTCATCTTTGACAACGACACCTAATTTGCTTGATAGTACATCTAACGCACCTTTAATGTCGTTAAGTGCACCACCTGTTACTATAAATTGATAAGCGTAGTCTTCATCGCTTATACATTTTGATACCATCACTGCGATATGTTCAATCTTGGCCTTTACAACCTTATTGACTTTGCTTGCTTGGAATTCATATTCTTTGTCATCACTAGACACTACATAATAGTCGACTTCCGATGGGTCAACAGTCAAAAGCACTTTCCTTTTTAACTTATCAGCGACTTTGTACGGCATATTTAAGTTCTCACTCAATTCAGCGGATATGTGCGCCCCGCCCAATGAGAATGAATGTAAACTCTCAATTCCGTCGCCTTTGATAACCGCTACACTTGTTGTCAAGTACCCAACATCAATCAATACAACGCCGACTTCTCTCATACTGCTAGAAGTCATTTGCATCGCCTGTGCGTTAATACTGCTAGTAAATTCAATGTCGCTATAACCTAGCTGTTCAAGTGTTGTAGACACTTTATTCAAGAACTCTTTGTCAGCGTATATGTAAGAGACTTTACCCGTAATGTTAGCAGAATTAGCGAAATTATCATCACTTGAAGCATTTCTCTTAACTAAATCAATAACATTAACATCGATAACTATTCCATCATTGATTTTTGAAGTCATTTCATCGCTCTCAGCATACTTCAAAAATTCACTTCTTGTACTACCTTCTAAATCTAAAGGTGTATCAAAAGTAGAAGTTATCTCTTTAACAACTTGACCACAAAATTCACTAGGTACGCCGACATAAACGCTTTGAATTTGTTGACTGTCAATATCTTGAACTAACTTCTGGCAAGACTCTAAGAAATCATCTTCGATGAAAGCACCATCAGTAAACCCTGCATATTCTACTTCTTGGTACTCTTCTAATTCAAGTTCGCCATTCTCAAGTTCAAGTTCAGCAAGTCGCAATTTACCAGAACCTATGTCCAGCACCAAAAACTTGTTGTTTTGCATCCTTTCTCCCTTTATAAATTCTTACAAGTTACACTCTTATTGACTTCCCACCAAACGACAACCGTCTGTAATCAAGAACCCCTATCATCTTTAAATATGCACCTAATAAGTATTGTTTTAAATACAAATAATTGTATTAATGATATGATATCATAAAAATAAAAAAAACACAACAAAACTATTGTGTTTTTTTATTTTTTTTTTGTTATAAATTGTTAAATTTATTTAGATTTTCAAAGTAAATCTACATATTGTATGTCTACAAATTTTGTACACATTATGTACGTTTTTTAGCACTATTTTATTGATTTTTGTGGTTTTTCATCTTATTTTACGCATAAAAAAATTATTACAAAAAAAAATTATTTTTTTAGATTCTTTTTATTCATAAAAAATATTGACACAAATTGCCAAATACCTAGTACAATTAAGAATACACCAAAGCAAATCCCCAATAATTTTTCATCCGTATTTGTAGATAATATAGCACCAACTATTGCCCCCAATATAGCGGGAATTATCACATAAAATGCGCATTTATAATTTATCAATTTATTTTTAGCGTGAATGATTAATGCTACTATACCCATAGGCACAAAAGTTATTAAATTGATACTCTGCGCTAAATGCTGTGAAAGACCGCCCAAAATTGTTAGCAATGGTATAAGCAAAGTACCTCCGCCCATTCCCATTCCGCCAATTAATCCGCCTATAATTCCAAATATAATCATAACAATAACACTCATCGTTATATCTCCTTCACAAAATCATTCTAATACCTGCTACAATCATAATTATAGCAAACAATCCCCTTATAAAACCATTTGACAACTTCTTTAATAACAAAGAACCTAAAATACCACCTACAATGCTACCAATCATAACATACAGCGTTGTAGAGATATCTATAGACAAATTTGAAATATACACAATTATAGAAACCAAAGATATTGGCAACATTATTAGTAGTGCTGTTGCGTGAGCGACTTTGTCCTTTAGCCCCAAAGCATAAATTAACAAAGGCACACACAACATACCACCGCCCCCGCCAAAAAATCCATTTGCAAACCCAATTAACAGCCCAACAAAAATAAATACTATGTATTTATAGATAGAATTTTTCTTTGTGTTAGTTTTTGAATTTGACAATACCGCTACTTGATTCATATTAGAATTTTTTATTATCTCAGTATACTGTTTGACTTTCTCTTCAGGGCAAAATATAACGCACTTTTGCGACTGATGCCCTATTGCATTTTGTTTATAATGTTGACTATTCCTATAATTTGCCTTCTTTATGCCCTTCAACTTAACCGCTTTAGGTTTTTTGAATTCGCATATCTTGTACTCACTTGAAGATTTATTAATACTATCTATCTCTCTCATTGAGTCTATTACAAACTTCGATTGCCCTATTTCTCTTACAGTTTTCATACCTTATTTTGTGCAAAATGTCAACTATTATTATAAGTTAATAATTTTATTGTCAAAAACTAAAAAAGTATTATAAAATATTTGATTTTTGGACGATAATATTATATAATATCACTAATCTTTGTTGCATTTATTTTTTTTATGAATGCAATCTAATAATAAATAAAAAGGTGTTTAATTATGAAATACAATTCTAATAACAAAAGTATTATAGCGCTATTGATAGCAGTAGTTTTCTTATTGGCACAACTATTGTTATGTATGCCTATATTTGCTCAAAAAATTAATGTTAGTGCCAATAGTTCAACAGAGATTAAAGAGTATTCTCAAGTTGTAACAATTACTAATGGAGATTTTGCTAGTACAACAGGTTCAACCTACCCTAGAACTCCTGCTAATTGGGAAGCACAAACAGGCTCTACTTCAGCAAAATACATCAAAGCGGGCGTCATTGACATTTCTAATGCAAACTTTGACAAAAACAAAGAAGACTATGGCTTGACAACTAACCCAGAGTCTCCAACCACTGACAATTATATATTAATGCTCAATGGACAAGAGTCTAAAGTTAATTATGGATACAAGTCATCTTCTATAACACTTGATGCACAAAGTTATTATGCTATTTCATTCTCAGCTTTGACACAAGCATTGAATAACAACGGTTTCTCTGCTTATATAGTTAGCGACAGCATCGAGAATAACGCTTTCAATTCATTTATTAATGTTCAAAGTGGTGTTTGGAATACTTACACATTCTATATAGCAACAGGCATTGATTCAGTAACAGTAAACCTTGAACTTTGGATAGGAACAAAATCACAAAGTCAAAGCACAAGCGGTGCAGTATTCTTTGATAATGTCAAAGCAACTAAATACAGCGAGACTGCTTATAACAATTTACCAAAAGAAGCATTGACAACAAAATCTATTAACTTACAAGAGATACTTGTCAACAAAATAACAAATGCAAGTTTTGAACAAGGCGCTGAAGGATATACAAGAATAACAACAAATTCAGCGGAAGATTCAATATCAGGCATTACAAGTCTATCAAAAAGTGGATTTGATACACTTACAACCAAAATTAACACTGCCCCATCAACAAATATGATAAATGCAAGAGATGATACATTATCACAAGTTGCTAACCAAAAGGGTTTATTTATTAATAACCTAACTGAAACATCTACAGGATACAAAACAACAAGTTTTGTTGTAGATAGATTTGAAACATACGCAGTGTCTGTATGGGTCAAAACAGGGAATCTCAGCACTAATGGTGCAAAATTAATTTTGACACAAGTTCAAGAAGAAGACAGCGAAGAAGAATTATATTCAACTTCATTCGACAGTATTAATACATCATCATACACTAATGCCTTTACTAATAATTGGGCACAATATACCTTCTATGTACAAGGAAATCCACACGAACAAACGAAAATCGAACTTCAACTATGGCTAGGTACTGAAGATGCAACAACACAAGGTTACGCATTCTTCGATGAGATAAGAGTTATGGAAATAACCCCTAATCAATACGCTAATGGTACAGAAGGAACATACCTAAAGAAATTATCATTATCTAACCTAGAGAGTATGGATATCGCTAATGGCGCATTCAACTTAATCACAAATGGCGACAAAGTAGAAGGCGTCTATGAACCAAGCGATTGGACATTGAGTTCAAATTCAAACATAGATTCAAAATATAGCGGTATCATTAATACAAAGACAGAATACTTTAATGCTACTTCAAAGAACTACAACCTATTTGTAAATCCAGGTGTACTTCCTAATGTTAGTGATAGACTAGATGAATCAACAGTATCAAATAACATTTTAATGATATACAATCCAAACTTAGGAGACCAAACATACACAAGTAGTGAATTTAGTTTAAGTACTGACACAACACACAAAATTACTTTCTATGCTAAAGTAGCAGACAACACTGATTATGCTACAGCAAGCATTATAAATGACGGAAATACAATAGCAAAATTCATAATTAATAACAAAGAATGGACACAATATACAGTCTATGTCAAGAATGGTGCAAGCACAGAAACAATCACCTTCGCCCTTTCATTAGGTTCTGAAGAATACCCAATGTCAGGACACGCATTCTTCGATAATTTTGAATCAACAACAACTGAAGATGATATCTACACTTTGTCAGCAAATTCTACAACCGCATTATGCGACTTAACCGAAGAGAATTTCCTTATCACAGGCGACAAAACTAACGATGTGTATTCACCTTATATGTGGACAGGGAAAAATAACTCTAATGAAGATAGTAGTATCATTGCAGGTATTTTAAATAAGAATAATACAGTATTACCTTTTGACATAACTAACGAAGATTCAAAAACACAAAATAGCCTTGTAATATATAGTCCAAATGACACATATTACACATTTACAAGTAAGAATACCTACACCTTCTCTTCAAGTTCATACTACAAAGTTGAAGTGGTATTCAAAACTTACAACATTTCACAAGATGAAGAGAATATTATTTTAGACGATGATGACAAAGCAATACCTTACGGAGCATTCATTGAATTAGGCGGATTGAACCTCAAATCAAATGCCCTAGTAAGCACAGACAACGAATATACAACATATACATTCTATATTAAGACTTCTTCAAGCGAAACATCAAGTGCAGTTACAATCTCATTAGGAAGTAGTAACGCTTTAACAAAAGGCGGAATTGCAGTTTCTAGTGTCAAAGTTGAAGAAAGCACTGAAAGTGCTTACAATGAAGTTTCGGATGATATCGACGCTACAGTTGGTATCAAAGCCAACTTAAGCGGTGAAGACACATCAGACACAACAGATGAAGACACAGGTTCAACACCTAACTTTGGCTTAATTGATGTAGCAGGTATAATTATTGTTGTCGCAATTGTTATAGCAATCATTGGAACAATTATCAAACAAGTTATGTCTAAAAAGAAGAAAGTTAAAACAACTGTCGGCAAGTATGACAGAACATACGAGAACAAGCATCTCAAAGGAAGCGACAAGGTTGAAGTGAGACTACAAGAAGTTGAGAGTGAACTTACAAGACTCAATGAAGTTATCGCCGTTTTGACTAGAACACAAAATGAATTAATCGCTAAGAGAGAGAATTGTAATGACCCTATTGAATCAGAGAAACTATTTAAACAAATTGAGAAAATCAGCAATGAGTTATCTTATGAACTTGACAATAAAGATTCAGTAGTTAAAGAGAAGAATATTCTTAAATCAATGTTGAATAAGTAATATGGTACAAAAAACACAGATTATCAATCTGTGTTTTTTTTGTTGTAATTAACATTTTAAGTTTATCTAATATTTTACAAATATTTATCTCTATTTAGTATTCTATAGTTACTATAAATGATATTTTGTATATTATAAGTAATATTTTGTTTTGTATACTATATTTATACTATAAATGATTTCTTCTTACAAAAAAAGTCTCTTTAATTAATTCAAAGAGACTTTATAACTTACATTTTATTGAATTTCTTTAGTATAAGACCTTCTTCTCTTGTGTTGCTCTTTCTCTAGATTGTGCCACATATTTTGAACTGCCAAATTATCTTCTAAGTTAAGATTTGTCTCACACGCCTCAACTTTGTATTTTGATATCGAGTCTACTAACTCTGAGAATATAATTCCATTGAGTCCCTTGTTGTGATAATCATCAGCGACAGCGACAAGTGCGAAGTCTACCACTTTAGGATGTTTAATTGCCTTCAACAACCTAAATATCCCAAAAGGTAATAAACGCCCGTGAGAGTCTCTAATCGCTTCTGACATAGAAGGTAAAATCAAAGCAAATGCTACAGGTTTATCATTTGAATCTACAACAACACATATTAAATCAGTATTTAATGCAGGACCGAAGTTTTTGAGAATTAATTGTCTAGTCTTTTTGCTAAAAGGAACAGTGCCATACAAACTATGATACTCTTCATCAAGTAAATCAAAAATACCTTCTCCATATTGTTCAATTAATTTCTTTTTGCTAATTCCCTTAACAACTTTAAGGTTGTACTTCTCTAATACCCTATGCCCTATTTTTGAATATCTCTCATCAAGTTTTTCAGGCCATTTAACACGATATTCAACCCAATCAACATCTTTAGTAAAACCATAATTTTCTATCAACTTTGGATAATAGTCATAATTATATTGTGTCTCATAAGTACATATTCTATCAAACCCTTTAATCAATAAACCTTCTCTATCCAAATCATTAAAACCTAATGGGCCCATAATAGTAGTCATCCCTTTAGATTTCGCCCATTCAGTTACTTTATCAAAGAGTGCATTCGCTACTTCTTGGTCATCTATACAATCGAATCTAGAGAACCTAACTTTCTTACAATTATGAATTTTATTGTATGTGTGTTGAATAATACCAGCAATCCTTCCTACAATTTTATTATCTTTGTACGCTAAGTATAATACTACATCGCACTCTTCGAAAGCAGGATTTTTTGAAGGTACAAAATTATTTCTCTCATCTATATTTATCATAGGAACATAATATTCACAGTCCCAATATAATTTATTAACAAATTCTACAAATTGTTTTAATTGTTTTTTCGTTTTCACTTCAACTATATCTACCATAATAACACCTTATCCATAAATTTTTATAACTAAAAATAACAAATATATTTTATCAAAATTTTAAAAATTTTGCAATCTTTTTTTGAAGTTAATATCAAATTTTGTACATAATAACAAATGTTTTATTTACTATTTTATGCTTGTCTAATGTTTATTTTATCAATTATAATAAATTAAAAATCTAACTTTATACCTATAATTTATTTAATACATTTCAATCATCATAAAATAAAAATTTATTATATGTAATACTACACATATAAATTTTAAAATATCAATTTATTTTTCAAATAATTGCTTATTTAAATAATAAAATTATAGAAATTGACTAAAAAATTAATAATTATAAATTATGATATTATATTTTTTTGTTTATCCCCACACCAATACGAAATGTCAAAAATGTCATAAACATATTTACAAAAAAGCAATCACTTATAATTATGATTGCTTTTCATTTATTAAATTTTTAGGTGTGCCATAATAACTTAAATATTAAGTCAATATGTCTACATTTTTGCATAATAACTAATTTTATTAATTACCTAATTATACAATTATACCGCCACTAATGTTAGGCGAAATTATAGTGTAGTTTATTGTAGTATCTACAAATTCATTTATAGTTACCCTTCTTCCGCTTTGTGTTATATTCGCACCACTACAACTTACACTGCCTAAATAACTCATTACAAATTGTATTGAGTATTTCTCTTGCGTGTAGTCTATATATTCTAATTCTAGAGTTACTCCTTTTTGTACATATAGTTGATGTATTAATTCACTACCTTTGTATATGTATACAAAATAATTTTGTCTTACATAATTTGTACAATTCAATGTTAAGGTTAGAGTTTTCGTTTTGTATGCAAAATAGTATGATTTATTACCCGTTGTCCCCTGGTTGATTGTCGGTGTAGTCGTTGTAGTCGTTCCACCTTCCGTACTGCTCCAACCTACATACTCATATCTATTATCTACTATAGGTATATTAATACTAAAACTTGAAGTATTAATTGTGTATGTCAATGCGTTAGTATTTCCTTCACTCCACTTTGTAGACACTCCATCTAGCACTATGTAATAGTCTATATTATATGTTACTTCTTCCCATTGTGCATATAGTGTTGTAAATGGTGTACTATACAAACTGCTATCTTGATTAACATTTCCTTCACTATCTATATATTGTTGACTTGTTGTGTTATCTTCTTTGTAATAACCTAAAAATCTATACCCATTCTTTGTTGGTGGTGTTATCTTTGTAGTACTTGGTGCCCCATTATTAACTTGTAATTGACTCTCCCCACTTCCACCATCATTAGAGAGTGTAATATTATAAGATTGTGCCTGCCATACTGCAGTCAAAGTGGTAGGTATTGTTTGATACAAACTACTATCTTGTATAACTACACCACTAGATGTTATATATTGAGTACCGTTATAATAATACCCCATAAAGTTATAACCACTCTTTGTAGGTGGTGTTATTTGAGTTACAGTAGGTAGTTTTGTTAATAAGTTTACAACTAATTCACTATCTCCCCCTTCCCCACCATCTTTATTATATGTAATATTTTGATATGATACATCCTCCCAAATCGCTTTTATTAATAACCCTTGATAATAAATATCCCCATCATCAATACGACCACCAAATAAATTATTAGTTGAAACATTCAATTTTGTAACATTATTTTGAATGTCAGGATAAATTACATCAAACCTTACAAATTTCCTAGTATTACTTTCAAAGTTTTGTTTAATATAAGAAATGGTATTAATAAAGTTAACGCTCTTTAATGTATTATCATAAGCTTCATATGAACCATAAAAATCTTCATATAAATATTTCATTTCTATTGTTTGAAATAATTTATCATTTAAATCATAACCAGTAAAGTAAACATTCAATCTACCATCCAAAGTTATTTCATTCAAACTTGCCATTTTTAAATTATCCGCAACATTGGTTTCATTAGTAGTGTCATACAAATAATTAATACCACTCAAAATTTGTTCATTATTATAATTTTCATTATTAGTATTCAAATCTAAATCAACTAAAAATGTATAATAATACAAAAAGGACATTGATGGTGAACCTATTACATTCTGTTTACTATAATTAATAATACCTATACCAACGAAATATAATATCACAAAAAGCCATACTAAAATAAATATAGTTGGTTTTATAATATATGTATTAGTGTTAACTTTAACTTTTTCACTTAAGTTAATATATTTAACTT
>CALVIT010000039.1 GCA_944331845.1 uncultured Clostridia bacterium
ATTAATACTATCTTTGGTATCAAAGTATATAACAACGCAGATAGACCAACTAACTCTGAGTTTATCGCTTTAGTTGCGGACAAAATGTTACTTGATAATGCTTAAAGTTATGTTGTATTATTTTAATTAAATTAGATAAATAACAAGTTTTATTATTACATCAGTTTACTGACAAAATTAGTTTTATTAGCACATTATTCTATTACAAAACACCTTGATTAATTAATGATATATTTGAATTAAATACTTTATCTCTATACAATGTAATACAACTAAAAACACATACTATAAAATAAGTAATATGCTTACAAATAGTATGTGTTTTTAAATAAAAAAATTTGTATTGCATACAAAAACATTTTGAAATAATTTTATATTATGCTATTATACCTTACAAATAAATTATCCCTTATCTATAGATTTTATTAAATTTTTGATAAGGGCATTTACCATTACATTGTCTATGGTTCAACTTGTATGGGTCGAAGCAAGGCAAACATTGTATTATTTGATATTTTTTGTATGCGATTAAAACATCTTGTAAATACATATTATAACTCCTTAACCCTTCATTACATTATATGCGCTCGTACATATTTTCTTACAAAAAATAGAAATAGCAAATAAAAAAATATTGACTAATTATAAATTAATACATTGAATTAAATTAAAATTATGTATAGTACTTAACTATAATTATAATTAAGAAAACATATAAGTTATGCACATTTTACCTAACACTGTGAATAAACCTTATGATTTATCTAATTTTTTATTAACAAAATAGATTATATTGTGGAAATCAACACACAAATTTTTAGAATAATATTAGTTTACTTATTAACTATTAAAGCAATATAACATATCTTTAAATAACATAATATTACTATCTTTAAGTATTTAACTTAATATGATAATTATTGTATACATACTCATTTTTAAAATAAATAGTAGTATTTATATTAACATAATAGAATAATAATAAGCACCATAGTTAATACAAAATTTACATATTAAAAAAATAACAATCGCTAAGTAATTAACTATATAACACTCAAAAATAAATTATACTTATTCACATATTTTAACATTATGTGGATAACTCACAAAACATCAATATTTTTGGTGTTTTTTTAATATAAATCTACTTTAAAACTTAACAAATAACATATAAAATAATGTACTAAATAATAGACTAAAAAACATATCAAATTTGCGCTAAATAATAGGTTAAATGCAAAAAACGCTTAAAATGAAAGCAATATAATATAAATTGAAGTTATACACATTATCTTATATTAATTGTGTATAAATTAACTTTATTCAATGATTATTTCGCATTATCACTATGTTTTTATCATATTTATATATATTATTATATGGTGCGATTCTATAATTGGTTATGTTTTTATAAATATTTGTGTTTATTAATGATGCTTGCATCCTGTTAGAAGTGCTTAAACCTTATTAAATGCAATGTATCTTACAAATTATAATTGTATTTTATTAAATTATATGACATATTAACATTTTTATATTAGTTATATCTACTAGAACTAGCCTTATTTAATGAAATACAACAATTAATAACTAAAATTGTGTTAATTAACAATTTAAAATAGGCAAAAACACCTAAAATATATAAATAATCATTACTATTAGTATACATTAAGAAGAAGGGCAATAGACTTTAACATAACAATTATATTATAATTACATCTAAAGAAATAAAAATTATTAATTAGATTCTATATCACAAATAAATATAACTCAATGACAGTATTATCTTTATAATTCATATTCAATAAATAACAAATGCTTATTATATGATATTACTAATTAATTATCTACTAAAAATATTATGAATATTATAAAATAGATATAATAACTTGCACATTATAACATTAATTCTATAATAGGAAAACATTTATACTTTAATTAATATCTACTTAAGATTATCACATATATAGACAAATTATAATATAATGATAAATAAATACACAAAACTTATTAACTAAAGTGTCTAATACTATCATTTGTTAACTATTTACAAAAGCATATTTGCATAAACAATCATTATTAAAATATAACATAACGCAAATAATAAATATTATATATAATTCATACAATAAATATTATTTGAAATTTATACACTAAACTGAATACATACGCTACTTTTTAAACAAAAGAACAATTATTCAGTATTATACATAATACTTAACTATATCAACTATCAAATTAACTCGAATTAAACATATTAACACACCTAAGAATACAATACTCTATGTGTAAATCTGTTATCTCATTAATGTTTCACGTGAAACATTAATGAGTAAACATACCACACATAAAGCATAAAACAGCAATTAATCCAAAACAATATAACTATATAATATTTTGCTTGTACATTATCAAACAAATAAAGTACTTTTGGAGTTGTATATATGATAAAGATTATTATTTATTTACTGAAAATGTTTCACGTGAAACAATATTTATACTTTATTGTTTTTCAAAGTAATGTGTATCATAGCATAAACATTAAGTAAAAATATTTGATATAGTATAAAGCAACACTTTATATGTAGTATAGTAACCTATAAAATGTTTCACGTGAAACAATTAATAGGTTTACATTGCTTAATAAACTAAATAAAATATAATAATAAATAATTATAAAACAACAATAAAATGGCATAAACACATATAATAGGTATTATACCTAATCTTCAAAAATAATCTAAACAATACAATGTATAAAATAAAAATGTTTCACGTGAAACATTTTGGTAATACTTATTGATAAAATAACTAATATTAATAATAAATAACCTATATAATTGAATAATTACGCTAAATAATAATAAATATAGGTTAATAAAACTTTGTAAATAATGTATGTCATATTCGCTATGATATATGTAATAAGCTATACAGGCCGATATTAATTGTAATTAATACTAATCTATAAAGTATAGTCTACAAATTATATTTATATAAATATTAAATAAATGATTTATGTTAAATAATAATAATCAAACATATTATAAATAAATTAACAATTGATAAATTAATCTAAAAAAAAACAATGCAACTAATTATAGAAGTTAAACCTAATAATTGTATTATTTATTTTAATTTGTAATAACTTAAGTAATATACAAAAAAAGAATAGCATTGCTATTCTTTTAAGTTTATTGTCTATTTCTTAAGAATTCAATTAAATCGCATATTCTATTTAAGTCATCTTTACTAAAATAATCAATATAAATTCTTCCCTTATTGTCGCTCCCTAATACTGATACTTTAGTAGAAAATACTTTCTGCATATCATTAACTAATTCTTTCAATTCAAGTGATTGTTCTCTCTCTAATTTTCTCTTCTTTACTGGTGGGTTCAAAACATCTTTAACCGCTTTTTCTAAGTCTCTAACAGACATTTTGCCTTCACTTGCTTTAAGTGCTAAAGCATATTGAGCGTTTTTATCCGTTATTGCAACCAATGTTCTAGCGTGCCCTGCTGATAATTTACCATTTTCAACAAGTTTAATTACTTCATTTGTTAATGATAATAATCTTAGTGTGTTCGCTATAGCAGAACGACTCTTCCCTATTCTGTCTGCTATTTCATCCTGAGTCATATTGTATTCAAGCATTACATCTCTAAGCGCCTTAGCGGTCTCAATAGGATTTAAGTCTTCTCTTTGTAAGTTCTCAATCAATGCTATTTCTTTGATTTGTCTCTCAGTGTAATCTTTGACTATCGCAGGTATTGTCTTTAGCCCAGCCATTTGACTTGCTCTAAATCTTCTTTCCCCTGCTATTATAATATAACCACCATCAACATTTTTTGCAAGTACAATTGGTTGAATAACGCCGTGTATTTTAATACTATCTCTTAATTCTTCTAGTGCTGTTTTATCAAAGTTCTTTCTTGGTTGATTTGGATTTGGCTTAATCTCTGTCAAGTCAACTTCTAAAACGCCGTTTTCTTTCTGCACTATATTATGCTTCTCTTCATATTTTTGAATTTGCTCTACTTCTTTGTCGTTGTCATCATACACAGAGAATAGAGCATCTAATCCCTTACCTAGCCCTTTCTTAATCATAATTATCTCCTTTTGTTCTTACTTAAGAATTCATCAGCCATTGCCTTATACGCATTCGCTCCAGAACATTTGCTATCATATAGATATACAGGTATTCCGTGACTAGGCGCCTCGGCTAATCTAATATTTCTTGGTATTGTAGTTTCAAATACTTTTTTGCCAAAATATTGTCTAATTTGTTCAGATACTTGTTGTACAAGATTTGAACGATTGTCTTTCATAGTCATAACTACACCTTCTATCTCAAGGTTAGGATTCAAGTGTTTTTTGACTAATTTAACAGTATTCATCAACTGACTTAATCCCTCTAGAGCGTAGAATTCACATTGTATTGGAATCAATACTGTGTCAGATGCAGACAAAGCATTAATAGTTAATAACCCAAGTGAAGGCGGACAATCTATCATTACAAAGTCGTATTCTTCTTTAATTGAATCAAGACTCTCTTTAAGCACCTTCTCCCTATTGTTAACTTGTACAAGTTCGATTTCAGCTCCCGCTAAGTCAACTGTAGCAGGGATTATGTACAAATTCTTTAGAACAGTTTGAGATATTGCATCTTTTACTGATATTTCGCCGTCTAGAACATTATAAATAGTTTTTAATTCAGCGTTTTTGACAACACCTAAACCACTAGAAGCGTTACCCTGAGGGTCCATATCAACGAGCAAAACCTTTTTGCCAGCATTTGCAACATAAGCTGCTAGATTTACACAAGTAGTTGTCTTACCAACTCCACCCTTTTGGTTTACAAATGATATAATCTTTCCCATAGTCTTCTCCTTTTTTAGTCTCAGTATATTGTATCACATTTTTATAAAAAAAGCATTAAAAATTAATCTAAAAAATATTTTTATTTTTTTATTATCAATTTAGGCATTTTTAAGTTAAGTACTTAACTATATATATTTAAAAATTTTTAACACACTAATTTAAGTTTGTTTTACGCTTAAATTTGAATAGATTATCTAGTTTGATATAATTTATAGTATAAATACATTTTATCAAAATTTGGGTATACTTTTTGCGTGATATATTGTGTAGAATTAAGTATTTTTATGATAAATTGTGTAAGAGAGCTTTAATTACTGTTTATTAATCATTTGATTACTTATATGATTAATTATACCTTATCATAAAGCATTTACACCCTAAAAACAGATGATAATACATATGAAACAAAAAAAATCTAAAGTTAAATAACAAATATCAATATTAATTAAAGTTAATAATATTATAGTAAAAGACTTTGTTTAAATCAATGTTATAATAACCTTACTTATTTTTATTAAATAAAAATTTATAAAATAATCATTGATGTGTTATAATAATTAAAATAAACTATACTCTAAAATTAGAGACCAAAAATAATATTATTAATTATTATGTATCTATAAATACTTTTTATAAAATTTAATAAAGTTTTAAAAAAAAATAACAAATTTTATAAAAAAAAGCACTATATAAGCACTTTGAACATAAAAAAGTATGGGTAAATTTTAATGTTTTTATATTTTTTGATATTTTATTCATTAAAATTATTTTTTTAATTTTGCACAAATTTAGTATGTAATTTCAAAAGCGTTAATTTTGTTTATAAAAAATTTAATATGAAAAAATAAAATAATAGTATAAAACTAGCGTTTGAATATAAATTTTGCAATAAAAACTACAAAAAGTCTTTAAATTTTTAACAAAATATGATACACTTTATTTAAGGTTTATTATGAAAAAAATTTATGATGTTGTAATAGTTGGCGGGGGTGCAAGTGGTTTGTTGTGCGCTTCTGCTTTATCAAAAAAATTTAAAATTGCTATTTTAGAGAAAGATACTAGAATAGGTAAAAAAATATTAGCAACGGGTAACGGGAGATGTAATCTAACAAACACTAATATGTCATCAAAATATTACAATCAAAATATTGATACCTATTTAAACAAATTTAATTCTTTAAACACAATCAAATACTTTAACAAACTAGGTCTACTTACTTATGCAGATAATGAAGGCAGAGTATACCCTACAAGCAACAGTGCTACTTCAGTGCTGGATATCTTGCGATTTAGTTTAAGTGATAATGTGAGCATTTTTTGCGAAAAAAACATTCAAAATATAACAAAAAATGATATTTTTGAATTAAAAACAGATAAAAATGAAGTTTTTTATGCAAAAAAAATTGTTTACACTTGCGGTGGCAACTCATTACACGAGATAGAAAACTTACACAAAGACTTAATACCATTCAAAAAAAGTTTAGTTAGTCTAAGAACTGATTACAATAAATTTTTAAATAATATAAGGGTAAGCGACATTAAGGCAACACTCAAATTGAATAATCAAGAAGTGGTGGAAAGGGGGGAAATATTATTCAAAGATAATGCTATTAGTGGTATTATGATTTTTAATTTATCTAGTTATATGGCTCGCATAAATAATTATGAGCAAAACATAGTTTTAGATTTCCTTCCAGATATAACTGAAGACAAATTGTATACTATACTTACTGATAGGCAAGGCATACAATATTTAACAAAAGAAAATTGCTTGACAGGAATCTTTCACAGTGCTTTGTGTAAAAATATTATTGATAAAATTAACAATGATACACAAAATATTAATAAATTAGTAAGATTTATAAAACATTATAATATAAAAACCTATGCACCGCTAGACAATAATCAGGTCTTTAGTGGTGGAGTAAGTCTTCATAGTCTCAAAAATTCTCTTGAAAGTATATATAACGAAGGTCTATACTTTGCGGGCGAGTGCATTGATGTTGATGGAATTTGTGGTGGGTATAATCTACAGTGGGCTTGGACAAGTGCATATATTGTAGCAAATGACATAAATAATAATTTATAACATATTAATATCTTTTTATAACAATATACGAAGGTGAACAATGATTTTAGAAATAGACAATATAAATTTACCTATAAATTACACACAAAATGATTTACTTATAAAATGTAAAAACAAATTAAAAATTGATTCAAAGAATATAGTTAAAATACATAAACTAAAAGAATCAATTGATGCTAGAAAAAAGGATAACATTCATTATGTGCTTAATGTAGGTGTTGAAGTAATTAATTACAAAAACAAATTTAATTATAAAGAAATAAATATTGATTATAGTGGTTTAAAATACAAAAAGATAAAATATGACTCTCAACCTATAGTTGTAGGTTTTGGGCCAAGCGGAATGTTTGCCGGTTTAGCATTGAGTGAAATGGGACTCAATCCTATAATTATTGAACAGGGCAAAGACATAGATTCGCGAAAAATTGATGTTGAAAACTTTTGGACAAATCGACAACTTAACACAAATAGCAATGTTCAATTTGGCGAAGGTGGAGCGGGCACTTTTAGTGATGGAAAACTTAATACAAATATAAATAGTGAATATAACAAAAAAGTATTAAATGAATTTATATTAGCAGGTGCTCCTAAGGAAATATTCTACAAATCAAAACCACATATTGGCAGTGATAATTTACCGACAGTAGTCAAAAATATTAGACAAAAAATCATAAAAAATGGCGGAAAAGTGCTTTTTTGTCATAAATTTATTAATTTTAACGCAAAAAATGGCAAAATTTATGAAATTATTGTCAAAAACTTGATAACGAACAAAAATATTACATTAAAGACAAATCACTTAATATTGGCAGTTGGGCACAGTGCATTAGACACTTTTGAAATGCTTAATAGTCATAAAATTCATATTGAACCTAAACCTTTTGCAATAGGTGTAAGGATAGAACAAAATCAAAAAAAGATTAATTGTGCACAACACGGTCAATACGCAAATATGCTAGGAAGTGCTGACTATAAATTAGTTACACATTTAGACAACGGTAGGAGTGTTTTCACATTTTGTATGTGCCCTGGTGGTCAGGTAGTGGCTTCGAGTAGTGAAGAAGGTACTATTGTTACAAATGGTATGAGCAATTTTGCTAGAAATTTAGATAACGCAAATTCTGCACTTTTAGTCAATGTGAAACCTGAGGACTTTGTTAAAGACAGTGCGTTAGATGGTTTGTACTATCAAAGAAAATATGAAAAACTAGCATTTGAATTAGGCGGAAATAATTATAATGCACCTTGTCAAAAAGTTATGGACTTTGTAGGTGTGAAGGCAAAAATTAATAAAAACAATAATATCATTATAAGAAAATGCAAAATAGTTAATGATAAAATTATTGTAAAAAATTTTAAAGTAAATAATGACAATAAAATAAAACCAACATACAAACCAGATGTTACATATTGCGATATATCGAAATGTTTACCTAGTTTTGTTACAGAGAGTTTAAGGCAAGCATTACCTATTTTAAATAAAAAAATACACCATTTCGCTGACTACAATTGTTTACTTACTGCAATAGAAACAAGAACAAGTTGTCCTATACAGATAGTTAGAGATGATAATTGGGAGAGTAGTATTCAAGGCTTGTATCCTATAGGAGAAGGGGCAGGATATGCTGGGGGGATTATGACAAGTGCATTAGATGGCATTTATTGTGCTGAAAAAATATATGACAATATTAAATCTAATAATGAATAAGTTTTTATAGTATAAAATTAAAGTAAACAAAAATTTAATTTTATTGATATTAAATAGTATGAATTAAGATAACAAAAAAGTATTAAATCGCATAAATATATAAAATTAGTCAAAAAATGCTAATTTTTTATGTAAGGAAATTGTTTTTATGTAAGGGAACTACCCGTTCCCTTACGAACCCTTAGGCAAGGGAAATCTCCCTTGACCCGTGTACTATGGGTACACATACTAAACTTAGGTGCGAGCACTTTAAGTATTTTGCTTTTTGCTTAAGCAAAAAGTAAATAGCATAGAGTTTTACGCACACAAGTTGTATTTGAGTATAATACCAAACTAAACAGGTCAAGGACCCTGTCCTTGCACTAGGGTTGTAGGGGATGGGAAATCCCCTACATAAAAAAACATAAAATATTATGAATTATATAAAATATTTTAAAAATGTAATGTTTTTTTGCATTTTTATAGTATTTTACTGTTAAGAATGGCAAAAAAAACTTAGTGTTTTAAATTTTTACGCTTATGTGCTACTTGACTTTTTGATATAAAATTTGTATAATATTTGTATGGAAATGAACATATCTAAAAAGTGGGAAAATGTACTAACAAAAGTAGCGACTAATATGTCTGCTGTTAGTTTTGATTTATGGTTAAAGCCACTAGAAATTATTGACATCAAAGATAATTCTTTAATACTTGCTGCACCTAGTTTAGTTTCAAAAAATCAAATTTTGAAAAACTTTAAAGATGCACTTTTGAGCGCTATTAATAGCGAATTTGATTACATAATGGACTTTGAAGTTTTCTCTCCTGAAGAGAAGGAAGAATATCTTAAGTACAACAAGCCTTTCGAAGAAGAAGATTTAACTCAAGTTAATAATTGTCAAAATTTAGATTCTTTTAATTCTAAATACACATTTGATAACTTCGTCGTTGGCAAAAGCAATCAATTTGTATACACTGCTTGTCGTGCTGTCGCTGAGAATCCGGCTACAAGGTTTAACCCGCTATTCATATACGGGGGTGTTGGACTTGGTAAGACGCACTTATTGCACGCAATAGGCAATTACATTAAAGCAAACAACAAAGACAAAAAGATTGTTTATGTAACTTGTGAAAATTTCATTAATGACTATGTTTATGCACTAAAATTTAACTCAACTAATGATACAATCATTACGAATTTTAGAGACAAATATAGAAATGTTGATGTCCTAATGATTGATGATATTCAATTTATTTCAGAAAAGAAAGCGTTACAAGAAGAATTTTTCCACACATTCAATGATTTGTATCAAAAAAATAAGCAAATTATCATATCAAGTGATAGGCCACCTAGAGAGATTTCGGCACTAGAGGAAAGGTTAAAGTCAAGATTCAATAGTGGACTTATTCAAGATATTCAAAAGCCTGACTTAGAGACTAGAATTGCTATACTTGAGAAGAAAGCGGCTATAGAAAAATATGTCATTACAAAGGATGCTATTCAATTTATCGCTGAGAGAATTGACACGAACATTCGTGAAATGGAAGGTTTTTTGTCAAAAGTTATTTTCTACTCGAGTTTACTTGGCAAAAATTCTGCGACTTTGTCGGATGCGCAAGAAGCATTGAAGAATTATCTTGAAACAAACAAAGAATCATTGAGTACTGATAGAATTATTAATGTTGTATGTGATTACTTCAATGTTACTAAAGATGATTTAGTTGGGAAACGAAAGAACAAAGAGATTGCAACCGCTAGACAAATTTGTATTTATTTAATAACTGAGATGATGGATTTACCTTTGACTGCTATTGGGGAAATATTTGGCGGAAGGGACCACACGACTATTATTCATTCTCGTGATAAAATCGAAGAACTATCAAAAACTAAATCTAGCGTCAGCGTCGCTGTCAATGATTTGAAGGCTATGCTTAAAGATTAGACTATCTATGATAGTCTTTTTTTTATTTAGGGGATTTCCCATCCCCTATAACCCTAGTGCAAGGACAGGGTCCTTGACCTGTAGAGTTTGGTATGGAACTTATCACAACTTGTGTGCATAAGACTATATGGCTATTTACTTTTTGCCTCAGCAAAAAGCAATATGCTTTAAGTCTAGCGTACTTAAGTACATTCAATGTCCTTTAGTACACAAGTCAAGAGCCCTGCTCTTGTACTAGGGTCGTAGGGGATGGAAAATCCCCTACATACTCTACTCAACATATGTGCGTTAATTGTGGATAACTCACCTTATTGACAAATAACGACAAAAAGGTACACCATAATTATTTATCAAAAAAATTCAATGTTATTATATATAATAACATTGCGGTTTTCAACTTTGTAGACTAAAATCTAAAAGCAAAGGTGCGAAATATAGGGGAATTTGTCGAGTTATCCACATTTACACATCATTGTGGATAACTTTATGCACTTGTGCACAAGTAAAAATTGCTTTTTTTGTAAGAAATGCACAAAGATTTTAGGGTAGTTTATTAGATGGTTGTCGCTTCAAATGTAGTTATACACATAATTTTAAGTGGGTTTGTGCATAAAATGTTATCTAATCCACCGGTTATCCACAAAAGTATGCACATTGACTAAATCTATATATTGTATAACATTATAGAAAAAATTGAAAAATTATACTATATGTAGAATGATGAGAAAAGTTATCCACATTTGCACAGACAATAATAATACAAATTAATATTTAAAAAAATAAAAATATAACTCATCATATCCGCCTAGGCAAAAAAGATAAAAATGTCGAAAAATACTTGTCAAAATGCTTTACACATTTTTGAAAGTGTGTTACAATCTATGTACAAAAAGCGAGGAAGACTATGAAACTTATATGTGATGGGTTAGACCTTGCTGATGCTGTCTTGAAAGTTATTAAGGCAACAGCAACTAAAACGACTAACCCAATATTGGAAGGAATTAAGTTAGTAGCAGAGAATGAATGCTTGAGATTAAGTGCTACTGACCTAGAATTGATGATTGAAACAACTATTAAGGCGGATGTTAAACTTGAAGGAACTGCCGTTGTCCCAGGTAAATTCTTCAGTGAATATGTAAGAAAACTTACTAATGAACAAATTACGCTTGAGACTTGTGATAACAATCAACTCAAATTGTCATATACTGATAGCGAAGGGTTTATGCAATGTATGAATGTTGATGAATTCCCTAATATGCAAAAAATCAGCAATGAACAATATTTTGAAATCAACAAAAATGAGTTTGTTGACGCTATTAACAAAACAATTTTTTCAGTATCATTAGATGATTCTAGACCGCTATTTAAGGGGTGCTATTTTGAAGTGGGCAATGACACTTTGACTGTAGTAGCATTGGATGGTTATAGGATGAGCGTTGTTAAGAAAGAGATAACACACGCTACTTCGACAACTAACTTTGTTGTGCCTGCAAAGAGTTTGTCAGAGATAACTAAGGTTGTAGATGATAAGGATGAGAACATCAAGGTTTATTTCCAAAAACAATTTGTAATGATTGAGCAAGATGGCGCAGTTATTATATCTAGATTGTTGGATGGCGAGTTCATAAATTACAAAAATTTGATAACACAAGGCGACTTCACAACTGTTGCAACTGTTAACAAGAAGCAACTAGAAGAGGCTTTGGATAGAACAAGTTTGCTTGCAAGAGTTGAAAGAAATAATATTGCAAAATTTGAGATTAAAGACAAAACTTTAGGCATATCTAGTAATAGTGAAATTGGTAATATTCACGAGAATGTTACTATCTCTTTGAGTGGCGCTGATTTAATAACTGCGTTTAACTCTAGATATTTCATTGAGTGCTTAAAGGTTGTTAACAATGAATTCATTAACTTGAATTTCACTACTGCTATTGCACCTTGTATAATAAAGCCTTGCGAAGGCGAAGAATTTTTGTTCTTAATTTTGCCTGTAAGAATTATTAATTAATTTATAGAAAACTAACATTTTGTTAGTTTTTTTTTATGCAAGGGAACTGCCCGTTCCCTTACGAACCTTTAGGCAAGGGAGAGTGTGTGTAGGGGATTTTCCATCCCCTACGACCCTAGTACAAGAGCAGGGCTCTTGACTTGTGTACTAAAGGTACATTGAATGTACTTGAGTACGCAATACTCAAAGAATATTGCTTTTTGCTAAATGCAAAAAGTAAATATTATTAAGTTTTAAGCACGAGACTTGTATTGTGTGCATAACAGAGATAGTGTAAGGGAACTACCCGTTCCCTTACGAACCTTTAGGCAAGGGGAGTCCCCCTTGACCTGTGTACTATGGGTACACATACCAAACTAGGTGCG
>CALVIT010000040.1 GCA_944331845.1 uncultured Clostridia bacterium
TCCTTAATAAATTTTACTATTGAAGCGACCTCGTGTTGAGAAATAAATGGGCCAAGCAATCTTGTAGGCTCTTCGCCTCTTGGACAATATAACATATCACCACGCCCCAAAAGTTTCTCAGCGCCACTTTGTTCGATTATAGTTTTACTGTCATTATAGTTAGTTAGAGCGAATGCGATTCTTGATGGCAAGTTAGCCTTAATAGTACCTGTAATTATATCGACTGAAGGTCTTTGTGTCGCTAAAATTAAGTGAATACCACTAGAACGGGCTTTCTGTGATAATTTAAGTATTTTCTCTTCAATTTCCTTTCTAGTATTAATCATTAAGTCCGCTAATTCATCTACCATAATAACAATCTTGTACATTTTATCTATTGTACCATCTTTGACTTCTGGCATATCATTATATTCATCAATACTTCTAACATAATATTGACCAAATATTCTATTTCTTCTCTCCATTTCTTCACAAGCCCACGCTAACGCACTTACAGCTTGAGCTGGTTCTGTAACAATCTTAGGTAAAAGCAAATGAGGCAAATTCTCATAAATATTAAATTCAACAAACTTAGGGTCAATCAATATTATTCTTACATCTTCAGGAGATGCCTTATATAGTAAAGAAATTATTATTGTATTCATACAAACTGATTTACCACTACCTGTCGAACCAGCAACCAATGTATGAACAAGTTTACCTACATCTGATAACACGGGCCTATTTGTAATATCTTTACCCAATGCAAATGTTAAAGGTGAAGGTGCATCTCTAAATTGTTTTGTATCAATAATGTCTCGCAAACCGATTGTGTCGACTGTTTCATTAGGAACTTCTATACCGAAAGCATTTTTACCAGGAATAGGTGCTTCAATTCTTATTGCCTTCCTACTTTCAAGTACCATTGAAATATCATTTGAATATTGTAAAACTTTATTAACTGTTATACCTTGTGGCATTTCAAATTCGTATCTAGTTATTGCTGGGCCCCTTGTTACCCCTACACACTTAACTGATATTTTAAATTCTTCAAATTTCTCTTCAATTATATGTGCTTTCTCTTCAAATTTCTCTTGTGTCATTGAAGGGATAGAACTTTTGGTCGTAAGAAGGTCAAGTGGTGGTCTAACATATTTTGCACGCTTCTTAGGCTTAGGTTGTTCTTTTTTCGTATCAATAGTTATATCATTGAAAGTATTTTCTTTAAAAGGCTCAACATTTTTTGAATCTTTTATTGAATCAACCTTATCCATTTTTTGACTATTTATGTTAAATTCATCTAAATTGATTTTATCAACTAAATCATCTTTTGTGTTTTTATTTAACCCTAATTGTGAGAAAGCATCTTCTCCACTCTCTTTAGTATCTATGTTATATAAACCATTGTTATTATTATACAAATCATTATTCTTTACTTCATCTACATTGTCAAGTATAGGTGATATTTTATATTCATTTGTATTCTTCTCTTGTAATATAGTTTGTGGGGTACCAAGAAAATTTGAATCATTAACTTCATTAAAAATAAATTTTTGAGGTTTTAGTGGTGCTACATCATCTACCACATTCTCCGTGCTATTCATCGCATCTTGAAGCGTAATTTTATTATCGTTTTTGTAGATATCTGCATTAATAATGCCTGAATAAATAGCAGGGTCAACCTTAGTAGATTTAACAGGTTCTCGCTTTTTTATATTATACGGTTTTGGTTGTGAAGGTACGATTAGGTCATTGATTTTATCTTTCTCATCTTTCTCTATTTTTGCATTTAATGTTAAAGGCATAGAAATAAACTTAGGCATATTCTTGTTCTTTTCCATAGTTGCATTTGGAACACGCATAGTTTGAGTTTTATTTGATGTTTTATTAATTTTTACTTTTTCAGTTTTTGTAGAATATTTTTGACTTTGCTCTTTCAAGTGCCTATAATGATATTGCTTATCAACACATATGCAGAAACAAACAATCATTGCGATTATGAATAAGCATAGCACCGCTTCAAAAGGAAGCAATAATCTTAATGGATACAATATGAATGAGAAAATAGCTCCAGCAGGTGTTACATTACTAAATGGATATTCCATACATTCAACAAATGATAAATCATATGATGATGCAGTTAGTGACAAATGTATAACAAACATCATAGATAATGCTATTATACTTAAACATGCCACAAAACTCTTTGTAAACTTATTTCTATACCCCATTATTCTAGATATGGACCACGCCATAAGAAGAATTAATATGATATAAATACTTGCTCCAAAAAGTCCAAGCAAAATATGATTAAGCAAATCTAGAATAGAAAATGCTATACAAATAATTATAAGCAGAGAAACAAACAAAACAATAAGAGGTGTTGTATTTTCTCTTGTTAATAACTTGCGAATCATATAATCTCCTAATCGTTCTTAACTATAGAATAGATTATATCACAAAAAGATTATTAACACAACAAAAAACTATCATTTTGTTAAACAAGATTAATTATTTTTAATAAATATTTTGTCAAAATTTGTAATGTATTAATTAATATTAAGGCACTTAGTAACAGTGGTTATTGTTAAATTATTTTTTTTGCAATAATCAATAATTTGTGGTAATGCTTCCAAAGTATTTTGTGTTGGATGCATTAAGACTAAATCTCCGTTTTTTAAGTTATTTGTTGCCCTTTTTACAATCAAATCTGTATTTTTATCTCGCCAATCTATAGTATCTTTTGACCACATAATAGTTTTATAATTTAACGCAGATGCGACTTGTAATGTTGTCTTGCTAAAATCTCCAGATGGTGGAGCAAATAGATTCATTTCAATATTTGTCAACCCTTTAACAATTTCACCGCATTTATAAATCTCATTATAATTTTGTTCATAAGTAAGTTTTGAATGTTCCTTGTGATTAAACCCGTGGTTACCTATTTCATGCCCTGCGTCAACAATTTTATCTAATAGTTCAGGATATTTATTTGCCCAAGACCCACCGACAAAAAATGTTGTTGTAATGTTTTCATTTTTTAGAACTTCTAACATAGGTTCTATGTATTCATTCCCCCAATAAACATTAATCATTAAAGATACTTGAGGAAGATTAGCATCGCCACAATAATAGGGTTCATAGTCATTTGGGTTAAATACACTTTTTATGCTGTTGTCATAGGTTATACAAAATAAAGCGAATAACATACATACAATACATACATTTGATAATAATCTATAATTCATAATTATGGACTCCGTCAATTATGTATATGCAGTCAACTTTAATAATTTAACCAAAAACGAATGTTATTTATTTTATCAAATATGGGCATTCAAAGTATACTCTTCCCATAAATAAGTAAATTGCAAATTGCATTCATAGAGCCTTATATAGATTTATCTTACCATTTTTTAACAAAAATTTAATAACATTAAAAAAAGTTTAAGGCACTAACCTTAAACTTAATATTATAATTTTTGAATTAATCTCAAATCAATTCTACCCCTATTATCGACTTTAATAACTTCGACCTTAACTTTGTCGCCTACATTGACAACACCTTCAGTCTTCTCGACGTGTTTATCGGATAGTTTTGAAATATGAATTAAACCTTCCTTAGTTGGTGATAGTGAGACAAAAGCGCCAAAATCGCTAGTCTTAACAACCTTACCAACAAGTATAAGTCCAACAGTTATTTCCATAACAATGTTATCAATAATTTCCTTTGCTCTATTAAGCATATTTGAATCTTTCCCTGCAATAGTTACAAATCCATCATCTTCAATATCAATTTTAACATTTGTTTCTTCAATAATTTTGTTGATATTCTTACCGCCCGAGCCTATAACATCTTTTATCTTATCTGGGTCGATATTAAATGATATAATCTTAGGAGCATATGGAGACAATTCTTGTCTAGGGCAACTAATAACTTGAAGCATTTTATCCATTATGAATAGTCTACCAATTTTCGCTTTGTTTAAGGCTATTTTCAAAACATCTTCATCAATACCTTTAATTTTGATATCCATTTGAATAGCAGTTATACCACTTTCAGTACCTGCTACTTTAAAGTCCATATCGCCATAAAAATCTTCTTCGCCCTGAATGTCTGTTAATACAAATGTATTATTTCCATCTTTAATGAGTCCCATAGCGATTCCCGCTACTGGTGAAGAAATCGGTACACCAGCATCCATTAACGCTAAAGTAGAACCACAAACGCTCGCTTGAGAAGTTGACCCATTAGAACTTAAAACTTCAGAAACTGTTCTAATAGCATACGGAAATTCTTCTTCAGTTGGCAAAACAGGTTCCAATGCTCTTTCAGCAAGTGCACCGTGTCCTATCTCTCTACGCCCCGGCGTTTTTAACATTTTTGCTTCTCCGGTACTATATGGTGGCATATTGTATTGGTGCATATACCTTTTGTGTTCTTCCTCTTCCTCAAGTCCATCAATAACCTGCATTTCACTTAACATACCTAATGTACAAGTTGTAAGCACTTGAGTTTGTCCACGAGTAAAGACCCCTGAGCCGTGAACCCTTGGCAATATTCCAACTTCGCACCAAATAGGTCTAATTTGGTCAAGGGAACGACCATCCAAACGAACACCTTTATTTATAATTTTGGCTCTTACCTTCTCCCTTGTCATTGCATAAATTGTAGAATTAATTATGCTCTCAAGATTATCAACATCTGCGTAATCTTTAATGAAATGTTCTAAAGTTTTCTCTTTTAGTATCGCATCTCTATTTTGTCTTTCTTCTCTAATAGTAGTATCTAATACAAAATCTAATTCCTTATCAACAATTTTTTTAACTTCATCACGAATTTTAACTGTAGTCTCATCTTCTTCTTGAACTTGTTTCTTAACCTTACCAAAGTCTTTGATTATTTGTTGTTGAAATTCAACTTGTTTTTGAATTTCATTGTGTGCAAACATTATAGCATTCAACATTGTATCTTCATCTACAAATTTTGCACCCGCTTCAACCATTAAAATAGCGTCGTGAGTTCCACTGACTGTAAGATTTAAAATACTTTTTTCTCGTGCTTTAGCATCAGGATTAATAACGAATTGATTATCAACTAATGCGACATTGACTGCCCCCGTTGGTCCTTCAAATGGTGCTGAAGATATTGACAAAGCAATACTAGACCCTAGCATTGCTAACGCCTCCGGTGAAACATCAGGGTCTACTGATAAAGGTGTTGCCACAACTGAAATATCATTGTGAAAATGTTTTGGAAATAGTGGTCTCAAAGGTCTATCTATTAACCTTGATACAAGTATAGCCTTATCGCTAGGTTTGCCTTCTCTTCTTTTGTAACTGCCTGGAATTTTACCCACTGCATATAGCTTCTCTTCATAATCAACGCTTAAAGGTAAAAAATCAACTCCATCTCTTGCCTTATCCGCTACCGTAGCATTAACTAGCACAACAGTATCTTGACATCGTACGACACAAGAGCCATCAGCTTGCATAGCATATTTACCAATCTCAACTGTTACTTTTTTATCGCCATAAGTCGTTTCATAAATTTTAGTTTCCATATTTACTCCTTAGTATAATACACCATATAGAGTGTATTATACTAATAGAATACACTATATTTAGGTGTTATATATTTTTCTATATATTATTATTTACAAAAAGACCCAAAAATATTTTGGGTCCTAGAACATTTATCTAATTCCTAATTCTGAAGCAATAGTTCTATATTGTTCAATATCTTTGTTCTTAAGATAATTCATCAACCCTTTTCTTTGGCCTACTAATTTAAGTAATCCCCTGCGAGTGTGATTATCCTTAGGATGAACTTTCAAATGTTCGTTCAAGTGATTAATTCTTTCGGTAAGCAATGCTATTTGAACACAAGTTGAACCAGTGTCTTTCTCATTTTTACCATATTTAGCAATAATCTCTTTCTTATCCATTGTTTAACTCCTCCATATATTCTTACTCCTTAAGCAAGGTAAAGCGTCGGAGACTCGACTAAACTTTGCAAAAGGTATTTTAAGATTATCATATTTTGATAAAATTGTCAAGTATTTATCATAAATAATTATCAGGCAAATCATTATAAAATAGAATAGTACAATCTTTGTCATTTATTTTATCAATAAAATTGTTTATTAGATTTAGCGAAGCTAATTGATGTATTTTGTTAGAGTCAAAATTTTTGTTCTCTAGTCCCTTCTTTATGTCCGCTGAATGTGTTATGTTAACTATAACCACTTCATCTGCAACTTCCGCTATTCTCTCACCAAACTCTATATTTGCCTGAGTTTCCTTAACACCTAATTCTACTAACCCAGGTGTAACCACAATTTTGTAATTATTAAACATTTTTAAGATGTCTAGTGCTTTTTTACTGCCTTCAATACTTCCATTGTATGAATCATCAAGTATAGTTATATGCTCATTTACATTTATTATTTGTAACCTATGTTCAATAGGTTGTAATTTACCTATCCCGCTAGCAATTTGTTTGATTGTTAACCCCAATTTATCTGCCAAGGCAACAGCAGTTAAAATGTCTTCTATATTGTGTTCCCCCAACAATTTTGTATTACAAATAATACTTTCATCTCTAATATGTAAATTAAATTGAGTGCCTTCTCTGCTTGTTTTAATATCATCAGCATAAACATCAAAGGAGCTATCAAAACCTGTAATCAATTTATTAATTTGAGTTTTATCGTATAATTTCTTACATATTTCATTTTGTCCATTGAATACTATCGTTCCGCCCTTCTCTAAACCTTCTACTAATTCATATTTAGTATTTGCTATGTTGTCTATATTTTTAAATGTTTGTAAATGCTGTTCGCCAACGCTTGTAATTATACCATATTGTGGAGATACTAAGTCGCATAATTCTTTAATATCTCCCTTAAATCTTGCCCCCATTTCCGCAATCAAAATTTGATGCGAGAAATCTAAATATTGAATAATTGATTTTGTTATTCCCATAGGTGTGTTATAACTGAACGGACTAGCACACACAGAATATTTTTCACTTAAAATTGTTTGTAAAAAGAATTTTGTACTTGTTTTGCCAAAACTACCAGTAATACCTATTCTAATTAAATTAGGATTAGAATTTAATTTCTTTCGTGCAAGTCGAATATAATGTTTAGCAATAATTTTCTCTAGTGGTAGAATCATTATATTGACTATTGGTACAATGAAAGGTAACATAATAGGCATTAATGCCACTGCTGCATACCTTATTGGGTCCAAAAACTCTGTAAATAACCATATAAGCAAAAATGTTATAATTGCACATATTATAATAAATAAATATTTTAATCTACTTATGCGATTAGTAATTTTGAGTGGAGTTTTCTTTGGTGCATTATAAAGATTTATAATAAAGACTATTGTCAAATAAAAATAAAATATTAAACCTAAATACGCCCAAAAGTCATTAATATTTTGAGTATCTAATATTACATTAGTTACTACCATCAATGCTAAACTCAAAATCGTTAGCATAAATAATCTAGATATGTATTTCCCTTTCGTATCTTTAATCCAACCAAAGTATTCTTTAGTCCTGTAGTTCGATAATTGCAAAATTTGAAAAAATTTATACGCAACGAACCACATTAAAATTGCATTTACAACAGATAATCCTATTGCTATATATAAATGTATATTATTAATATCAATAAAATTCATTTCAAAAATTCCTTTATGATTTTTATAACTAATTTTGTATCTTCTAAATATGCAAAATGAGTTGCATTTTGTATTACATATAATTTGCTATTTTTAATATGCTTATTTAATTTTTTAGCCATATATATAGGCGTGTCGCAGTCTTTGTCTCCCCATATAATTAGCGTTTGACATTCAATGTATGATAAATATTTCTCTAAATGCTCATTAACTATCTTATTAAAGACAATTTTATCACTATCATCTAATTGTTTGTAGTCATTTGACCCATACTTACTTAAACATTTATTAGCTTTTAAATTATGTTTAACTAAAAACTTTACAAATTTATAATTAATTTTTTTTACGAATTTTCTTGGAGTGGTTCTAGGTTTTATACCAGCACTATCAATCAATATAATTGTATCAATCAATTCTCTAATCTCATAACCAAGTATAATTGATACTCTACCCCCAAAAGAATGTCCTACTAAAATTATATTTTGAAGTTCTAAAAATTCAATTAATCCTTTAACTGCACCCGAATATGAATATATATCAAAATCTCTTGAAGGTTTATCACTTTGACCGAACCCAAAGAAATCTACTGATAGTATATTGTACTCGTTAAATGCTCCTGCGAGTGGCGACAAACTTAAATGATTCCCACCCCATCCGTGCAATAATACAACAGTCTTTGTTTTTTGTTTATTAATGAAATTATAAAAAAGTTTACTTCCATTGAAATTATAAAACACTACTCCACTCCATTAGAACTCCATCTTCGCCTTGTCTGTAGTAATTTTTTCTTAATCCATCTTGTATGAAATAATTTTTTTTATAGAATTCAATCGCATTAACATTCTTCGAGTTAACTTCTAAATAAAGTTTGTTAACATAATCTAGGCTTTGTACAAATTTAATTAATTGTGTACCGATACCTAAATTTTGTTTATCATAGGTAACACCGATTTTGAAAATTTCATAATAATCTATATTGTCATAAATTATTATATAGCCTACTACTATTTTGTCAATGTATACAAAAATTTTGTATTTTTTATTATTTAGCATTTCACAAAATGTTCTTTCATTATATGCTTCTGTCTTAAATAATGTATTATCTAGACTGATAGTTTGTTCTAGTAATTCCTTATCATTTATAGTTAACTCAACTATCATTTTTTAACCCTTTCTGCAATTCCGCCTGCGATAGTCTTAAATATATAGGTTTAACCTCATTTGAATCTATAGCTTTATCTAAATTATCTAAAACAATCTTATTCATTTTAGGCATTTTGATATATTCTATTTTACAATTAAAATCATTAGTTAAATTATCACAACTACAAATAATAGTATCATTAGTTAATAATGAATCAAGCTCATCTTTAGTAGTTAACCGCATTGATTGCACTTTTTTATCTACTACATTGCCTAAAAAATACTCATTACCTACACCTTTCATTACGACATATTGACACATATTTTGAGTATTGTATGCAATAAGACTCAATGTGTCGATAGGAATAATTTTTATATTTAAAGCGTTCGCTATGCCTTTAGCAACCGCTAACCCTATTCTTATTCCTGTGAAACTTCCAGTCCCTACACACACAGCTATATAATCTAGTTGTTGAGCGCTGATGTTACATTCACTAAAAACGCTATCTATTTGTTTTAACAAAGTTATAGAATGTTGGACATTGTCTTCTATAACATTCTCTACTATTTTATCATCGTGTATTAAACACACATAACTTTGTTTTAAACAAGTATTTAAACAAAGTATATTCATATATTCTCCACCTCGATTTTTCTTCTATTAGCATCTTGTTTTGTTATAGTAATTCGCATCTTATGTTTTGGTAAAATATCAACTGCAATTTGTGGCCACTCTATCAAACAAATATCATTTTTAGAATAAAACAATTCTTCAAAACCTAATAAATAAAGCTCTTCTATATCTTCTAATCTATATAGGTCAAAATGATATAATTTACTACCATCTCCGCAATCATAGGTATTTAATAATGCAAATGTTGGACTTGTAACGATTTCTTTAACATTAAGTCCTTTAGCAAATCCCTTAGCAAATGCAGTTTTACCCGCACCCATTTCCCCGATTAGTTCAATGACTGACCCTTTGGGAACTTTTGAAGCGATTTCACGCGCTATCTTATCCGTTTCATCAACACTATTTGATATATAATTTTCCATAAATAAATGATATCAAACTTTTATTCATTTTGTCAATTATAAAATACAAATATTTGTCAATAATTTTAAAAAGGTGAAAAATGATAAATAAAATAGCTTTCTTTATTGATGAAATATTCAAATTAATAATAATTTTTTTTATATCATTAATTTTTTTTAGGGCAACTAATTTATCATTAGGGTTGTCTCTATTGTTATCATCTATTGTAACAATAATTCTGTGCGTGATTTTTTATATAATAAGAACAAAGCGTTTAACAAAAAAACAACTTAGTTTGGCACAACTCAAAGAAATTGACAAACTTAAAGACCAATTCTCGTACGGTAGTCAAATAGAAATAAGAAATTATCTAAAAAAGTTGTTTAACGCAGAAAAAAACTATAAAAATGAACTCACTATCGACAACAAAGACACAATTATTTTATATAATTTTGATAATAAAGTACTAGATTGCGAAGAAATTAAGAGGATTTATAGAGAAAACAAAAATAGAAAAATTCATAAAATAATAATTTTATGCAATTCATATTCTTTAGATTGTAAAAATTTAATTAAAAATTTTCAAAAAATAAAATATGAGATAATAGACATTAGCGAATTATATGTTAAGTATATCTTACCAGAACATTCTATGCCTAACTTCGCTATTGAAACCATACCAAAAGAGAAGTTTAATTTTAACACATTTAAGAAATATGCTTTTAGTCGACATAAATCAAAGACATATTTTTTATGCGGGTTAGTATTGTTATTTTCTAGTTATTTTGTACCATTAAGAATTTATTACCTAATATTCTCCGCACTTATGTTTATTTCTTCATTGCTATGTATTATACTAAATACAAAAAAGGTCAATATTTAATTGAATTATAAATAAAAAAAACTATAAATTCAATTATATACATTGACCTTCTTTTTTTAACTCACTTAATGATAATCGATAATCTATTCATTTTCACTATTTTCGGACTCTGCAAGAGCTTATTCATAAGCAGTAAAAATTGCACTTTTAATTTTTTCTCTTGTTTCATTATTCAAGGCATGCGCTATATCAACCCTCTCGCCTGTAAGTAACCTCTTGCTTGGCATGCAAATGAATAACCCACCTTTGCCATCCATAATTAACGCATCGTGAATAACAAAGCAGTCGTCAATTGTGAATGTAACCATTGCCCTAACTGGTTGATTAGGTTTATCAAAAAGTTTCACTCTGACTTCTGTAATATTCATTTCAACCATCCTTATTTTTATTTGTATGAGAGTCTTACGTATAATACAATAAAAACTAAAAAAATACAAATAAAATACTCAATCTTTTTTACTTTTTTCGCAAATTTCGACATTTTTTTAATTTATATAATTATTTTTACCAATATTTACCAATTTATACATAAATTATATTTTTTAAACAAATTTTATTATAAAGCATAGAATATTTTTATGATAAAAAATAAGAGAATTCACCTAATAGGAATCGGTGGAATAAGTATGAGCGCATTAGCTAAGTATTTAATGAATAATAATTATGTACAAGGTAGCGACTTAAAACAAAATAATGAAATTATTGAATTAGTCGATAAAGGAATACCAGTATTTATAGGACACGATAAAAAACACCTAAAAGATATTGATATTGTAGTATACAGTGGAGCGATTGATACAAAAAATGAAGAATTAAATTATGCTATTAATAATAATATTACAGTTCTTGAAAGAAGCAAACTTTTAGGACTAGTTAGTAATGATTTTGATAACACAATAGCTATAGCAGGGACTCACGGCAAAACCACTACCACTGCTATGATATCAAAAGTCTTTATAGACTACAACTTATGCCCTACAATACATATAGGGGGCGACTACAACTACATAGGTGGAAATTTTAAAAATGGCAAAAAACAATACTTTATAACTGAAGCGTGCGAGTACAAAAAGAGTTTTCTTGAACTACATCCACAGTTTGCTATTATTAATAATGTTGAACTTGACCATACAGATTGTTATAAGTCTCAAAAAGAACTATATGATACATTCATACAATTTATAAATCAAACTAAAGTTAAGGCATTTGTTTATAGTGATGACAAATTTTGCGAATTAGTAAAAAACAATGATAAAATCATTACATACGGATTTAATAAAAATGCCGAGTATAGAGCATTCAACCTAAGAAATAATAACAGCAAATACACCTTCGACATATCATTTAATGGAGAATATATCGCTACTATCAAATTAAATATTGAAGGCAAATATAATGTAATAAATGCTCTTGCTTGCACTGCTTTATGCCATACATTAAACATACCTTGCGAAAAAATAAAACAATCTTTAGAGACTTTCAAAAATGTTGCTCGAAGATTTGAATTTATAAAAAAAATAAATAATGCAGACATCTATGGAGATTATGCACACCACCCTACTGAAATAAAAAATTTACTATCCAATGTCAAATCATTAAGTTACGACAAAGTTATAGTATATTTTCAACCACACACATACACAAGAACTAAAGATTTATTTAATGACTTTTTAAAATGTTTTAATGATTGTGATGAATTATATCTAGTTCCCACCTATTCCGCACGAGAAGAAATTATAATGGGTGGGCGTAGTGAAGACTTATTTAATACATTGTCTAAAACTAAACAAAATGTTTATTTTATCAATTCACTCAATGATTGTTATAAATCTATTGAATTAAATTCAAATGGACATAACCTAGTACTTCTAGTTGGAGCTGGAGACATAGGAAATATTTTTGATGCAACACAAAAAGCATATTAGTACAAACTAATATGCTTTTATTGGGAAAATAAACCCCCAGCAGTGCTGGTGGTACTAAAGAGCTGAAGGCTTTGCACAAAAAGTCCTCCTATGTTAAAATAAAGAGAAGCTACCAAACTTGCTCTAA
>CALVIT010000041.1 GCA_944331845.1 uncultured Clostridia bacterium
GTTGCACCATTAGCATAGCCAAATACTCCGCCATAGGCATCTCCAGACTCATTATCTATAGTTATAAATTGTGTAAACGTTATTTCATATCCACCGCCATCATAATTGCCCACAAAAAGATCACCTTCAGATCCTATAGGGGTCCAAGCATCGGTGTAGGTTATGTCCGCTGTTTGTTTGAAATTATTTCCACTTGCCCATAGACTAGAAGTTTGAGACAAATATTTTAAATCACTCGCATTCTTTATTAAATATACTCCATTCTCATCTTGAGTTAAACTAGTTGGTGTAACTTGTGCATACCCTTGCCACTGGAAGAATGGCAACCCGTGATTAATGCCTGATACTATTAACCACACATTATCCACTGCCGGCGCACTCGCTATGCTCCAAGGATAACTACTATTCCAATTACTTGTAGTTGTGAAGAAGGTTAAGTCTTTCACATCGGTTGCCAATGATTCCCTATAAATAGTTGCCGTTCCAGTATCATCTGTACTAATTGACGAATAATTATGATATCCATACCTTACAGTCCCACCAGACCCTACTATACTGCCTACTTCTGTTGTTTTTCCAGTTGCGGTAGGTGCTGTACCTATACTAAAGCAGTTGCTGATGGTTGAAGAATAAGCACGCCCCGCGATCCCTCCCGCATAGGCAAAACTTGAAGAAGACTCCGCAGTCACACTACCCCTGTTGTAGCAGTTGTTGATCGTTGTTGACAAACCGACATACCCCACGATCCCGCCGGCAGAGACAGAAGAAGCCCCAGTTGCAGTCACACTACCCGTGTTGTAGCAGTTGCTGATGTCCCCAGAAACATACCCCGCGATCCCGCCGGCATTGGCATCAGAAGAAGTAGACTCCGCAGTCACACTACCCGTGTTGTAGCAGTTGCTGATGGTTGAAGAATGAGCATACCCCGCGATCCCTCCCGCATAGGCAGTTGCAGTCACTGCACCCGTATTGTAACAGTTGCTGATGGTTAAAGAAGAAGAAGCATACCCCGCGATCCCTCCCGCATAGGCAGAACTTGAAGAAGACTCCGCAGTCACACTACCCGTGTTGTAACAGTTGCTAATAGTTCCACTACCCCCCACGATTCCACCGGCAAAGGCATAAGAAGAAGTAGAAGTCACAGTCACACTACCCGTGTTGTAACAGTTGCTAATGGTTCCACTACCCCCCACGATTCCACCGGCATAGGCACGAGAAGAAATAGAAGTCGCAGTCACACTACCCCTGTTGTAGCAGTTGCTGATGGTCCCAGAAACATCCCCCGCGATCCCTCCTGAATAGGCACGGTAAGAAGAAGTAGAAGACACTTCTAATCCTAGTTGCCAATTCACTCCTAAATTAGTTATAGTTGCACCATTAGCATAGCCAAATACTCCGCCATAGGCATCTCCAGACTCATTATCTATAGTTATAAATTGTGTAAATGTTATTTCAAAACCACCGCCATCGTAATTACCTGCAAATTTGCTACTTGAAGATGTACCTATAGGGGTCCAACTTGAAGTAGTATATGTTATGTCGGCTGTTTGTATAAAACTATCTGCCCAATAACTACTATCTGTTGATAATAATCTTAACTGCATAGGTGTTGCAATTTGGTATGGGTTGTCGGGGTCGCCTGTACCGCCGTCAAAACCTTTAGCAGTTGTTCCATCATCAGGTGTACTTTCTACTGCTATAACCCCATTATCCATATTAAATACATTATTAGTATTTGTAAAGTACACTATCATTGTGCTTAAGACAAATGCTAATAACCACAATACTAATTGTACTGTAGAGCGCATAAAGGTATTTGTGTGTTGTATACCTATACTCGCACCTTGTAACGCTCTAGAGCGTATGTGTCCTGCTCGCTTGTGTAATGCTTGCACTCTAGACAAGACCTTTTCTTCTTTCCTAGTATATTTTCTTACATTTGTTGTATCCACAAAAAGACCACTATTGTTGTCTATACTAGTCTCTACTCTTATTTCACTTATTTCGTTGTATGTATCTTGTTTGCGCATTTCATTACCTCCATTGTTTGCTCGCATTTCATACTCTGCACTGTCTCTAGCAAATTCAATCTCGGTAATATTGTGTGCATTATTTAGTTTTTTATTTATTTTATTATTTGTATTTATTTTATTTAGAGTTCTAACTTCATTATAAGTATTATCATAATCAATTTCACTGACACTTTTTGCGTGAGACTCATTATCTATTTTAGTTGTAAGTGTTTTTTTCTCACAATTTGAGTTGTCAATGTCATTAATTATATCGTTTCTTTGATTGTTATTTAACTTACCATAAGTTAAGTCATTATGTATTGTTTTAGTATTATTTTGCCCTATTTCTTGGGTCTTAGAATGCCCCCCCCCCCCAGCATTTTTCATCTCTTGTAACATAATATACTCTCTCCTTTCTCTTATTCTCTACTGCTAGTATACCACAATATTTATTTTTTAGTCAAATATTTTAACTACAAAATTTACATATTATTTTTAACAAAATAATGTCATTTTTTATTTATTCGATATTTTTTATTATTTAGTATTTTTATATTACTAAATTACAAGTCTATTCTTTTTGTTTGCAAATTAACAAAGTCTTCGGCATTGTGAGTAACACAGAATGTCAACTTAGGGTTTTGTTTGTGTTCGCTTATTAAATTTTTGACAACAATATTTTTTGTTTTAGTATCAAGACTTTTGGTTGGTTCGTCAAGAAGCAATGTATCACTTTCGTAGTACAATGCCCTTATTAATGACACACGGCGTGCTATCCCACCTGATAATTCTCTAGGGTAGAGATTTATGCTATCAATTATCTTAAAGTCTTCACAGTATTTTGTTATAATGTCTTTAGGTTTATTTAATGTCAAGATTAAATTCTCAAGCACTGTAAAATTATATAATAGCACATCATCTTGAAACATATATGATACTTTGCCTACGCCTTCTACTTCGCCAGAGTATGTAGTAAGGTTAGCGATAATATTTAGTAATGTAGTCTTACCTACTCCGCTTAGGCCTGTAATAATGACAAAGTCCTTGTCGCTACATTCAAAATTAAAATTTCTAAAAATCTCTTTATTCCCAAAACTTTTTGATATATTTATTAAACGCATTTATTACCTCGACTTATATCAACTTGTTTAAATTTTTATTTATTTCCAAAATTAATGTTTATTACATTTTAGATAAAGTATATAATTTTCATTTTTTATACAAAAATAATATAGCATATTAATTTGTTGTCTATATTTTTACTATATACCTAAATCACTGTTACTTATTTTTTACTTTTATTTTAATATATTTTGTCATACTTAATAACTTTTGCAATACTATAGCAGTTATTATAGTAACAAATGCTATTGCCATAAGGTTCCCCATATCAAAATACACGCTAGCATTTTGCATAAGTCCGCCAAGGCTTAGGTATGTACTTGCTAAGACTTCGCTTGCTACCATAACCTTAAGATTAAGTGCTATGCTAGATGACAAAGTCGGCATAAGGTTAGACTGTATTTTGGGTAACAAAACAAAGTAGAAATATCTATAACCTTTGATATCAAAAATTTGACACATATTTTTTGTTGAAGCATCGACATTCATTGTCTGCAAACTAGCAAAAATAATGGGAGTTATGACTAAAATACAAATTATAGAAGGTGCTACTTGACTATTTGTCCACAAAAGCAAAAATAATATGATTGCGATTGTAGGAATACTTCTCAGTACTGACACAAAAAAATTTACAAATGTTTGAGTGAACTTTGATGCTTTAGACAACAAAAAGAGCAACAAAGCGAGAACGATTGCTATCAAAAAGGAAACTAAAGTTCTCAAAATTGTGTACAAAAATGATTGATAAAATATTTTCGACTGCAGTTGTCCCCATAAGTCAACAAATGCTTGACTAACGGTAGGCAATAGGTATTCATTGTCGACAATTAGTGCAACGCACTCCCAAATCACGAGTAATATTAATATTGATGATATGATATAAAGTGTTTTTTGAGTTGTATTAATGAATTTTGATAAATTCCTTTCACTTAAATTCATAATAGACCTCATCAGTCAATACATTTGCAGAATTGCTTGAAATATTTATAAGGTTACTAATATAGTTATTAATTGTATCTTTCTCTTCGATAGCAAGGCTAATATTGACATTGCATCGCATAATTAAATCTTCGTTAATCAAATCTTCTTTGAATGAAGTTACGACACCCTTTTGTAAATGTGCAGTTATGACATTGTATACATTATCTAAATTATTCTGTAAATAAGTCTCATTCTCTAACAACTCATTGTATAGTTCTTGTACATCCTTATTCTTAAAAATGCCCTTCTTTATGACTAAAACGCTCTGTGGATAATTTCCTACCAATCTTTGAATACTATCTATAACTTGAAGGCCATTGACCTTATAAAGCATCATTGATACTGCAGGTTCAGCAACGACTGCGAATTCAATTTTCCCGCTCATAAATCCGCCTATAATCTCATTTGCGGTCGCCCCAACAAGTTTGATATTGCTTTCCGATTGCTGTCCTTCGCTATAAGGAATACCTAACTCATTTAACATCAATTTGACGGTCAACCCCGGCACATTATTTAAGTTGATGACACTCAAATTATGTCCTATAACATCATTTATGCTACTACCTTGCTTGCCGACCAAATATAGATTGCCCGTAGTCATAACTGATAAGATTTGATAATCATCTCCGCACAATTTACTTGCTAGATTGGTTGGTAAGACTGCCAAATCTGCTTGTTTTGAAGCGACAAATCCGCCGATTTGTTCGCTACTAACAATAGTATAATCTGTATTATGTCCACCAATCTTATAGCCCTGTGCCATCAATGACACAAGGCTCAAACTAGGTGCCCCATCAGGCATATAGACAACTATACTACTACTTTGACCACATCCGCACAAAATCGACATACAAAACAAAACGGATATAAATATAACAACTAATTTTCTCATAAATTTAGTGTAACACAAACAAAAAAAAGTATCAAGCAAATAATGAAAAATATGAAATATTTTATATTCTTATGACATATTTACACATATTTATAAATTTTTAACACCTATTTATAAAATATTTAATTGTATTTATGAAGTATTTAATTGTATTTATAAAATATTTATCATTGTTTAGCACTTATAATTTAATGTCATAGGTTATTTGGTTTATTATATAGAATGTTCATTGACTTAAAAAACATTTTAATATAAAATTTTACTATTAGGTATAATAATTAGGCATATTTTTTAGACTATACCTATTTTAGTATTATAACAACAAAAAAAGACAAATAACAATTATGTTATTTATCTATAAAATTTTGTAAAAATGTTATATTACTTAATTAATTCATTTATTTTGCTATATTTGCTAGTTTCAAAACTTTGCTTTGTCTTCAAAGCCACGCTTGCGACATAAGGGTTATCATTATTAAGCGCTTGTTCATAATAGCGGTAGTATATTCTTATCATATTTCTACCTAACCCCTCAATCTCTTTAGTATAAAATCTTTTGTTAAGAAGTTTATTGTATTTTATGATTCTTTCGCACGCTCTAATTTGAAATAAATCTTCATCAGTTATTTTGCCATTTCTCAATAATTCTATATAATCAATTTTTTTCATATTCACCCTGACTTTGTTATAGTTGAATCTCATCATCTTTGGTATGTTCATTATAAATTAAATATGTACTTGAAGCGACTTGACGAGCCGTGTCGTATGCCACTGATAACACTATTTTATTTTTTGAATTCAACGCTTCAACAAATAATGGTTTTTGTTCTATAATCAATTCACACAATTTTTTTTCATCGTCCTTAGAGCACATACCTGCGTCAAGAATACTAACATATTCGCTGACCTTTAAACAAGTCTCTATCAAAAAAAACTCTTCATTTGTTATTATTTTATTATCGCACAACTCACGATAAATGCTTTTACTCATAATATTTCTCCTTCGTACTTAAAGTATTATACAACAGAATAAACTTTTTGTCAATATGAATAAATTAAATAAATTATGACAATACTATGTTACATAAAGGAGTAAATATGAAATTAATTGATTCACAAACATACAAAAATTTAGCACGAGCATACGCTGGAGAATGTCAGGCTAAAACTCGCTATGAATTCATTGAATATGGCGCTAGATATAATGGTTACAAAAATATTGCAGATGTCATAGATGAAATAGTTTATCAAGAATTTAATCACGCAAGAATGTTTTATACCTTCATTCAAAAAACTGAAGAAAAAGAGATCGACAACATAGACATCACAGCGGGTTTTCCATTCCGTGAGAAATGGGACTTGCAAGAGAATTTAAGACTAGCATCGCTAGACGAAGAGAATGAAGAGAAGATATACGATGGATTTGCTAAGACTGCCGAAGAAGAAGGCTTCCCTGAGATAGCAAAGTTATTCTTGGATGTTAAAGCGGTAGAATGTTATCACAAACAAATATTTTTAGAAATGTACAATCAAATGAAGAACAAAACACTATACAAGAAAGACTGCCCTGTTACTTGGGTATGTGCTGATTGTGGTTATATGGCAGTTAGTGAAGAAGCGTGGGATGAATGCCCATTATGTAAGGCAAAACAAGGTTCAATCAAATTAATATTAGAAGCAAAGATTATTAACAATAAAATATGTAAATAATCTCTTAATCCCTTTAGGTAAATAAAAAACAATATACACAATTCATAGATATGGTTGTGTATATTTTGTATAATAAAGTGTATATTTTGGTATTATTTGTACTCATATTTAAAAAATTAATATTAAACTAAAAAAACAAAAAAGCAAACTATCCCGCCTCAAGGAAGTTTGCCATTTTGTTATTATCTTGCTTGTCTTAATCGAAGTTTATCTATTGTACTAAATAGATAGTTATGACTAATTGAATTATTCCCTTACAATTACCTAAAGTGATTGTGTCTAATTGTTATAAATTGTGTGAGTAATAGATGAGTGTTTTTATTATAAATATTATAAGTAATTAAAGAAAATAATTCTATAAATTATTTCAAAATTGTTAAAGTATTGTCTTTTATTTCGTATCTGGGTGTTTTTTGTGGAGTTTTGAGCCACAGATAGGACAAGTAGGTTTTTTGACTAAATAACTTATTATGTAGAATGGGCCTAAAAAACACATTTTACCATAACTGAATTTTGGTTTTTTGCCCTCAACTTCACGATTGCAAGTAACACAGTACCTAACTGCCATTTTTATCCTCCTTTGTGTATATATTGATACAATTCTCATTGTATCGCACATATTATAACAAGTTATGCAATATTTGTCAACAATATCACATACTATATTATATAAAATAACATATTATGTTGTTTTACCAAGTTTAGTGTGATTAGATAAACCAACAAAAGTATTATATTTGTATATATAAATACAAAGGGGGTATTTTATGGACAAAGACGAGATTATCAACAGAATCAGTCGACTAAGAACTCGTGCGAACCTATCAGCACGAGCATTGTCAATGGCGATAGGAATGAATGAAGGCTACATCAATAGGTTGGAGACTAAGAGAGATTTCTCCCCTAGTATAGATGTATTACTAAATATAATAGAAGTTTGTAATAGTTGCACTGAAGAATTTTTTTATTATAACCTTGATAACTACAATGAAGATATGAAAATTATTAAACTACTAAAAAATACTAATAGCACAAAAAAGAACGCTATCTTAACTTTGTTAGAATGTTGAATAAGATAGCATCCTTAATAAAATTTGAAAACACTTTGATTTCAGTATAATAGTATTATTAAATTATAGTTTAATAATATAATATTTAAAATTATTTATAATGAGTTAATATGAGTAAGTTTTTTATATTTTATGTGGAGTTAATATTATTATAGAATATAATGAAAATAATTAATGCACATTATTATATTTCTAATATTATAATTTATTAAGCAACAAAATTATTATTGTTATTATTTAGGTATATAATTATTACAATTTCTTAGGCATTTCAATTCGTTCTAATAAAAATATATTGAAATAATTATTTATAAATTATGTAAATAAAACAAATAATCAAACTTTAAGATTATTTGTTTTTTTATCTAATATTATTGTATGCTATAATCATCTTCTCTCTTTTTGTCGCTAATTTCGTATTGTTGACTCTCATTATCTACAGTAGGTTGAACTGATTCACGGAATGCCTCAGCAATGTCAACATTTAATTCGTCGAGATTGTCGACAAATGTAAGTATTATAGTTACTAGTTCTTGTACTTCATCTTCTGTAAAATCTAATTCATCAAGTGCAACAAACATTTCATCCATCAATTGAGTAGGAATAGACAAATAATCTCCCAGTGCTTCTTCTCTAGTCTTCTCAATTTCTTTCGTGAATATTTTACCCTTCTCATTTTTTTTGAAGAATTCTTCACTATTGATATTTTGCATTAAATTAGTAATTGAAGACAAACCGGTAGGATACATAGCATAAATAAAATCAGTAGTAGATGTAATTCCTTGTAGTATCGCTACATGTCCGCCTTCAATCTCATCTTTGATTTCTTTCTCATATAATGCTAGAAGTTTACTCTCTATTAATTTAACTTCACTTAGTTGTCTTAATGTCTCAAAATTAGCGATAAAATCTGTAGTAATTATATAATCATTATTATTGATGAACTTATCTATTTCTTTAAATAACGCTTCATAATTTAATCTTAAACCTTTTTGAATTGCTTTCTCAATAACACTTTTTGTCCCCCTTAACATACCGTATGCTTCCCAATACTTAATGTAAGTTTTATTAACTGCCTTCTTTGCATCGCAATCATACAAATCATCAGTTATTTTGTTCTTCAAATTGTAGAAATTGATTTGTTCGCTCAAAAGATTAGATGAAACATGAGAAATATGTTCTCCTTCTGTCAAAATATATGGGTGCTTTGAGATGCAATCGCTTATTGCCTTTAATCCAATGTTAGAAATCATAATTTTCTCCTTCGACATAATTATACCATATTTTCACAATTTGTCAATACCCATCATATTTTATTAAATTCATAGACTAATTGCTCAATATAGTATGTATTTTTTAATTACCTTTTATTATTCAATAAATTATATTATCTATTTTTGTGAATCTTAAAATTTATTTATTTTGTAATCTCATCCATTCTTTTATTTTGTGTAGACGCTTGCATATCAATTTCATACAATCTACCAAATTTCTCTTTAAGATAGTCTACATAATAATTAGGGTTAAATTCTTCTTTCGTTGCTTCTTTCATAATTTCTTTAGGATACTTGCTCGCACCGAATGTATGGACATTTGTTTTAAGCCACTTTGCTATGTCATCTAGTGTAGCAGATTGCATTGATTTTTTGATATCAAATTTACTACTCATTGTATTATAAAGTTGACCAGCATAAACATTCCCAAGTGCATACGCTGGGAAATATCCAAAAGCACCCAAATACCAATGAATGTCTTGTAATACTCCATCTCTGTCATCACATATATTAATACCTAAATATTCTTTGTACATATTATTAATTTTTTGTGGCAATAAATCTATATTAAAATCATTGCTGAACATCCATTTCTCAATCTCATACCTAATTAGAATGTGAATAGGATAAGACAATTCATCAGAGTCTATTCGTGCGACAACATTATCACATTCATTCATATAACTATAAAAATCTAACAGACTAACATCTTGTAACTGTGGGCATATTTTCTTAATATTGCTTAAATGTGCTTGCCAAAAAGCAAAACTTTTGCCGACCAAATTCTCAAAAAATCTTGCCTGACCTTCGTGCATAGATTGGCTTGCACCATCGTGAATACTATTCATATTGTATTCATCGCTCATTTGCATAGAATATAAAGCGTGCCCCATCTCATGCAAACAAGACCCTATGAAATTTTTTAAATTTTGCCCATAATCTACGCACACCCTAACATCTTTATTTGTGCAACTCATAGTAACATTACACAAACTATGTCTAAAAACAAATTTATTTTTATCTAGACACATCACATTTCTTAAATAGTCTGCTAACTGCGTTTTTTGCTCACTAGTAAGTTCTATTTTGTTAAATGTATTATATAACTTCTTTTTATCTCTTATTTTTTTATGTAATGGTACAATTTCACTTTTTACTAATTCAAAAAATTCATCATACCTTGTCATCCCAAAATTAGGTTCATACTCATCTAATAAAACATCATATCCTTTCGCATCACTTAAATTGTCAACCCATTTTATATAATTTCGTTTAAATTCTATTATGCCTTGCAAATAAGGTTTTACAATCTTAAAGTTATTATTCTCTTTTGCTTCCCTATATTTTGAATGAGTCTCCCCTAACAAAGTTTGATACCTAATATACTCTTCTTGCGGTACACAATTAAGCAACGCTCTATTTTTGTATGAATCTTGTACTAATCTACGCCAATTTTTAGGTACTTCATTTAAGTTATTCATTAATGTATTTATACATTCTATGTATCTATCTTCTTGCAATAAATTATAGTGTAGTTCTTCAATGTATTCCATTAAATTTGCTTCAATACTTGATGCTTCAACTGGAGCGCTAGTCTCCATATCCCACTCTCTCATAAAACGCACATAACTTATAGACTGAAATTTGCGCTCATACTCTTCAAAAGTCTTTAATGCTTCATTAATTTCCATATTTATATTCTCTTATCTGTATAGTATACCATAACAAAAACATTTTGTAAATGTATAATATGTCAAATATAACAATATCGAATAACCTTAATAACAAAATAAGTTTTATGTAAAAAAATATATCACAACAATATATCTAGTTAAAGAAAAATACTAAAATATTTGTTATTTATTAATTGAATTCACAAACTCATATAAGGTTAAAAACTTACTAATATATTAAGTTAAATACCTATTCATATATTAGAATAAACACCTGTCTAATAAGGTTAAACACTTACTTATATATAAAATTAAATACCTACTCGCATACAAGAATAAACACCTATGTTATAATAAGTGCTTGAAAAATATAAAAAAATATGTTACACTATCATACTTATTTATTAATCTATAATTTTTGGAGGAAATATGATTACAGTATCAAATTTGGAATTAAGATTTGGCGGACAATTATTATTCCAAGATGTCAACTTGAAGTTTGTCGCTGGAAATTGTTATGGTATTATTGGCGCTAATGGTGCAGGTAAATCTACATTTTTAAAAATTTTGTCAGGCGAGATTGATAGTTACAAAGGCAATGTTGAGATTGACCCAAAATGCCGTATGAGCGTACTACAACAAGACCACTTTAAGTACGACGATTTTACAGTGCTAGACACTGTCATTATGGGCAATAAGAAGTTGTACGACATTATGAAAGAGAAAGACGCCTTATACGCAAAGCCTGATTTTAATGAAGAAGACGGAATGCGTGCAGCAGACCTAGAAGCAGAATTTGCAGAGATGAACGGTTGGGATGCAGAGACTGAAGTCGCTCAACTACTAAATGGTTTAGGACTCAATGACAGCATTCTATACAACGAGATGAAGACTCTTAAAGAAAGTGAGAAAGTCAAAATAATGCTCGCACAAGCATTGTTTGGGACTCCTGACATACTCTTACTCGACGAGCCTACAAATGGTCTTGACATTAAGTCAGTAGAATGGTTAGAAGACTTCTTGATTAACTTTGAAGGAACAGTCATTGTTGTATCACACGACAGACATTTCCTTAACACAGTTTGTACACATACAGTAGACATCGACTACGGAAGAATCACAATCTACGCAGGCAACTACGACTTCTGGTACCAAAGCAGTCAACTTAACCAACAATTAATGAAAAATCAAAATAAGAAAAAAGAAGAGAAAATCGCTGAACTTAAGGCATTCATTCAAAGGTTCTCAGCGAATAAGAGTAAATCAAAGCAAGCAACTTCAAGAAAGAAAATTCTAGAAAAAATACAAATTGAAGAAATGCCAGCATCTAATAGGAAGTACCCTTATATTAACTTCAAATCTGACAAACCACTTTCTAAAGAAGTTATGCAGGCAAACAACCTAACTATATATAATGATGAAGGCAAAGTTGTTGTATCTAATGCAGAATTTAGAATAAACAAAGAAGACAAAATAGCAGTCATAGGGGATGACATATCGGTAACAGCATTCTTTAAGGCCCTAGTGAATGAGTCAAAATACGATGGTAATATTTCAATCGGCGCTAATACCAAAATGTCTTACCTACCAAATGACAAAAACTCATATTTTGATTGCGACCTAAATATCATAAATTGGTTAGGACAATTTACCAAAGAGACAGATGAGACATTCATAAGAAGTTTCCTTGGTAGAATGTTATTCACGGGCGAAGATGGACTCAAAAAAGTCAAAGTATTATCAGGTGGTGAGAAAGTTAGATGTATGATATCTAAAATGATGCTTGAAGCAGGTAATTTCTTAATGCTCGACCAACCTACTAATCATCTTGACCTTGAGAGCATCACAGCACTCAACAACGCCCTTATAGATTTTGATGGAGTTGTTATATTCTCATCACACGACCACGAATTCTTGTCAAGTATTGCTAACCGCTTATTCATAATACAGGATGGCAAACTTATTGACCGTATGGAAACTTATG
>CALVIT010000042.1 GCA_944331845.1 uncultured Clostridia bacterium
CAATGCCGCAACGACATTGTCAACATGCCCACCTGCCATATAGTGCGCTTCTAGTTCATTAACGGTCAAATTAAGACCCGCTTTCCTAGCACTAATATATGAGTTGACAATAAGTCCAATATCAACCTTTCTAAATCTCATACCTATCAATCTAAGCATAGAGATATGAGACCCTGATACTAATGCTCTAAACCAAATTTGTACTGGGCAGAGTATGCAAAGAACAATAACAAGCACAATTAATATGCCCACACCTATTGCCCACCAAGCCCAAGTTGGCAAACCTGCCATCAAAGTTGTAATCATTTTATTCTCCTTTTTAGTGAAATGTTTTAAGATTTTTTGACATACAATTTAGTACCTTGGAATTCAACTACCTTAACTCTTGTGCCTTTCTCAAGGTATTCATCAATAGAGATTGCATCATAGAATTTATCGCCGATTTGAACAACCCCTTGTGGTCTAAATAATGTAGTAGTGATTCCTTCCTGTCCTATTAACTTCTCAAGTCTCGTGTCTACTTGGTCATAATTCTCTGGCAAAGCCGTTTCCTTCAAAATAAGTGGCGACTTCGACAAAAGTCCTTTCTTTGCCGACCAAACCGCTATACCGAAGACAATCAAAAGAATAACCGCAAGTATGAATATAAGGACAAATAATTGAGTTACTGTCCCACCATATAACATCTTAGCGACTATTCCGCCAAGTAGTAGTATAGAACCTGTTATACCGAATACCCCAAAACCCGGTACGAACATCTCAATTATACATAATATAACGCCTACAGTCAATAAAATTGCAGGAACAAGGTTTATTTCTGTAAATAGTGAAACAACTTCATCCCAAAACATTTCTTACTCCTTTGTAAGTATTATAGCAAATTGCAAATTAAAATACAATATCTTTATCAAAAAAAATGTAAAATTTTTTAATTTTTTGTAAGAAAATCAAAGTTTTAATATAGTTATTGTATGAAATATATTTATACAATGCGATTAAAACATTTGTAATGTCCTATAGGTTAAGGCATTACCTAATTACTTATACTATTAATTAATAAATAATGTGAAATAATTAATATTTTAGATTCCATTTCAATAATTATCTTATAAAGTTATACAAAAAAGCACCATATCTTAATGTCAATTCTTAGCAATGTTGACAATTATTTGATGGTGCTTTGATATTAAACTTTATTAACTTAATTAATTACAAAAACAAAAGTATAATTCTATAGAACACGACGGACAGAATTAAGGGCGTTTTTTTCTAATCTACTGACTTGTGCTTGTGAGATTCCTACATCTTTACTTATTTCAATTTGTGTCTTACCAAGAAAATATCTCATTATTAATATTTCCCTTTCTTTTGCAGGTAAAGTTTTCATTGCTTCTTGAATGGAGACTGATGTCGAGAACTTAGAGTGTGCCTCGCTCTCATCGCTAACTTGTTCCATAAGTGATATTGAGTCATTCTCATCACTAAATATAGGGTCATACAAAGACATAGGCTCTGCTATCGCTTCAAGTGCTATTGATACGCTTTTGGTCTCGACATTGAGTTCTTCGGCGATTTCTTCAACAGTAGGTTCTCGATTGTATTTCCCTTCTAGTCTATCTCTAACTTTGAGTGCTTGATATGCTAAATCTCGCATACTTCTTGTTACTCTCACACAATTATTGTCTCTCAAAAATCTTCTTATCTCGCCAACAATCATGGGCACTGCATAAGTAGAGAATCTAAGATTAAGTGTTAAATCAAAATTATCTATCGCCTTAATAAGTCCTACACAACCTACTTGAAATAAATCTTCAGCATTTGGATATCTTGGTAAAAACCTATGAATAACACTCAATACTAATCTTAAATTACCATAAATAAAATTTGTTTTAAGTGTATCATCCCCGCTTTGTATTTTTTTTAACATTTCTAATTGTTCTTTGGCAGAATACTTTGGTAATTTACTTGTGTCAATACCACATAAAATTACTTTTGAAGTCATACTATACCCCTTTAATAATGACATTTTGCCCTAAATAATTATTTTTATTCAAAAATTTATGAAAATTTATTAATCAAAATTATTTACTTTTTTAAAATATTAAATTATTTAACATAAAAATGTAAGTAACTGCATATTTTTTAATATTTAATTAATTCATTTAATTAAATACAAAGGGGTTAAAAATTGTTAAAAAATTAAATTTGACTTAATAAGACAAAACTATTTATAATAGAACTTTTTTTGATATTATTTGTAACCATTTTATAATCTATATTGTGATAAAATTAATTGTGATGAATTATGGTTGTTTATATTGAGTATGTTTTATTAGATAACTTTATTATTGATTTCATTATTTTTTATAGTGTAGCACATATCTTAAAACTAAATCTAATAAAGTGGCGTATTACGCTTGCGTGTCTTGTAGGCGTTGGATTTGCATTCGCTATACCTTATATTAATATCAATAATGCTATTTTATTCATTATAAAATTGTCTATGGGAGTTATTCTAGTTTACATTGCTTTCTCACTTAAAAGCTTAAAAAAGTTCATTCTTACATATTTAGTTTTTGTTTTCTTAACATTTTTATTAGGTGGCATTTGTTATGGACTACAAGGTTTTGTTCAAAGTCCTAAAATTATGAACGGCACTATAAGTTATGTAAATGAATTCCCCGTATCATTGATAATTTTAGCAATTTTTGTTTTTTTCATTATAGGCAAAAACCTTTATTCTTCTATTAAACTAAAAAAGAAATTTGCTAAAATTCAAATTTATCACGCAGGTCATCAATTAAAATTAAATGCACTAATAGATAGTGGTAATCAATTAATTGATGACAAAACAAAAATTCCTATCTCATTTTTGAGCAAAAAAGCATTTTGTGAAACTTTTGGACAAATTAACTTTCAACAGAATTTAACTCACGAAAATTTGTTATGTAAAACTATAACAGGGACTAAAGTTCTCGATACTATACTTATTGATAAAATGGTCATTGACAACCATATAACTATTCTCAATGCTAGAATAGCGTTGTACGATTTTGACAAAAAACAAGATTTTAACGCTATTATTAGTATGAATTTAATTAAGTAGAGGTGTTTTATGTTTATAAAAAGATTTATTGAGTTTATAAAAAATTTATTCAAAGGGAAACTATTTCTTGACAGTGAAGACTATGTATTTTATGTATGCGGTACTGAACTACCCGCCCCACTCAGTCAACAAGAAGAAGATGAATACATATCTAGATTAGCAGATGGCGACGAACAAGCAAAACAAATGTTAATTGAGCACAATTTAAGATTAGTTATCTATATTTCAAAAAAATTTGATAATACTAATATAGATATGGAAGATTTAATCTCTGTTGGAAGTATAGGTCTTATAAAAGCGATAAACTCCTTCAATAATAACAAAAACATTAAACTTGCGACCTATGCTTCTCGTTGTATTGAGAATGAAATACTTATGTTCTTAAGGAAATCAAAAAAATTAAAAACTGAAGTGTCGCTTGAAGAACCGCTCAATGCAGATTTGGATGGAAATGAACTTATATTATCCGATATCTTATCCACTGATTATGACATAGTGTATAAATCAGTAGAGAACGGCGTAGAGAAACAAATTCTATGGCAAGTCATATTAAAATTACCGCCTAGAGAACAAGAGATAATGCTTATGCGTTTTGGGTTAAATGGTGTAGATGAGAAAACCCAAAAAGAAGTAGCAGATATGATGAACATATCACAAAGTTATATATCAAGGATAGAAAAGAAAATTCTAGGAAAAATGGAAAAAGAAATGAAGCGCCTCTATAGTTAGCATAAATTGATTTTTTGTATACTAATTATTTGATTTAGTTGTTTTCGCTACGCTTTTATGTTATAATGAAGTGTTTTATTTAGGAGTTATTATGTGGTGGCTTATTATAGTATACCTTGTTGTAACTGCGCTAGTAATATTTTGCGCAGTTTCGTTATCTAGTATTCTAGACCAATTAGACAAGCGTACAAAGATATCTAGTGTATTTCTTGGCGGTCTAGTCTTGGCGGTCGTAACATCTTTACCAGATTTATTTACGGCGATATCTTCAGCGATTTTTATAAAACAACCATCGCTTGCTTTTGGCGGAATTTTGGGCGGTAATATAATAAACCTTGCTATATTAGCATTTTTTATCGCTATGAGTACAAAATTATTTTTAGAAAGCAATGTTAGCAAGAAATTTTTTATTACAACAATCGCTAGTTTGATAATCTCTGTTTTGTTGCTAATCAATGCTTTCATTCCTACTTCTTTTGTAATACCGGGCATTAATGTTAATTCAATCTCAATCATCATTGTTGCTATCTATACTGTTATGCTTTTACTCAATCGTGGAGAAGAGAAAGCCCATACAGTTGATACTTTAGTCGTTAGCAAATACTCAGTCAAAACATTAGTTCTATTCTTTGTATTGTGTGCTATTGCATTGATTCTATGTTCTACAGGACTATCATTTATAACAAATGTTTTATCAGATTATTATATGATAGACAAAAGTTTGTCAGGCGCTTTATTCTTAGGACTTGCTACTGCTTTACCTGAGATAGTTACAACTATTGTATTTATTAAGAAGAAGAACTTCAATTTAGCAGTTGGCAGTATTGTAGGAAGCGTCGCTTTCAACTGGATGATTCTAGTCATAGTCGACATATTATTCATTGATGGTACAATATTTATGAAAGATTTGAGCGCACAAGTTCTAACAGGGTTCTTGACCGCTGCTATAGTACTAATTAGTATAACATTATCATTAAAATGTTTTGCAAAAAAACAAGAATCTCTTAGGTGGTTATACTTCTCCTTGGGCGTAGCAATTGTTTCACTTACTTTAGCATATCTAGTTACCGCATTCTATATCTTATAACCTATTTTATATAAAATGTAAAAAAGTTTGCTAGTTAAAGCAAACTTTTTTATTACATAGAACTTAAAAAATATAAGTATGAACATAATAAATGTAGAAATATTGACAATTTTTTAATTAAAATATGTTTTATTTTAAGTTACCTAAAAGATATTTGTATTTATACTAAAAAAGTTTGCTAGTTAAAGCAAACTTTTTTGTTTTATTCATCATAATAATCATTAAAAGTATCTAAAGTATTTTCTTCATTATGCTCATCATCTTCAGTAGATTTTGTGCTCTCATCCTTATTGTCAGCAAGCAATTTCTTTTGTAGTTTTCTCAATTTCTTTGCGTAATCATCTATTGTTTCGTTGAGTGCATCAATAGCAAGAAATATTGAGTATAATCTCTCTTGCGGTATTTCATTAAACATATTAAGAACTCTTGCTTCATTTAATTCTTGTGCTTGTTCAATAGGCATTCCCACTATCATTTGGGATAATGCATCAGCAACTGCTATGACTACAGGGCAACCAAACGCTTTGAATTTAGCGTCTGTAATAACTGCATCAGCATTAACTTCTATATACAATTTAATTGTTTCATTAGTATTTGGGTCTTTGGCACTTCCAACGCCACTTGCACCCCTTATGATGCCTGCAAAGCATGGGTTCAAAAACCTTTCCATTATATCTTGATTATACATTATCGAATTCTCCTATGTTAGACTTTTTTAGTGGTGAAATTGCCCTTAATTTCTTAACTATCTCCTCCAATTTCTCAACAACATAATCAATGTCTTCTTTTGTAATATTTTTTGAGATAGTTATTCTTATTGTCCCTGCTGCAAGTTCAGGGCTCAATTTGATTGCCTTAAGAACATTTGAAGGTTCAACTGAACCAGTACTACAAGCAGAACCTACAGATACTGCTATCCCTTCTAGGTCAAGCATCATCATAAGTGCTTCTGCTTCTACCATACCAAAAGATAAACTTATGCTATTTGGTAGTCTTTGGAACTTATGCCCATTTAATTTAACATAAGGAATTTTTGTCATTACTTGGTCGACAAAATAATCTCTCATTCTTCTTAATTTTTGACTATTGATAATTATATCACGACAAGCGATTTCGCACGCTTTACCTAGTCCTACAGCCCCAGCAACATTTACCGTACCGCCACGAAGATTTCTCTCTTGATGTCCGCCGTGCATAATTGGTGCGATATCTATATCATTAGAAATATACAATGCCCCAATGCCTTTAGGCCCGTTAATTTTGTGTGCTGACAAGGTCAACATATCTATTCCCATTTCTTTGACATCTATATTAATCGCACCGACTGCTTGAGTTGCGTCAGTATGGAATATTACGCCCCTTTCTTTTACGGTCTTAGCAATAGCCTTAAGATTTTGTATAGTTCCTATCTCATTGTTAGCCGCCATTATTGATACAATTAGCGTGTCATTGTTAAGATTATGCAATAGTTCAGCAATATTTACAAGCCCATCGCTATCTACAGGTAAATATGTTACTTTGTAGCCTTTAGTTTCTAGATATTTACAAGTCTCCAAAATTGATGGATGCTCAATCTGAGAAGTTATTATGTGCTTTTTATCACTATTGTGATATTTCTCAACTATACCCAACAATGCCCAATTATTAGACTCGGTCGCACCGCTTGTAAAATAAATTTCATTAGGTTTAGCCCCAATCGCTTTAGCAATTCTATCCCTTGCTAAATCTAATGCCGCATTGCTCTCACGGCCATAAGAATGCAATGAAGATGGATTACCAAACATATTTGTAAAATATGGCATCATTTCATTTAATACTTCGCTTGACACTGAAGTTGAAGCCGCATTGTCTAAATAAATTCTATTCATCTTTTTCTCCTAGTTGTATAAATTGTAGCACAACCAACTATTTTTGTCAATAGTCATAGTGCTATTTTGTGTTATTACATCAATCTTTGAAAAACTTTCGCACAGGCGACAGCATCATCTAATGCTCTATGTGCTGACACTAATTCAATATTTAAGTGATTGACAACTGTTTTTAGTTTATAATTTGGTAGCCCCTTAACCTTTTGTCTAGCGATTAACAATGTATCAATTCTCTCATTATCAAAATTAAATAAAATAGAACGACCATATTTCTCTAGAAACTTTGCGTCAAAATCTATATTGTACGCTGACAAAATACAGCCCCTAGTAAATTTGTAAAAATCTGCTAGCACCAATTCATAAGAAGGAGCATTAGCCACCATCTCTTCAGTGATATGAGTTAATTCTGTAATCTCGGGCGGAATCTTAACAGGCGGTTTAACAAGCGTTTCAAATGTTTCGGTCAATTTGCCGTTATGAATTTTGACTGCTCCTAATTCAAGAATATATGAGTCATCTACATTAAGTCCCGTTGTCTCAAAGTCAAAAACTACTATGTCATTTTGTTTTAAATAATCTGACACTTCAACTTCTTTGTTATCTAACAATGACATTTGCGATACTTCGACATACTCTTCAGGTTGTACTACTAAATACTCATCAAATGGTTTTCTCCACTCAATATGCTCTTCTGGTTTCTGTCCAAGATTAGCATACGCTATAGAATTTACTTTGAATGAAGAATTACCATTATATGTTTCATAATCTCCCATAATAGCGATTTGGTCCCCTTCTTTAAGTTTCTTAATTAATTCAATAGTGTTTTGGTTTGGGAAATATACACAGCGTAACTTACCCCAAAAATCTTCAACTGTTAAGGTGTACATAACCTTCTCTTTGGTATTGTCTTTCTTATCAGGAAACTTAACTTCATTGAAGAATTTTAAAGTACCAGCAATGATATTCCTTCCATTAATTGTAGATATTTGGTCAAGGCGTATTGCAGAATTATCACTTACTTGTCCTATCAAATATTCTCCCAACTCAAATTCATAATATTTGTCTTCATTTTTTAGCGACATATCTCTTAAAATACTTAGTTCAGTCTGTCTATTATCATTCTCTTTTAGAACTGACTGAAGGTCTTTCTCTTCTAATGTTGGGTCAATAGTAATGCTAAAATTTGCACATATTACTGAATTTAAGTATTCTCGTAACTTATTAACAAAATCTTGTTCTTCAAAGAATTTATATAATGATTTAGACATTTTGATAATTACATTATAGTTGTCGTAATTCTCATTCTGTTTAATATCTAATTGTTCGCTATCAATTTGTTTTACTTCTATGTTATTTTTTGTCAATAAATTGTCTGCAAATTTTATCTCTTTATCCAAAAAGTTTTGCAATTCTACCCAAATAACTTCTACATCAACATAACTTTTTTTGTACTTTATTGTTATATTGTATTTATTCTCGACATAATCATTAGCAAGTTTTAGAATTTCATCTTTTTCTTCATCACTTAAACTACCAAATTTATCAGGAAATAATAATTGTAATTCTACACAATTTCCTTTAGAATAAGTCGCTTGTCTAATTTTTAATTGTCCAAATTTGTTATTAACTTTATTCATATATTCTATGAAGTCCATATTTTTTTATCCTTTATTAAGTATATTATCATAACAAAAAGTGTAGTAAATCAATAAAGATTACAAATGCTAACAATACCATTAACCCCCAGAAATGGATTTTCGCTTCTAAATCTCTATTGATAGGTTTTCTCCTTATCCACTCAATGGTCGTGAAAACCATTCTCGCCCCATCAAGTGATGGAATAGGTAAAATATTAAATACCGCTAAGTTGACTGCGATGAATGGTAAGAATATAAATAGGTTAGCGATACTCTCTTCAGTGTAACTTGCTATAGTAGTGATTGTAGATATAGGGCCCGTTACTCCGCTCAAAGATACCTGCCCCGTTATTAACATAAATAAGAATTTTAGCACTTGCCACGCCATCTCTATAGTCATAGGCACTGCTCTAGCGATAGCGGTCCACAAACTTTGTGGAGTTGGGGCAACAGTGATGCCTAGATTAAAGTATGTTTGTCCATCTTTACTAACTGTTTGAATATTCAAATATGTATCAATTTCTTCCCCATCTCGTATAACTACAATAGGTACTTGTTCGTTGTCTAAATTCTGCGTCAATAATACATTAAATGTATCTCCACCGACAAAATCAATTTTGACCCCATCTATCTCAGTGATAACATCACCCGTATGTAAATGAGCATTGACTCCGTTTGTATCAATTTGTGTGATTTTAGGTATGTCGTAACCAAAAGACACTAACAAAATAATTGTAAATAGTATTGCTGACAAAAAATTAAATAATACGCCTGAGAATTGTACAATAAGTCTCTGCCAAGGTGGTTTAGAATTAAAGTCGCCTTCTTTTGTCTCCGCATCATCTTCGCCAGCAAAAGCACAATACCCACCTAATGGTAGTATTCTAATTGAGAAAACTTCGCCGTTCTTTTTGGTCTTCTTATAAATTGCTTTACCAAAACCGATGCTAAATTCATCAATCTTAAATTTGAAAATTTTACCAGCGGTATAATGCCCTAATTCGTGAATTGTTATCATTAATAATAGGATACATATAGCAAGCACTATATAACCTACATACACTAGAAAATCAACGAATGATGAAGTTAAAAGTTGATTAACCATACATCTCCCTACTTATTATATAATATAAGCGGAAATGACTTCCGCTTGTGTAAGAAACATAAAAGTTATATTAACACAACGGCAAATAATCTTCTATATTTCATCAATTGTTAAAAGAATATTACAAAGAATATTAGTATAATTAATATGTTGAAGCATACGCCATTTAGCCTGTCCATAAAGCCACCGTGTCCAGGGAATGCTCTACCAAAATCTTTGACAAACGCCCTTCTTTTGAGATAACTTGCGAACAAATCTCCTAGACTTGTCGCCAAAGCACCTATCAAGCCAAATATAGCGAATTGCCAAGCTGCTATGTTATTAGCAACAAATATTTCATTAAATGAATCAAAAGCATTAAATATTACATACATCAATATACTTGATATAGTACCCATAATAAGCCCACAAATAAAACCAGATATTGTTTTGTTTGGACTAATCAACGGACACAATTTCTTACCTTTGAATAGCATTCCACCAAGCATTGCGAATGTATCAGTCATCATTGAGATAACAAAAACTAATAGTATAGCAAATAGTCCAAATACTTCATCAGTTGCACCATCTTCAACAATGCCCAAACTATTTATATGATTGAGAATATACATCAAACTCAATAACAATGTTGGATATACTATTATATTCAATGTTGTAATAGATTTATTCATTAAATATTCTCTAGGAGAAGAGAATTTGCTCTCATCATATACAATCTTACTGCTAAAACAAAATGGTAGTATTAATAATACGACAGATACCGCTATTAACAATGCTAATTGAAGAATTATCATTTGATAGAATGCTAGTTCCAAGAATTTGACAATCAAAACAATCGCCAAAAATGCTACAGCATAAGCATACGCTATCCACTCAAAACAATTGCTACCTTTTCGCTTAAATAACCTAATCATCTCAAATATTGACACAATGACTATTGCTAGCCAAAAAGCATCAAATACGATAGGTTCAAAATATCTTATCAATAAAGCACAAATTAAGACGCCCAAAATTAGTGCTGCAGAATAAATTCTATCTTTCATCATTTGATTATACCTCAGTTTACTTTCCCAAATTTTCTATTTCTTTTCGCATAATTTTGAAGTGCCTTGTTAAGTTTTTTAGGTGAGAAATCGGGCCAATATGTCTTAGTAAAGTACAATTCAGCATAAGCCGATTGATATAGCATAAAATTGCTTAGTCTCACATCCCCTGCCGTCCTAATAATGAAATCAGGGTCGGGCATTCCTTTTGTGTATAATGCATTTGAAATATCTTGTTCATTTATATTTGTTTTACCTTCTTTGATGAGTGTATTACAAGCATTTACGACATCATCTCTTCCGCCATAATTCATCGCAATATTCAATACAAAGTCATCATATTTGCAAGTGTCTTGTTGAATTTTGATTATCTCTTCTTGCAAATCAGCAGGTATTTTAGTTAAATCACCCATAGTGCGAATTTTAATTTTATTGTCTTTTGCCTTATTTTTGTTATTTTGATTTTTGATATATTCTCTCAATAGAGAAAATATGTAGTCTACCTCTTCCTTCGGTCTCTTCCAATTCTCAGTAGAGAATGCAAAACAACTTACATACTTTATACCAAGCGAGAAGCAATAGTCAACAATCTTCTCTAATACATCAGCACCTTTCTTGTGTCCAAATTTACGAGGCATCCCCCTTCTTGTCGCCCAGCGACCATTGCCATCCATAATAAAACCAATATGTGTAGGTAATTTATCTAATTTTCTCATTTTCAATCCTTTTTTATTTGCTAAATAATAGCGAATGCGTTTACAATATTTTACGCTGAATTTTGCAACTTGTTACCTTTAGTAAAGGATTGGTATTTTTTATAATTTTTATACTTCCATTAGTTCGTTTTCTTTGTCTTTTGTCATTGCATCAATTTTGTTAGTTGCATTATCAAGCACTTTTTGTATTTCTTTCTCAGCGACTTCAAGTTCATTTTCAGTAATCTTGCTATCTTTCTTCAACGATTTGTATTGGTCGATAGTGTCTCTACGAACATTTCTCATAGCGATTTTTCTCTCTTCGCACATTTTTTTGACAGTCTTAACCAATTCTTTTCTTCTCTCTTCTGTAAGAATAGGCAAAGATAATCTAACGACCTTACCATCTTCACTAGGGTTTAGTCCTAAATCTGATGCTTGAATAGCCTTCATAATATCTTTGATAGCGTTCATATCCCAAGGAGAAATAACTATAGTTCTTGGGTCAGGGCACATAATATTAGCCATTTGATTGACAGGAGTCATAGTCCCGTAATATTCAACCATCAATTTATCAAGCAATCTAGGATTCGCTCTACCTGCTCTCAATGAAGCCAAATCACTTGAGTATGCACTAATAGATTTATCCAATTGTTCTTGCATATTGTTAATAAAAATTTCATTTTCAACATTTTGAAATAACATTTTACACCTTCCTTAATAAATTGCTTTTTGCAATTTTATTTGCTTTAAATTATACTAAAAAAAATTAAAAAATGCAACTATTTTATACTATAAGATAACAATTAGTGAATTTATATAATAACAAAATAAGTGTACATAATGTATACACTTATTTATAATATAACTACTTTTATTAATAATGTTAAATTAAAATATATCTAATTATGAATTATTAGTATTGCTGTCATTATCTTGATTAGTTTCAATTTGTGCGTTATCTTTACTATTTTGAGTATCTATGCTATCACTTTGTGTAGGTATAGATTCATTATTTATATTATTTTTATCTTCGTTTTGTGTCGCTTTCGTATTCTTCTTTTTCTTGAAATATT
>CALVIT010000043.1 GCA_944331845.1 uncultured Clostridia bacterium
GGCGGAACTGGCAGACGCGCAAGACTAAGGATCTTGTGTCTAACGACATGGAGGTTCAAGTCCTCTCGATCGCACCACCATTAGTTGAGCAAATTAAGTGCTCAACTTTTTTATTCTACCTTACAATTAATATTACGTTTGGTAACAAAGTTATTATTGATATCAAAGTTTTTTATCAAAATTGTTATTAAATAACAAAATTATTTATACAAAATACTATACAAGCGTTATAGTGTATAAGCAAAAAATTTTTGACATAAACTATATTACAAATAAAATTGTTTTAAATAAAATAAGTCTTTTTGTATTAATTATGTTTATTTTAACACAGATTGATTGAATTTCATCTTTTTTACTAAATGTTGCATTCGCTATTATAATTCATCTTAAAAAAATTAGAAATTATAAAGTTATAATGTAACCACTATTAATCATTAATATAATTGCAAATTAGCACAAAAATTGTTATACTATGTTAGCATTAGGAGATATTATGAACAAAATCGCTATCATATACATATCAACTCATCATAATAACACACAAAGGTTAGTTGCAAGTTGTGATAATGTGGATATCTACAAATTTAACGAAATACAAGACATAGACTTAACAAAATATGATTTAGTCGGTTTTGCTTCAGGTATTTATTTTGGCAAATTTCATAAAGCAATTTATGAAATAATTAATAATCATTTATCACAACTTCACAACATATTTTTAGTTTACACGAGCGGTAGCGGATTAAAAAGTTATGGCAAAAAACAATCTAAAAAACTAAGACAATTAGGGCTAAATGTTATCACCTTCTATTCGTGCAAAGGTTATGATACTTATGGTCCTTGGAAATTATTTGGCGGAGTTGCAAAAAATCATCCTAATGATATTGATATTAACAACTATAGACTATTTATTGATAAGTTAGTAGATTTAGAATTATAACAAAATTTGACAAAATTTCATTTTAAGATTATAATAATATTATGGAATATATTATTAAGAAGAATTATAAACTTGATGATTGTGTAAAAATCTTCGAGAACAATCATAAAAATTTTGTTTTTGACAAAAATAGTATAACTGACCCTACTTATACAAAATTTGTGTTAGTAGACACTTGTGACAAAGTTTTAGGTTATGCAGTTATTTATCCACATAATGATTTTATCACGAGAGAAGAATTTGAATGCAACTATACGCCTGAGAGTAATAGCGTTTATATTTGGCATATCATTGTTCACAGTGATTATTGCAATCGTGGAATAGGTAAAATTATTAATAATGCTATCAAAAATGAATACAATACTTGCCCTATCTATTGTGCTATTGACACAACTAATGTTGCTTCAATGAATATGCACCTTAAACAAGGATTTAAAGTCGTCAAAGAATTTAAACAATTATTTCACGGTGTAGATACTAATTTTGCACTAATGAAATATAATTTTGAATAAATACAATATTACAAAGGTTAAATATGAAGATTATAGTTTTCACAGACATACACGGTAATTTTGAAATACTCAAAGCACTTTCACAGACAAATGATTTTAAAGATAGCGATTTACGCATTTGTCTAGGAGACTGCATAGATAATGAGATGCAAAATAACGAATGTTTAGAATTTTTAGAAAAAACAAAAACAATTTGCTTATTTGGAAATTACGAAGGTAGAATAACCGATTGGTTTTATGAAGAATATACGCATTTAGAAAAAAACATTAAGAAGAACAAAGAATTGAAAGATAGTATTAATGAACATAATTATAATTTTATAATAAATACTTTCATTAAAAATTTGTATTTAGACTTTGGTCAAAGCAAGTGGAAATTTTGTCATTATAAGTGGGCGAATGATAACTCTTTATCAAAAAGAATAGAAGACAACCAACTAGAATTAGTCAAGTTATATAGTTTAGATAAATTTGATAATATTATATTTGGTCATTCGCACAATTTTACAATGATACATAATGATAATCAAAATCTAATATGTATTGGTTCTTTAGGTTATAAATGCCCTGCCCCTTATCTAACTATTGATACTGATATTAGTATTGATAATTTCAAAAGATTAAATACACAATACATTGACAATATTAGTAAGATAGATATTTCATATCAATGTAATACTCAAATGAATGTATCTACATTACCATCCAAAGAACTATTTTGTTGTGATAATTATTCTATTACCCTTAATTTCATTAATTATGATGCAAATTATATAAAGAATTTCTATAACACAACAAAAATACAAAAAAGAAATTTTGATTTAACATTAAATTTTTAAAAAAATTATTATACAAAAAACACATTAAGCATTTTTACTTAATGTGTTTTTAGTTAGTTTAGATAAAAAATTTCGCTATATTCTATAATACATTATTTTTTGTCTTCAAATACTGTATACTTATCTTCCTTAATTACTTCAGTTGGATTGTAGATAGTGTATGTATTGCCATCTTTTGATTTATAAAAATCTCTCTTGACCTTAAAAGGTATCTCTTTGGTGTCGCACTCAATGACCGTTGTAGGACTAATATTCAGCATTCTTGTATTCATTACCCTATCAAACTCATTGTGCAAAACATTTTTGACAGCATCGTTCATACTGATTTTATATGTAATATTGACAGAATTTATTATTTTATTGTTTTTGGATAAAAAAACTTCATTTTTAAATCTCGCTTCTTCACTAGGAGAAATCAATCGAATTTTGTTTTCAAATAGATATACAACATCTAGTCCTATAATCGAAATGTCATTACAATTACATATTATAATTTTCGCTTTGTTAAGGTTAGCAAGTACTTCGTAATTTCCCTTCTTAAGTAACTGTCTTTTGATAAAGTCATTATCTACTCTTTGGGCATTCTCGCCATTGACAACAACTAATGGACTTAACAAAAACAAATTCAATTCATCGTAAGATAATTTCTCTACAAGATTGAGTGCCAAAAAATTTGCTTCATCTTTAGGCAATAAGTCTTTGAAACTATCTATCAAGGCTTTTTGATAAAACTCCTTGTTCCTTACTTTATTCGCTATGTTAATCACAATAACCCCTTTATTTCCTATATTTTAGCATAGATTTATGCCCTTGTCAATATTAGATATAAATATTGTTGTCATAATACTAATATGCGACATTATCTAAAAATTATTAATCAATATTAATTTGTCTTCATACAATCTATACACCTTATCACATACTTGTTTTATAAATGTTCTGTCGTGCGAGACAGTTATCAATGTCCCATTGTATTTTGTTAACGCTTCTCTTAGTGCTGGATTTGTCATTGGGCTTAAATTTCTAGTAGGTTCATCGAGAACTAGTATTTCACTTTGACTCGCCATAAAGCAACAAAGAATAATTTTTGTCTTTTGTCCACCACTTAAATTTCTTATATCTAACTGCAATTCATCATTTGTAAACTTCAAACTAATTAACATTGTTATAATTTTTGTCATTGTTTCTTTATTATAAGACTGACTCATAATGAAATCTTGTACATTCCTAAAATTCGATAAATACGATTCATAATTTTGTGGCATTACTCCTACTTTATATCCATTCCCTTTTAGAATATCCACTAAATAATTAATAAAAGTAGTTTTACCAACTCCATTGTCTCCAATAATTCCTATTTTGTCTTTTGCCTTGACAAAGAAATTGACATCTATTTCTTTTGAATTAACTTTTAATTTATCTTGATAGTTAAATATAATATTTCTTCTATCTACCGCATCTTGAAATTTTATGACAGAACTTTCTTCAGTATCTGGTTTTTGTGTCATATTTTCTCTTTCTCTTTGGTAGCGTCTATCAGTAGACATAACCGCTTTCATTTTTTGTTTAAGGTTCGCCCCTACTTGTGGCGCACCTCTAGGGCAATTAATAAGTGCTATCTCAACCTTATTTTTTATTTCGTTTAATGTATTCTGCCTTGCCTTATCACGCTTATGTTCATTGACCGCCATTTGATTTTGTTTTGATAATAATTTATGTCGTTTAGATATAAATTCATCATATTTAAGGTGCTCAAATGTATACAAAAATTGCGTTTTCTTTTTTACCCTTTCAAAAAGCAAAATAGCATTAGCAGTATTTCTAATAAATTGCTCATCGTGCGAAATAAATAAAATAGTTTTTGTGCTATTATTAACAAAATTCTCTAACATTTCTATACTGCTTAGGTCTAAATCATTCGTAGGTTCATCTAGTGCCAAAATATCATAGTCGCCTAACAACAATTTAATTAGTTCAATTTTTATTTTTTCGCCACCTGACAAATTAATAATTTGTTGCGTAATTAATTTATCAAAATCTAAGTTGTATTTTGAGAAATATTCATTGACCTTATCAAAAGTTAAATACTTGTCATAATCAATGTCATCAATTGGACAATTTCTAATAAAATAATCTTCAACAGTGAAATTGTTCCATCCTTCATCCATAAATTGCGGTAAATACCCAATAGAATTCGAATCTATAAGTACTTGACCTGTAACTTTAGCATTATGTAATAATGTGAGGTCTTTGATAAGCGCCCTTAATAGTGAAGACTTCCCATTTCCTTCTTCTCCAATTATAGCGACTTTATCCCCCTTGTCGATAGATATGTCTAAATTATCTATAATCTTCTTGCCTGACAATAATTCTATACTATAATTTTTAAAATGTATCATAATAAACCTCCCATAATGGTGGCTAATATGTAACGTACATTTATTAAAAAATGCACCACAAGCAATGTGATGCAATAATAAAATGCAAATAAATTAAATTTCCTGCATTAAAAATATCTATAAACAAACATAAACATCACATAAAAGCCAATATTATCAAAAAGGCTTTTATGCAAATTAACCTTTTTGATTAAAATAAAAGTGTAATGTTTATGCTCATTTCAATATCCTCCATTTGTGTTATAATATCACATTAATTGCAGTTTGTCAATAGTAAGTAGAAATATAAAAAAAATTTATTAGCATCGTAATAAAAATAATTAATTAAAATTATTTCTATATTTTTATTATATTTATTATATCAAAAAAGTTAGCAAACATTGTTTACTAACCTTATATCTTAAATAATTAGAAATTATCTTTAGCAACTTCAAAGAATGCACGAGGATGACTGCATACAGGGCATACTTCAGGAGCGACCTTTGCGTATGTTCTATATCCACAATTTCTGCATACCCAAAGTGTTTCTTCGCTCTTTTCAAAGACTTCTGCTTTCTCAATGTTTTCAAGCAATTTTGCATATCTTTTTTCGTGTTCTTCTTCAACCTTAGCGACACCTTCAAATAATTTCGCTATTTCTTCAAATCCTTCTTCTCTAGCAGTTATAGCGAAATTTTTGTACATATCAGTCCATTCATAGTTCTCACCATTCGCTGCATCTTTAAGATTATCTTTTGTTGAGCCAATACCGTGAATAAGTTTGAACCACATTTTAGCGTGTTCTTTTTCGTTACCAGCAGTCTCATCAAAAATTGCTGCTATTTGTTCATATCCTTCTTTCTTAGCTTGACTAGCATAATAATTATATTTATTTCTTGCTTGACTTTCTCCAGCAAACGCTGTCCACAAGTTTTGTTCTGTTTTAGTTCCTTTTAATTCCATAATATATCTCCTTTTAGAATAAACTATTATAACATAATAAAATTATAAATGCAAACATTTTAACGACTCTAATATATCATTTAATCAAGTAAAATAATATTAATTAATGTTTGTTATAAATTGCTTCAATGACTTAATATAATTGTCATATTTTTTTACTTTTTTCAATATTTTTTTTAGTAAAATATTTTCTATCTTTAAGTGAATTAGGCAAGTATTGTTGCTCTACATAACCACCATAATCGTGTGGGTACTTGTAATACTTACTTGCTTCTGTGTGATTCTTTAAGTATTCGGGTATATTGTCATCTGGATGATTTTTTGCGTCATCTTGTGCCATATTCATAGCGACCACTACTCTATTATCCTTAGGCGACTCACAAACATATATTATCGCTTGAGTAAGTGCTAGATTCCCTTCTGGCATACCTAGATTATCAAGTGCGTACAATGCGGCGCACGCTTGAAGCATAGCATTGGGTGCTGACAATCCCACATCTTCGCTTGCGTGTGCAATCGTTCGGCGTGCTAATACTTGTGGTTCTATTCCAGCTTCGATTAAACGATTTGCATAATATAATGCCGCCGTCGAGTCGCTACCACGAAGACTCTTACAGAATGCACTTAGTAAGTGATAATATACATCTTCATTTAGACTTAATGCTTTCTTTTGTAGACATTCTGCCGCGATTTCTTTGTCTATGACTATCTCACCATCTTTATTTTCATTAGTTGTCATAACACCGATTTCAAGACCATTTAATGCACTCCTTACATCTCCCCCACAAGCGGTAGCAAAATAATTCATTGCATCGTCATCGATTTTAATATTGAATTTTTTAAGTGTATTATCTTCTTTCATTGCCCTTCGTAGTACATTTTTGACATCTTCAATACCTAATCTTTTGAACTCAAATACTGAACATCTGGAGACAATCGCTCTTGTCATACTATAACTAGGATTTTCTGTTGTGCATCCTACGAATATCACATAACCATTTTCAAGCGCCGCAAGCAATGAATCGCTTTGAGCCTTACTCCATCTATGACATTCATCGAGCAATAAATATGTTCTCTTCCCATATATTTCAAAGTCGCTTTTTGCCTTCTCAATGACCGCTTTCACATCAGCGACACCGCTTGATATGGCATTTAGTTTAACAAAATTTGAATCACTTGTATCTGCGATAATTCTTGCGAGTGTTGTCTTTCCTGTCCCCGGCGGTCCATAGAATATAACACTAGGTACTCGCTTCGCTTCAATTAATCTTCTTAATAACTTACCCTGTCCTAATATGTGTTTTTGTCCCACAAAATCGTCTAAAGAATTTGGGCGCATTCTCTCTGCAAGCGGTTTTCTATCATTGTGTAAATTCTCAAATAAATTATCCAATCCTATTTATACTCCCCTATTTTTGCTATTGTAGCATTAGTATAACACATTTTAAATAATTTTACTATCTTTTTAACAATAATTTGTTTGTTAAAATATTTTACAATAGACAAGAATTTGTGATAATAACTTCGCTTAATTAATTTGCATTTTTAATCAACAATATTTAAAGTTTTTTGTATATTATCTAAATTATAAGGTAAATATAAATTTTCATTTAACTTTATACCGTTAGTCTTAATAGTACTAAGTTTAGCCCCTTGCACCCAAACATTGACATTTCTATTCATATAGAGAATATTGAAGACATTATCATAAGTACACACATTCGCCTTAAACTTAAAGAACCCGTTTTGAAATTTTAATAAATAATCAAATAGCAATTCATAATTAACAAAATTTGGTTCACAATGATTGATTATTTCATCATAAGTTTTGTATACTTTAAGTTTTTCATAATGTCCTTTAACTTTATCATACAAAGTTTCTTTATATTTGTTAATAAGGCTAAAATCTTCTTTAAAATATTCACATTCTAGCAAATTTTTTGTATGAAGGTACAAGATTATTAAATCTTCGTTGTTATGACACCTATGTGATAACTCATAACATTTTATTAAATTTTTGATAACTCTTAATTTATTGTCAATAACTAATTTTTTACAATCTATACCTATTGTGTACCCTTTGATAAGATAATAAAATAGAATTAACTGAGATATGTCATCATTACAATAATTAAATAAATTATTAAATATTTTATTAAATTTGTCATTAATGTAGTATATAATTGATACCGCTCTACATAATTGTATACTTTCGCTTATTTTATCATATATGACTTGCTCATTTTGTGTATCTTGCCAAAAATTAATAAATAACTTCTTGTCCGCATTTAGTGAGTTAATTCTCATAATAGCATTAATTTTATTGTATGCAATGTATTTATTAGAAATAATTAGATAATTATCTTCATTACAACTAATAGTGTTATTAACAAATTGTACTTTATCACAAAAATTATAATATTTAGTTAAATACTGATTTTGTAAAACTATACAATTTCTTTTCTTTATAAAATTATTAAATACTTGTGTTGACAGTGAATACTTACCTTTACTTAAATGATAGATATAATTATCGTCTAAATAATCATAAATATTTTCAGGCAAATTAGTATATGAACATTTGTGCAACGAATAATTATTAGAATACGAATAATTATTGAGTAAAAAATTAAATATGTGTAATTTGTCGCTATAATAGTCAATATAATGAACCGATTTATTTTTTAAGCAGTAGCAATTTTTATAAAAAACCACCATTTGAATATTAAATTTATTAATCTCATTTATGTTATTTAAAATTTTTTTGTACTTAGTATAATCACTATGAGAAAATAATGTAACACAAAAAATGTTATCAAATTTTAGTTTGTATTTATTTATAAATCTTGCTACTTCTTTAAATTTAGAATAGTTTGTCAAAATGTCTCGCCTTAAGGTTAAATATATAATATTCGAATGTTCTTTTTTGTCCGCATAAAATATAGTCTTATCAAATATTTTATCACTAAATAAATTAAGTTTAAAACTAAATGTCTTCTGCCTTATTATCTCCCCATCGTATTCAATTTGCGAAAAGCCCGATTCAAATGTCTTCTTTAGATTCCCCATTATTTCGCTAAAAATGTTTTTATTACTTTCACTAATTTTAAAATAAAACTTTATAGGGATAGAGCATCCTAAACTATTTGTTATTTTTATTTTATATATTAAATTAGGATTAATTGTAATGTAAACCTGTACATCATCAATTTTATCATAAAAAATTAAATTTTTATTCTTTATTACAAAATTATTTAAACTTAAAATAATTTTTTGACTTTTAATATATATAACAAACTCTAATGTTATGCTACGCCCCATTAAGTTGAAATAATTATCATACCACAATAAACTTAATGCCCTATTATAAATATAATTCACACGATAACTAAAGTCATATACTCTTCTAACAAAATGCTTAGTTTTGAGTAAACACCCCTGCATTTTTAATCTTTTGTACACATATCTTCTTACAATCAAAAATATAGGGCATCTATCTTGCATAATACTTTGTATCACGCACTCTACAATAGCAACAAATAAAAAACTATTGAATAAATCATATATTAGCATATCTAAATTATTGACAAAATATAATTTTTATTTCAATCTATACAATCATTTTTAGTATATTTAGTCTAGATGAAATATATTTTTATTAATATAAAATTACATTTGATTAATTTCTATTGCTTTTTTAGCAAAAATATTGTATAATATTTTTAATCAAAGGAGATTTAATATGAGTACTAACCAAATGATTAATAAGTTATTACACGATGAATGGGCTAAAAATAAAAAAAGAGAAATTGACCCACAAACTAAAAAACCATACACTGAGATATGGGAAAATAGCGGAGATACTGAGTATGATAAGCAAGTGCTAGAGTTCGCTCAAAATGGTCAATTACCTTCTTATGTCAAAATTGATAACCAACAAGTTAAAATTGATGTTTTAAATATGCCATTCGAAGAACTACCAAGTAAATTTAAAAATGGCAACAAGGAAGTAGGATTAACCGCTGAAGAAATTTTAGGAAATTCTAACGGCAAATGGATTGATTATATCAACAAATTTGAAAAAGCATTTGGAGTTAAACCTACAGCTTTAAAATTTTCTAATAAAAGCATACAATTTGATGACAAAATAATTGAAGAATATGCTGAAGAAATTCACGATGGTTGGGTAAGACAAAAATTTGAAGAATTAAGGCATAATCCTGACGCAGAAATTGATGATAATTTAATTGTTCCATACGAAGACTTGCCAAAAGAAGAACAACTCAAATTGAAAGCACACGCAGTACTTGCAATGGAAGTTGTAAGAGCAGTCAATAAAGGTAAGGAACTCGACTACTTACTTGATAGAGCATACGGAGATAAACCTGTCTTTGACAAAAACGGCAAAGAAAATTATGCTTCTAATATGATGATGGGTTCCGTATTGCACGGAAAACTCGCTAAGTTTACACCCGATGAAATTGAGATTATGGAAGGATTCTTTAACGAAAAAAGTGATGCGCTTAGATTTGCAAAAAATAGAATGGTAAAAGAAGAAAACAAACCAATCTTTGAAAATAACAACAACTCTACAACTTTAACTTCTACAAAAGAAGACAAAGAAATAAGCAATAATTAACAAACTATTTGTTAAAACTCAATTGACAACATTAAATCATTGAAAATAATAATAAATATCATACAAAAAGGTCACGATATTCTCGTGACCTTTTTGTTTATTAAAATCATAATAAATCCAATAAATAATAGAATAATTACATTTTAATAATAATAGATACATTAATCATTATAATAACAAACTAATCTTGTATAATAAATAATATACATACTTACATAAATTTTCAAGTTACTATTTAATAAAATTTTATTTTTAGATTTACTTACGAATTACACAATAAAATAATTAATCACTAAATGCTGTCTGCCCATCTCTCACATTGTGCCATAACATAAGACAACGCTTCTTCTCTCTCTTTAGGTGGATAATTGTATTTTTTAAGAAGTCTTTTTACCATACTTCGCATATCAGCCCTTGCTTGCTCTCGCTTTTGCCAATCAATAGTTTTATTCTTATTTAATGTATCAGTGAGTTCTCTAACAATATTGATAAGTTCTTGATTTTTGTTTACATAATAATCTTTCAATGCTTGTGGTTTTATGAGTGCATCATAAAAGGCCTTCTCTTCCTTGTTAAGTCCTAATTCAACACCTTTATTCTCGTATTCTTTCATTTCTTTAGCAATTTTAATTAATTCATCTAATACTTCTATGTTATTAATTTGACCATTATTGTATGAAATCATAATTCTTCTCATTTTATCACTAAATAATTCACTTTGAACAAGGTTTGTCCTTTCGTAAGTTCTCAATTCATCTTTTAGCAATTTTTGCAAAATCTCTACGGCAACATTCTTCTCTTTCATATTTCGCAAACTAGCAAGATATGACTCATCAAATATTGAAAATTCTATTTTATTATCTGCAAAAATATTAATAACTTCACTTGTTTTGATTGTGTGCTTCAATAATTCTGCTATTCTTTGGTTAATTTCTCGTAGACTCAGTTTGTCGGTTTGATTAATGCGAGTGATTGCCACTCTAACACTCTCAAAAAAAGCACTTTCAAGCCTTGTATCATAGTCAAGCAAACTCATACACAAACTTTCCGCTTGATGCAAAGCCAATGCTTCCTTAATGAATTTTTTCTTATCTTCTTCATCTTTGAGAATAAAGTTTACACCACCTACAATCAAATTTGCCCTATCAAGATTACTCCCACTAACAAATTTAGAATAGTCAAATCCATACATAAAATCTCTACAAATTGATAATTTCTCTTTAAATAATGGCAATGCTTTTGTAGAAATATCATTATCTCCAAAATTCTTTTGGTCTCTAACCGTGTATTGTTTCATCGCCCTTTTTAATGCTTGTGCTATCCCTATATAATCAACAATAAGTCCGCCTTGTTTGTCTTTGAATACTCTATTAACCCTTGCTATCGCCTGCATAAGATTATGCTCTTTCATAGGTTTAAAAATATACATCGTGTGCAGTGATGGTAAATCAAAACCTGTCAACCACATATCAACTACTATCGCTATCTTAAAGTCGCTGTTGTCATCCTTGAATTGTTTCTCAAGGTCCTTTTTGTTATCAGCGACACCATCAACATTTCGCCACTCTTGAGGGTCGTTATTGTCACTAGTCATAACGACTTTAACTTTACCCCGCATATCAGGAGATTGTTTGATAATCTCATTCCAAATTTTGATAGCAATAGGTCGACTATATGCAACAATCATTGCTTTACCACTAAGTAATTGTTCCCTATTATCTTTGTAATGCTTAAGTATGTCAGCACATAATGTTGTTATAGTTTTGTCAGAAGACAATATCTCTTCAAGTTTAGCAAAATCTCTCTTGCTTTTCTCAATTTGATAATCTTCAGCATTCGATGCCATTTCTTCATAAGCATCATCAATTTGTTTGAGAATTTTCTCATCAAGTGCAAGTTTAACAACTCTACTCTCGTAATAAATAGGTTTCGTAGCGTTATCTTCAACCGCTTGTGTTATGTCATAAATATCTATGTAAGAGCCAAAAACTTCTTGTGTAGATAGATCGGAAGAGCACACGTCT
>CALVIT010000044.1 GCA_944331845.1 uncultured Clostridia bacterium
AAAAAATACTACACTTCAATTTTATTGTGTAGTATTTTTAGTTAAAATATTATTATAAGAATAAGTAAAAAATATATACATTCAAAGAATTATTTTATTCTACAGTTACTGACTTAGCAAGATTTCTAGGTTTATCTGGATTCAAACCTTTTAGAACCGCCGTCTTGTATGCTAACATTTGCATAGGGTATATTGATATCTCTGGCATAAGCATTTGGTCGGTCGTTGGTATTTTAATTAACATATCAACCGCTTCGCAATCTATATTAAACTGTGTAACTAATGCGACTTTCGCACCCCTTGCCTTTATCTCGTATATGCTATTCATTGTTTTATCAAAAAGATTTTTTTGCGTTGCTATAACTATGACAATTGTATTCTCATCAATTAATGCTAGCGTTCCGTGTTTAAGTTCGCCTGCATACAGACTCTCACTATGTATATTTGATATTTCTTTGAGTTTTAAAGATGCTTCTTGACTTGTCGCATAATCTACTCCACGACCTATGAAGAATACTCTCTCAGTATTGACAATATCTTGTGCTAATTCTTCAATATTATCAAATTTATAATTCTCTAATTTATCTACGACATCATACAATTTATCTTTAAGAATACAAGTTCTACAATTAATCTTATTCTTAATGCAGTATATGTAATCCATTAAATTATATAAAGCGGTTATTTGGGCATTGTATGCTTTAGTTGATGCGACCGCTATCTCTGGTCCTGCTTTGGTAGGAATAATATAGTCCGCGAGTTTATTAATTGTAGATGTGGCAACATTAGTGATAACAATGGTAGGTATTTGATGCTCTTTAGCGATTTTCAATGCTTCGATAGTATCAGCCGTTTCTCCGCTTTGACTTATAAATACACAAACTTCATTATCTTGTTTCAAAAATTTTCTATACCTATACTCACTCGCATATACACATTCTGCTATTATTTCTCGTTCTCTAGCGTAATGCTCTGCGGTCATACCTGCGTTAAATGCTGTACCGCAACCTACGATAGTTAAATGCTTTAAGTTCTTAATCATATCTTTGGGTAATTTTGTGAAAGGATTAACCATTGAATCACATTCATTAATTGTTAATTTGATAGCAGTTGGTACTTGCATTATCTCCTTAAGCATATAATGTTCAAAGTTACCGATTGATATGTCTTGTTTATCTAAGTCCATCTTCTTATAGACAATCTCTTTCGCTTGCAAATTCTTATCAAATGCGTAGCAGTCGTTATTGTCTATCCAAATTATCTCATCTTCATCCATAATATGATATTCTGTTGTTTTATCAATTAATGCGTTAACATCACTAGACAAATAATAACCATTTGGAGATTTACCAACAATTAATGGACTATTCTTTCTAATAGCGAAAATTTGATTTTCTAGTCCTTTAAATAATATCGCTATAGCGTATGACCCAACAAGTACATTAGACAATTCTTGTACTTTTTTTAGTTCGCTCTCGCACTTACTTTTTTGAAGCAGTTGTGCTATGACTTCGCTGTCTGTCTCCGAACGAAATCGTACTCCTTGTTTTTGTAAATTGCCTTTAAGAGATTCAAAGTTCTCAATAATACCATTATGTACAATGGCGACACTATTATTTTCGCTTAAAAATGGATGAGCGTTTTTGTCGCTAGGGTCTCCGTGAGTCGCCCACCTTGTATGACCAATACCGCAGTGAACATCTTTGAGTTGTCCCTGACAAACTTGACTTAATGTATCTACAGAACCTTTTTTCTTAATTAATTTCAATTCTCCCTTATAAAAGCAACAAATACCTGCTGAATCATAACCCCTATATTCTAATATTTTGAGTCCATTCAATATCTCTTCTTTTGCTGATAGATTACCTACATAACCAATAATTCCACACATAAAATACCTCTAAACATTTTATGCGAGTTAGAGTATCAATGTGATAAATAATTAGTTTTTACATTAACAATTATTAAATATTTGAAATATTAAATAAAAAAAAGACATAAATGAAGATTTATGTCAAATTGATATTATTTGTCTTGATTTATGAATATTATTCTTCTACATCTCTCACACTCAATGTAGCCATCATTTTTTAATTTATTTATTCCTGCCACAGGTATTTGAGTTTTACATCCACCGCATCGAATAACATCGCCTTCTTGGTTCGCTTCAACAAATGCTGGATATATGTTCTCTTCTCTAACCTTTTGATATAACTTGAATACATTTTGTGGTATTTCTTTCTTTAAACTATCTAATTGTGCTTGTAATTTGACTTTCTTATCATCAAAAGACTTTTTGTATTCTTCAAGGTCTTGTTGTGCTTTGATTTTCTTATCTTTACTATTAGATACATTCCCTTTGATTTTTTGAAATTTCTTTAAAACCCAATCTATATTCTTATTAATATCGTTAAGTCTTTGTTCAATAATGTTAAGATTATTATTGACAGTCTTAATATTATCATATAGTTTTCTAAGTTGTTGCTTATCTGCGACTTCAACTTTTTGTTTCTCCAAATTTTGTATATTTTGGATATTCTTTTGCATAATGTCTTGAAGTTTGTTAAAAGAACTTACTAATTCCCCTGCTTTTTTGTCGAGTTCCTTCATTTCACTCTTAGCATTATTTGCTATGTCATTTGCTTGATTGATAACTTTCATAGAATTACTTTGACTAATCTTCTTGTCAATGTTGATAAGTTCACCCTCTATTCTTTGATACTCTAAAATTTTGTTCATACATATCCTCTACTTTTTTTATTTGGCTCAATATTTCCTTAAAATGTTCATTATTAATTTTTAATGCACGACTTTTGAGATTATCTAGATATTCCATAAATTCGCTATGCATTGTTTGAATATTTGTTCGACCGAAAATTACTTCTAACTCGCTAAGACTATCTTGTCCTTTGACTGCTTTAATAATGTTATAATATTTACCACAATCAAACAAGATTTTGTCTTCTATTATTTTGTAATATTTAGAAATTTCCTGTCGCACAACATCAATCTTAGACATAGGTTGCAAAACTATAGTATTAGGTAGTTTTGAAATATCATCAAATAATATTTTAAGGATTAATTCGCCACCCATCCCTGCTATTATAGCACAATATGGCAAAATATGCAAATTTTTAAAGCCATCAGACAAAACGAATGAAACTTCTCCGCCGTCATAAGTTACTTTGTCTTCATAAATCACAACATTTTGACAAAATCTATTTATATAATTAGTTATATTTGCTTTCGCCTTATTGACATTTTTTGTAGTAACTTCACAAGCAAAAATCTTCTTTACCCCCTTCTCAACAAGCATTTCACATAAATAGCCGTGGTCGCATCCAATATCAGCACAGATGTCCCCATCTACTAAACTACATAACTTATCAAGTCGCTTCTTCATTAATTCTCCGAGAATGATTTGAGTCGTTTTGTTATATTAGGTCTCATAAGTTTTTTGCGTGCTTTTGCTTCTATCTGTCTTATTCTCTCACGAGTTACATTAAATTCTTTGCCTACTTCTTCGAGTGTTCTAGGGTGAGCATCATCAAGACCATATCTTAACCTTATGACTTTTTGTTCCCTTGGTGTCAAGAAATTAAGCACACTAAAGATTTGTTCTCTAAGTTGATTTTGCATTGTTAATTCATTAGGAGATTTAATTGTCTCATCTTCAATGAAGTCGCCACGCTTACTGTCATCTTCTTCGCCAAGTGGACTCTCAAGACTTAATGGGTCTTGAGATACTCTTTGTGTCTCTATAACCTTATACTCTGGTATTCCCATCTCTTCAGCAATCTCAGCAGTAGTAGGTTCACGATTTAATTTCTGCAAAAGTTCTCTTGCTACTTTGGACTGTTTGTGTATTGTCTCGACCATATGCACAGGCAATCTTACAGTTCTACCACGCTCTGCAATAGCACGAGTTATATGTTGTCTTATCCAACAAGTAGCGTATGTTGAGAATCTAAAACCTTTCTTATAGTCGAATTTCTCTACCGCTTTAATTAGTCCAAGATTACCTTCTTGAATTAAGTCCATTAATTGTAGACTACTCTTGTTAACAAAGCGTTTGGCAATAGAAATAACAAGTCTTAGGTTCGCTTCAATAAAGCGTTCCTTAGCGTGTTCATCACCTTGAGCGACCTTAGATGCAATCTCAATCTCCTCTTCAGGCGACAGCATAGGTAGACGCCCAATGTCTTTAAGATACATTTTGACAGGGTCGTCCATACTCGCTTGGCTAATCAAATTCTCGATTGAATACAAATCTTCTTCTTTGAATTGCTCTTCGCTTGGTATAACTGTAATACCTGCTTCTTCGATTCTACTGATAGCGGAATCAATCTGTTCTTGATTCGCATCGTATTTAAGAAGATTCATATAGATTTCATCGTCATTAATTTTATTGCCTTTTCTTTTACCCATAGCGATAAGTTTATTGACTTCCGCTTTAAGTGATAATGTTTCCATTCGTAACTCTCCATTAATTAGTTTATAAAGGAAGATTTCAAAGTAGCAAGTTCCTTGCTTAAACTTCCAATTCTATTTAATAATTCTGTTCGTTTTGATAAATCTGTAGCATTTTTGTATAGAGTCTCGGTATCTTTAATTTCCATTTCTAAATACCTAATTCTATTTACATTCAATGAATTTAAGTACTCCTGCTTGTCCTTATCTTCATTGTCCGAAAACTTATAATTGACTAATTCAGCGATATCCTTGTCCTGTTCAAAATCGAAGACATCATACAAGTCGCTTATTTTAAATTCTTGACCTTGTTCTTTCTTTGATTGTAACAAAGAATAAAGTCTTTGATAATTAGTATTGACAAAACTTAGATTTACATTATCAATAATGTAAGGTTTTTTGTGAATAATGCTTGCTAATATGATTTTGTCCGCTTTTTGATACGCATCGCTAAAGTTTTGTGCTAACTGCGTTAACTCTTTAGGCGAATCTTTCTTAGCGTTAAGTGAAGACATAGCATTATTTAGCGATTCTCTTACAACATTGTTAGCGACATTTGCAAACTTCGCTATAGAGTTAACATACACATCCGCTTCTGCTAATGTTGGCAATGTTTTGATTAAATCTATAGCGTTCTTCAAAAATTGCGAGCGAGATTGATTTGATGTCATATTAGAATTCTGGGCTAATGTTCTCAACTTATAATCAAGCACTTCTTCTGCTTTGTCAATGAGTTCTTGGAACCCTGCTTGTCCATTCTTCTTAAGAAACTCATCGGGGTCTTGTCCATTAGGTATTGTGATAATCTTAACATTAAGACCTGCATTCTGCAAAATATCCAACGCTCTATAAGTTGCTTTTTGTCCTGCTGAGTCTCCATCATAACACACATAAACATTGTCGCATACTTTTTTGATGATATGTGCGTGTTGCTCTGTCAATGCTGTACCCTGCGTAGCAACAGCATTTTGGAACCCATATTGATGAAGCATAATGACATCTATTTGTCCTTCCGCTAAGATTAAACTATTGAAATGATTATTTCTTTTAGCATCCATAACCTGCTTTAATCCAAAGATAGCACGAGACTTATCAAAAACTATTGTTTGTCTTGTGTTCTTATATTTAGCAAGGTCAAGTTCGCTATCTAAGATTCGTCCAGAGAAACCTATGACTTCGCCATAGGCATTATAGATAGGAAAAACAAGTCTTTCTGCTATGGCATCGTATAATTTCCCATTTGCCTCACTTGCAACCCCTGCATCAAGTAAGACTTTGTCATCATAGCCTAAAGCCTTGAGTTCTGTAACTAATAATTTAAAATTTGGACTATAACCTATCTCAAAATTTTCTAATGAAGCTCTATTAATTCTTCTCTCTTTGAGATATTGTTGTGCTTTGATAGCCGATTTTTGATAAATTTGTTTTTTGTAAAATTCCTTAGTGTCAAAAAGTGCTTTAAGCACTTGTTTTTTTTGTCTATTCTTCTCAGCGATTGTAGCCATATCTGCTTGAGAATCGTACTGAACTTCCATCCCAACAGTTTTAGCCAAAAACTCAACCGCTTCCATAAAACTAAGCCCTTCCACTTTCTTTATGAATGTAATGATATCGCCCGACTCACCACATCCAAAACAATGATAAAAACCCTCGAATTCATCTATTGAAAACGATGGCGTTTTCTCATAATGGAATGGACATCTAGCCCAATATGTCCTCCCCTTCTTAGTTAGTTCAAGATACTTTGAAGCAATTTGGGTAAAACTACATCGAGATTTTAGTTCTGCGACAAAACCATCTTTTAATCTACTCTCCATTAATAAATAAACTCCCAATTTTCCCTAAAAATTGCATTCTATGATACTATACAACCAAAAATCACAATTTTCCTTCTTTTTGTTAAATTTTTGACAAAACTATTTAGATATTCTCTCAATTGCCTTCAAAACAAGTGTTTTCACTGCTTCAATATCGGCAGAATCTAAGTTTTTATCTAACAAAGATAGGAATTTATTTGCTTTCAATATTCTAATTAATTTCAATATTTCATTTCTCATTGGTATACTATCATATTTTTTGCAATTATCACAAATAATGCAATTATGATTAATATTATAATATACATTGTCTTGTAGTATTTGCCCACACTCTTGACAATTATCAGTATTAATCTCAAACCCCAACAGTTTTATTAACTCTATGTAAAATTTACAAGTTATAAGACTATGTAAATCTAAGTGCTGTTCAAGTACTACAAGATATGTAATCAATAGCAAAAATAGTCTTTCACTTTTTTGTGAAAGACAAGAAATGTCAATTGTCTTAAGTGCCATACAAGCATCGACATAACAATCATAATCAGTTGTAACCGACATAAAACTTCTCTTTGGCGATACTTGCGTTACGACATCATACCCTTTGCCCTTAACTACCATAAATTCCCCGAAGAAAAAGGGTTGTCCTGCAAAGCGTAATTTTGCTTTAGGTCTCTTGCACCCTTTAAGCAGTACGACTTGCCTACCATATTCACTGCTGAAGATTGTCAACAATTTGTCATACTCTTTGTAGTCTACAGCACTTAAAACTATTGCATCAAATTTTAGTTCTTTGTCCATTCTATTCCTTTGTGTGCATCTTATCCGTCTCGCTCTCTATATTCAAAAACGGAAACCACTCAGGATGAACAATTATGTTTTTTAGATTTCTATACCCAATATTTCCCGTCGTATAGAATGCCTTATCCAAAAGCCTTATAAATTCATTCTTTTGTTCGTTCATAATTTGCCTCCGTTTTAGTTTTTGCAACTATTAATATATTATGTATTTATTCTACACATAATATCATATATCTTCATTATTGAATCCTAACTCATTTAATAAACTACTACTGTCCTTCCAATTCTCCTTAACTTTGACCCAAAGTTCCATATATATTTTGGTGCCAAAGATTTTCTCTAATTCTTGTCTTGCTCTTTGACCTATATTTTTGAGCATTTGACCGCCCTTGCCAATTATTATGCTTTTGTGCGATGGCTTATCACAATATATTGTAGCATAAATATTTAATAGTTTACCATCTTTCTCCATTTTGTCGACCTTAACGCCGATGCCGTGCGGTATCTCTTCTCTTATTAAATATAGGGCTTTCTCTCTTATTATCTCGCTAACTAAGAACTCATCGTTCTTTTTAGAATTCAAGTCTTCATCTTGATAATATTTAACTGTGTCAGTCAAATATGGGTCTATTAATTCTAATAGTATGTTGAGATTTTGTCTTTTTTTAGCGGATATGAATACAATCTCTTTGAAAGAGTTATTGTCTTTAAGTTTGTCTATCTGTGGATATATCTTCTCAATGCTTGATTCATCCACTTTGTTGACAACCAAAAATGTAGGTATCTTAGTTGTGTCAATCTTTTTTAAGGGAATTGCTATCTGTTCATACAACACTTTGGATGCATCGACAAGCAATAGGATTAAATCAACATCACTTAGCGCTGAATCGATGCTTTTGTTCATAAATTTGTCGAGATTATTTTTTTGTTTGTGAATACCTGGGGTATCTACAAATATAATCTGTCTATTTGGAGTGTTGTAAACCCCTATTATTTTATTTCTTGTAGTTTGTGGTTTTGGTGTTACAATAGATACTTTCTTCTTCAACAAAGCATTTATTAGTGTCGACTTACCAACATTAGGTAACCCAATCAATGCCACAAACCCTGATTTAAAATCCATTTCTTATCTCCCTAATTTTATTTTCTCCATTGTTTTCTCTTGAAGGTCAAACATAACCGCCCTTTCAAACTCTGCTTCGTGGTCTAGTCCTAACAAGTGTAATAGTCCGTGCACTGCTAGAAAACAAATCTCTCTATCTAAACTATGCCCATACTCTTCGCTCTGACTCTTAGCGATTTCAAAGCATATAAATAGTTCGCCGATAAAGACTTTTTTCTCCTGTCTATCATAATCAAAAGGATAATTCTTTTTGTTAATTTTAGTCTGTAGTGCATTATCTAACATTCTAAATGAAATGACATCAGTAGGTTTGTCTTTTTGTCTATACTCTCTATTAATCTCTTGAATTTTGTCTTTGTCTACAAAAGTTAAAATAGCATAAAATTTTTTATTTTTTTGATTAACTATTTTGCATAATGCTTTAGATGCCTTTTGTAATAATTTCTCATTAATAGGGTACGAATTGTCATTATTAATCTTGAACATAATGCACCTTCCTTGTCTTTTGCTTTAACTTAATTTATTGTAGCATATTTTATCAAATTTAACAACAGTTTTTGATAAAATTTAAACAATTTTTTTGTTAACGACAAAACTTATTGAAATAGTTACATTATCTTCAGTTTTTGACAAATTTGTAATTATATCATCATAATTACATACATTATAGTATTTTTTTGCATAATTTGTTGTACTTTCAAGCAAATTTTCGACATTTGACAAATCATTCTCTACATTAGTCTCAACTAATTCATATACTGTATGCTCAGTAACTAGAATAGGTATCGCACTTTGAATATAATAACTTCTTGTCTCAACTTCGTATTTATCAAATTTTGAATTATTCTTTCCATTAATTTTAAGACCACAAATCTCTATGTCATTGTACCTATATACTTTACCGCTTCGCTCTAGCACTATTTCATTTGCAAAATATGTTTTAGTATAATTATAGTAAATATCAGCGTACACTTCACCGACTGCCTTAGATGGTATTTGATTGCCTTCATTGTCGATGACATAATTAGCGATTATAGTCTCGCCTTTAGCTACCTTGTCGCCATTTTGCACTAATGCTGTACCTGCGATTGTCTTAATGCTTGTAATAATACAATCATAATCACTAACTATAGGTTGCGTATTATCTAAGATATTCGTATTATCTATCTTCTCACTTATTGTTATAACTAAGGTTGTACCAACCACATTGACTGATGTCAAAGCAATGTCTTCAATGTTATTTTGTAGTAATTTTTGAATGCTGTCTATATCTATAGAACTCTTACTGACCCCCTTCTTTATCCCATTTTGATTGAGTAAAGAAATAATGTCATCTTCACTTACAATTTCATTTCCATAAATCTTGCATTGCCAAATACTTTGACTATAAGTAAACAACGCTATAAAAACTAAACAAAGTGCTATTAGCACTCCTAAATTTTTATAAAAAAATTCTTTGGTGGTCGAATATTTAGGATATTTAATGATATTGATTTGATAGTTAGAATGTTCAAAAAGTTTTTTTAGTCTATCAAAATTTTTAAAATCAGTATCAAATATCATAGAGTCATCTTTATATTCAATGTTCTTGATAACAATATTTCTTATAGTCAAAGCATTCAAAAAAATGTGAAAATTATTTCCTACTACTGAAATTCTGCATTTTCTCATAACAATTCCTTATTAATACTAAATAATAGACAAAGATAAAATTTTACCCTTAACTCGTATTTCATTTTTTGATAATTCTTCTATCTGTAATTGTTCGCCACTTATTAGAAATTTTTTCTTCTTTAGATACACAATTATTTCATCATTTGAACAATGATTTAATCCTTTAATTCCCATCAAATATACATAAGACTTGCAAAAATAGCACTTAAACTCTAATTCATCAATGCTATCCTTAAAAAAATCTAAATACTCCATAGCCCCTCTATTATAATATATTAATATATGCTATAAAATATAATACATTTTGTAAATTCAGTAGTATTTATTTACAAAAAAAAGCACTTAACAGATATTGCTGTTAAATGCTTTTATAATGATTATTTAGTTTTCTTATCTAAAACATCGCCGAATAACAATGCCTTCATTTCTGGTGATAATTCTTTAATCTCTTCCGCTAGTTCGCTTGTCTTCTCAGTTGTCAAACCTTGAGGCTTGTCAGGAAGCACCTTCTCTTCTTCCTTGTTATCTTCATCAACAAAATTAGGGTTATCGCTCTCGCCTTCGCCTAAAGTATGCATCGCTGCTCTTTCTTTCGCTAATTGCTCTTTACGCTCTTTCTCTAATTTTTGTTTCTCTCTCAACTTCGCCCAAGCAACATCAGTAGGTCTTATAAATTCACTACTATGTTTCTCTTTCTTCTCTTTAGGGGTTTTTGGTTCTTTCTCCGCTTTAGGTTGTTTCTCTTTCTTCTCTTTGACAACCTTTTCCTTTTTTGGTTTCTCTGCTTTAGGTTGTTTGCTCTTTTGCTTTAATTTAACAGTCAACCTAGACACAACTATAACCAAAAATATTGCAACAATCGCTATAATCGCCCACCAAACTGCAGACATAACTTCACCTCAAATTCTAAATTAAGAGTGCATAAGCATTCTATGCTTGCACTCAATCATTATTCATTATCTTCACTTTTTTTATTGTCTTTTTTCTTATCTTTACCATCGTGAGTAGGTGCTTCAAGTGCTGTTTTGCTTGTAGTACCAGCAAGTGAATTTCTCATAGAAGTATCGGCTACCATATTTTGCATTCTATAATAGTCCATAACACCTAGTCTTCCATTTCTAAACGCATCAGCCATCGCCTTAGGCACTTCAGATTCAGCAAGCAATACTTGTGCCTTCATCTCTTGTGTTCTCGCTATCATTTCTTGTTCTGATGCTTCAGCCATTGCTCTTCTCTCTTCCGCTTTCGCTTGTGCTATCTGTTTGTCAGCATTTGCACGGTCAATCTTAAGTTGAGCACCAACATTCTTACCGACATCGACATCCGCTACATCTATTGACAAAATTTCATACGCAGTACCAGCATCCAAGTTCTTCGCTTGAACTGTTTTTGAAATCAAATCAGGGTTCTCAAGAATTTCATTGTAGTTCTTAGCACCAACTGTTGTTACTATACCCTCACCGACACGAGCAAGAATTGTATCTTCTCCAGCACCACCGACTAATCTACTAATGTTAGTACATACTGTAACTCTAACTCTAACTCTCAATTCAATACCATCTTTAGATATTGCAGCGATGGTATCAGATTCCATAATCTTAGGTGTAACGCTATTATTGATAGCTTCCAATACATCACGACCCGCTAGGTCAATAGCCTTAGCAGTGTCAACTGACAAAGGTATTTTAGCACTATGTG
>CALVIT010000045.1 GCA_944331845.1 uncultured Clostridia bacterium
ATACAACATATAAAAATTTTTAATGCACTATATTTATTATAGTAGGTAATAAAAAATAGTCCATAAGGACTATTTTACTTAAAAAGTATAACATATAATTTATAAAATACCATAATTAATATCGATTAAAATTGTATGTATTAAGTCTAGTAAATTATATTATATTTATTTACCTATAACCCAAATTTTGTTTATAACCTAATTTATTAAAATTGATAACATTATATATTAATTTTTATACTTATTATGTTATATTCACTAAATAATTATAAATTTAGGATTTTGTATTTATATTAACTATATTTATTGATTTTGTGCAAGATTATTATCTATATTATCATTTGTGTTATTAGTATTTTTGTTTTTTTTGCTTTTTACAATCATTGACACGAGATAGTATACCAAAATAATTGATATAATTCCAAATATTACCACGAATAAATTATTTTTTATAAACAAAAATAGCTGACCTACCCAAGGAATCACAATATATACTTTACCTATAATTCTTTCTTGAGGTACTGTCTCTATCGCTTCTTCGCCATTAGCATCGCCGTGAGTTATAAATGTATATGTTCCGTCGCCGTCATCTCTAATTTCCTTAACTCTATGTGTAACCGACAAATCTTGCTCATCCTGCGAGTCAGCAGATGGCCAAAATGTAATGACATCCCCAATCTCTATTTTGTCAGCATCTACCGACTTATACACAATCAAATCACCCGGCATAATAGAAGGAGTCATACTAGGAGTCAATACAACTGCAGGTTTATAACCTATCATTAATAATATAAAAATAACTACCAACAATGCACACACAAGAGAAACTAGCACCCACGAAATAATATTCCAAACTTTCTTAAAGGTACTTTTTGTTTTTTTGTTATCATCATTATTTATTTGATTTGTATTATTGTCAATAATATTCTTCTCTTTTGTCAAAGACATTAATTAATTTCTCCTATTTGTATAGTTTAACATTATTTTGTGTATTTTCAAAATATTTAAACATAATTTATAAATATTTTTACTTATTTGTGATAATTTAATATACACATATAATTATTAACATTATTGTAATTATTTTTATTTTTAATTTATTTACTTATTTTTACCTAACAAAATCAATGTGTAGAGTATATTTCTCTTTAGTCTACATACATTTTGTTGACATTTGTTAACAAAACTGTTATAATCAAAATATTTATGTGAGGATATTATGGATAAAAAAGATGAAGGAATTGTAAGAACAAGATTTGCTCCAAGTCCAACAGGTTATATGCATGTGGGCAATCTAAGAACAGCACTTTACTGTTATTTAATAGCAAGAAAACTCAAAGGTACTTTCGTTGTTAGAATCGAAGATACTGATAGAAATAGATTTATCGAAGATGCTGAGAAAGTAATTTTTGATACACTAAAAGTTTGTAACCTAGATTATGATGAAGGCCCTAACAAGGAAGGCAAAGTCGGCCCATACAAACAAAGCGAAAGAGTTAAGCAAGGTATTTATTTAAAGTATGCGAAACAACTTGTTGAACAAGGCGACGCTTACTATTGTTTTTGTGGCAAAGAAGAGATTGAAGAAGAGACTTGCGAAAATAACGCTTTCGAAAAATTCAAGTGTAATTGCCCAAATCTTACAAAAGAAGAGATTGAGAACAATATTAAGCAAGGCAAACCTTATGTCATTAGACAGAGAATACCAGAAGGCAAGACAAGTTTTGTAGACGCTATCTATGGTACAATAGAAGTTGACAACAGCGAATTAGAAGATATGATATTGATAAAATCAGATGGCTATCCTACTTATAACTTTGCTAATATCATTGATGACCACCTTATGAATATAACTCATGTAGTTAGAGGTTGTGAGTACTTATCATCTACACCAAAGTATACTCTTCTATATAAGGCGCTAGGTTGGAATGAACCTATATACATTCATTGCCCACACATTACGGATGAAGAGCACAAAAAATTGTCAAAAAGATTAGGACACGCAAGCGTCAATAATTTACTTAAAGAAGGTTTCTTACCACAAGCGATTGTTAATTATATCGCCCTACTTGGTTGGTCTCCAGAAGACGGACAAGAAATTCTTAGTTTATCACAATTAATTGAAGAATTTGATTATCATAAGATTCACAAATCTTCTTCAGTATTTGACTTAAAGAAATTTAAGTGGATGAATGGAGAATACTATAAGGCAATGTCTAGCGAAGAATTTTTTGAATTTATTAAACCGCAATTAAATAGATTCCCTACCGAATACAGTTACGAAGAATTGGCAGACTTATTACAAGAAAGAATAGAATGTTATAGCGATATTGACAATGTATTAGATTTTATCAACGAATTACCAGACTACACAAATGAAATATTTGAAAACCAAAAACTCAAAGTAACTAAAGACATCGCTTTAGAAATGTTAACAAAAATTCTACCAATATTAGAAAAAACAAATGATTATTCAAAAGACAATATAACAAATGTTGTCAAAGAATTTATAACAGAGCAAAATGTCAAGAATGGTCAAGTATTATGGCCACTTAGAGCGGCATTATCAGGTAAAATGTCAAGTGCAGGTGGTGCTTATGAACTCTTTGTTGTCTTTAAAAAAGATGAAAGTATTAGAAGAATTAAAACAGCAATACAAAAACTAAGTGAAGAACTTAAATAAACATAAAAAATCACGAGTAAACTCGTGATTTTTTATTATAACCTATATAATACAAACATTATATGTGATATTTAACACAAACATTATGTGCATCATATTATACAAAACGCATACACAATATTTAATACAAAACTTATATAGAAAAAAGACAATAGATTGTTTTAAAATATGTATTATATTTAATGTATTTTGTATTAAGATTTGTCTTTACACTACAATCACGAGTCAACTCGTGATTGTATTTTTTCTTTATTTTATTCTATTCTTCTTATACTTTAATTTATAAATTAATGTTCTATTGTAATTATACCCCATTTTATACAATATAACATTGTATTATTTAAATAATTACTATAAATTTAATATCAAATGTTATAAATATTGATATTGTATATTACAAATAATAAATTATGTTATTAATGATAAAATATTTTTTTTCATAATACTTTAATAATTAGTACCTGTTGATAGGTGCTTGTAGTTAGGTGCTTGTAGTTAGGTGCTTGTAGTTAGGTGCTTGTAGTTAGGTGCTTGTAGTTAGGTGCTTGTAGTTAAAAAGGTCCTATGCTTTGCTTAATACAACAGACTCTCAAATTTGTATTAAGTAACGCGCATAGGACCAATTTTTATCAATTACTAATCACAAAAATAATTAAAGTTCTCTTCCGTCATCTTCGCGATTCTTTTGTTCTTTAGTGTCTTGCTCTTCTTTCTCATATTTTTCGCGAGCAAGTGTCTCAACACTCTTACCAAAATCTTTTAATGGGTAAGTAATCATAGCATCTTTAACGCTTTCACCCTTACCTTTCAAAGATTGTCTAACAGCATTTAATTCACTATAAGTCATATTCTCGCCAATCGCTTGAATCATTAATCTTCTCATAGTTTTAAGGTCGTCAATTTTAACCAATGTTTTACCGCTAGCATAAAGTACGCAACCCAAAGCAAACGCTCCAATCAATGCATCTGCTTGTGGTATAAGTTGCATATATGTTTCAATATTTCCACCTATCATATATGATAAATATTCAGCAGTTGTTTGGGTAGGTTGTTGAACAACATAAGTTAAACCAACGCCACCTCTTTCAATTCCAAGGTATATACCGTATGCAAGTGCTGCAACTGACAACCATTTACCCTTCTTAAGATGTCTTAATTGTGTTCTCTTCTTATCACTCTTAATCATCTTTTTTACAATCTTTTTGCTATTCTTGAAATACTTTTTACCTTCTTTGTCTGCGTAAAAATTTTCTTTTAATTGATTGTAAATTTGTTTAACTTCATCATCGGTTAAATTAGCGATATTTCTCAATGCTTCATCAATATCATCCACCAAATCTTCTTGTCTTGGTGTCAATTCATCTTCTTCTAATTTTGAAGTATCAAATACTGCAAAAACATTGTTGTCTAGTTTTTGTTTATGTCCTTCATTTGAGTTTGAAATATCAATAACATTCTTTTGTGAAGTTTGTTGAGATGTAGCTTCATCTTGATTTGAAACTTCATTATTAAGGTTATTGAAAAAATATCTCAACGCATTCTCTTGATTATCTTTAACGCCATTATCTTGTGCATTAAATTCATCGTTCTTGTGTGAATCTTGAATGGCTTGAGCGATTGTCATTAATTCATCCATTCCATATTCATTGTTTGTCATAATAAAACTCCTTTTTCTTTAGAAATTTAATTTCTGTTTACATTATACAACAAACATTAAATCTTGTCAATACATATTTTGATTTTATTCAATTTTGCATGAGTTTATTTACGTTGAATCTACTCTGCCCTTGTAATAATAATTATCTGTCATTACTTCTGAAAAATACGAATCAGCATATTCTGTAGTATTCGAAATTGCTCCAACATATATTAAATATTGTGCTGAATCTGAACACTGTAATGTAGGTATAAAGCTCCAAAAACCATCTGATGGGTTATATAAAGCATCATCCCATCCCGATAAATGATTTCTCTTTGTAAAATCAATATTTGTTGCTGAAGTAGTTAGGTTAACATTTAGTTTGTCTATATGACCATCTTCACCCATTATGGCTGAACCAACTGCAAAAATTCCCCCCATGAGTACACCACCTGTAAGTAATCCATCTACAAACGAAGCAAAAGTATCTTCTTTAAATATTCCATGATAATCTTGATATCCATATATTTGATATTTATCTACATAACTTGAATAGCTATTATCTATACTCCATTTTATTATAAATTTTCTTGAAGCAAAACCCAAAGGTCCGCCATCATCAAATTCTACAGTTAATGAAAGACTCTTTGGTGCAGGTAACCGCTTTTGTTTAGGTTGATATTTCGCTTTTCCGCCTACCTCCTGAACTCCTGCATAAGTCAACACACCCTTTGCTGTGTCATAACTATTCGCATGCTCAGAGTTAACTGAAATGTAATTCTTACAATTTATAAGCATTCTTGAATTTAAGTCAATTTTTACAAGCAAATCAATTCCTTGTCCTTCATTACTTTCAGTAGAACTTGGCGAACTATAAGAAGTATTGTCTGTATAGATATTTACACTTTGTGTAAAGCCACTAGTAGACACTGAATTACTAAACACTGTAGTTTGTGTAGTTAATTCTTTTGTAGAATTACCGCTTTCTCTTCCTGAATAAGTATTAGATTGGAATGCGTACATAACAAATTTAATTGCTCTACCATAACTATCTTTAATAACTTTATCAGATGGTAATTGTGCTTCTGAAATATACCCTTTATTTGAACTACTATTTCTTAAGTAGTTTACATTAGTATAACTCCATTCGGTATACCCTACATGGTACTTACACTCATACCCCTTAGACTCATTGCCTGCTTTAAATTCAGACCTATTCTTGTTGGTTGTAGCATTACACAAAGTACTTCCATTTCTCAATTCGTCTGCAGCATAGTAATCTTGTGATGGTTCATAGTATGTACCTAGGTAGTTACAACCATCTGTACTAATCTTAAGATAGTATGCTCCTGGTGCGAAATTACTTAAAGTACCGCTATCGCTAATATTGTTATTAATATTATTAAAATTATTAGTTAAGGTCTCTTCAATGTCACTCAATGACCCAGACGCTGTTAAAACCACGCCTCTTGTATAACTAATTACTTCGACATTAAAATCAAATAATTCTGCATTTAGGTTCGTACCTTCAAAGTTAGAAGCTCCATCGTTATTAATATTCCTTACTTTACGAATTTGAATATCCAAACTTACATCATTTTCTTCCGACACTTGTAAGTCAGCATTATATATACCGACTTCATAAGGTATACTAACTTCATTTGACTCAATTTCATCCGAAGGTTCAATGAACTCAGAATCATACGCACTCGTATTGACTGCGATATAACCATATGCGATATAATCACCTGAATCACTTAAGTATGGACTCAAAGTTCTAGTCATTGTAGTTAGATTATTTATATTTAGATTCAAAGTTCTAACTTGTGAGTTATTCCTATAGAATGACAAATATACAGTTGCCTGTCCTGGTAGGAAGTCATCAAGGTAGGTTTTATTTCTAGATTCAAAAGATACACTTACACTATCTATAACCCTATCAGCATCATCGTAATTTAGTTCTATTGAAGTAGGAGTTTTCAATTTCGCTTTAATGTCAATTGTCTTAGTTAAAATTTGATTATCAAATACTACTTTATCTTCACCTACTGTATCTCCATAATCTACAATTCTATTTATTTGAATATGAATTGTATATCTTCCATAATTTAGGGCAGTATTGCTAGCATCAAATATTTGTCCTATTAATCCATCATTATTGCCACTAGAATTATTATATTTGAGAATAGAAACTATATCATTACCAAATGGTAAAGTCCAATATACCTTGTCATTAGAATTGTTTTCTAACCAAACGGCAAATTCTACTTCCCAATTAGTTTGATACATTACATAAGATGTAGAAGACAAATCATATCTAATATCTACTTGTGTAGCAAGTTCTCTTTGTCTTGTATTAAATGAATTATCAGTGTATATTGTTCTACTATTTGAGAAAGCCCCAGAACCATTAAATTCTCTTTCATTGCTTGCAAAAGTTGGAACATTAATATACGCTCTATAAGTAAATGATACATTCTCTTTTGAATACAATGAATCCCAAATGAAGTTGCTCTCACGAACATCAAACATAATTCTTATATTTGTAATACCTAAATCAAAGTTAAGAGCATCTAGAGCTTCTTTAATATATGTCTCTTTAATAATGAATGAATCATTATTGACACCTATATTAACTCCATCAAATCTTTGACTCTCAATGACAAGTTGTCTACTACTTGAGAACTCTTGTCCAAAACTTGCGTATTGGATAATAACGCTATACACAATATTATTAGCAGTACTCTTGTTAAGAATCTCATTAACTGCTAAGAAATTAGTTACTTTAAAAATACCAAAATTAGTGTTATCTGTATCTATATTTGGAGTATAAGATAATGAAGGTGTTGTAACTCTATCGTACCTAGCGACAAATCTAGATATAGAATTTACTTCTGTAGAATCATATATTATTTCTTGCTCATTAAATTCATTAATGATAAAGTTCTCATTAATAGCCTTAACATATATCTCATATTTACCATTATCAGTGAATATTCCACCATTTAAAGCCATCAAATCAATATATACTACCCAATACTCTCCATCAATAGCCACTTTGACGCCATCTATTGTAGATACATATCTACCATTCTCGTATGCTAATATTAAGTTATTATGAATACCTTTGTAAGCATTATTTACATTGAGCGTTATACTATTTCGCTTTGTTAGATTTGTAATTTGTAATGTATAGAATAATGCCTGTGTATCCTGTAATGTTACCTTCAACATTATTTTATCATCGTACTTTGTATAACTTGTAGTGTCAGCACCTTGAATGTAGTTAATATACACATATGAATCGCTAGCACTAGCATTATCATTGTCAAAAATGTATGCTAAATGGTCGTTAGTAGTATTATTTCTAGACCCTACAAAAGTTCCATCTTGCATTACTCCCACTTCTACATTTGCTTCTCTCAAAGTACCTTTCATAAGGTAGGCAAAATCACTTGGAGAAGAAGAAGTCGTAGATGTCGCTGTAGGTAAATTCTTAAGATACTCATTCTTTGAACCATCTTTGTTGACTTCACCTAATGTCGTAATGCTGAATTCATAATTATCTGGTAGACCGCCTTCAACCAATATAGCAAATGTCATCAAATTATTAAATGAATTAGAATTTAACGCTGGAGAATAGTTGTATCTAGTATAAACATAATCATTCCCATTTGTCGTGCGTGTATAATAATTATCCAAAGTTACTTCTTCAAATAGTCCGCTTGTTATGTCATAACAAGTTACATACCTATAATTATTTCTATCGCCCGCTACATATTGATTAGGGTCAACAATTAATAATAACTTCTTGTAGAACTTCTCATTGTATTTTGTTCCATTTATCTCTAATAAGTATGCAAAATATTTGTTGAATTCTACATTATCGAATGATACAACAAAACCTGACACATAGTGATTGCTATTATAAATATTTGTTATATCTATACTTGCGATTTGTTGTAATGTAACAACATATTCATACTCAATTGTATCTTCTTCACTCTCAACAAAGTTTTGTGCTTCAATGCTATTAAATGACAATGTTATCCTATTATAACTTGGATACAACTTGCCTGTTATATCTACATAATAGTACCCATCTTCCCCGCCTTCAACACTTGCGCCTAACAAGATAGGTGCTTTAGAATTAGAGTTAGATTTAGGAGAAGTATCATTACCTAAGTTAAATGATGGGTCAAGTTGCAATATTCCATAAGTAACAAAAATTTGAGATATTTGATTTTGAATATTTGCATCAATTATGTACTCAGGAATCTTTGTTTTGATATACACTTTATCATTAATTTCATAAATACTTGTATCTAAAGGAGTATTTATTTGTAACAAATAGTTATATGATTTCTCAACAGGCAACCTACCATTCTCATTGTATGCTTGATAGTATAGCATATATCCATTGTCTAGTTCGGTTGAGCCTTCGTAAATCTCAGCCATTGCTTGATTGCTATAAATACTAAATCTATAGTCTGCAGGTCGCTTCGTTATAATATCAAATACTTCACTATTTTCTGTAGGACTAAATGTGATTGAAGTAGCATTAGTAACAACAATATTATTTAAGCACTCTGCAGTAGTAGTCTCGCCCTTATTGAATGTTCCTACAATATTGATTGTGTAACTAGCACCATAGAATCTACTTAAATTTGTTTGCCAATTAAGGACTATTTTACTAATTTTTGTAGTTTGGTTAGCATCTCTAACTGTGTCTACACCATTCACATTATGATAAGCTGTAATACTCATACTTAGGTCAGGTGCATTATAAGTCGTTTGATGAATAATTTGATTCATTTCACTATCGCTTGTGAAATAACTATCATTCCCTAACGCTTGCACAGTATATGTATACTCGCCGGGTTCATCTAATTTCCAAACAATATGCAATCTTCCCTTGTTGTCATTAGTCGTAAATGTTACTCTCTTATATAAATCGAATTCATTTCCACTAACAACTTCGAATAATCCGTATCTATTAACTTTAAAATCTATGCTATAAGACATATATTCTGGTTGAGTAGGATTAATCTCATCACTTAAGCACCTTGATTGACTTGTTATTGTTAATCTATATAGTGCATCTTTGTTATAATTGAGCACTTGCATTAATTGTTGGTCGTAGTCTAATACTCCATCATAGTTAGTTATAATTATTTCAACGCCCTTATTCGCTCTATCATTACCTGTCTTATTTGTATCCAAATCTTGAACCAAAAATTCAGGGGTAGCAAGTTTTTTGATAAATGCTTGACCTACAATAGTGATAGTCTCAGATTCAAGGTAATATTTTGTTGGCGAAGCATTACACTTTAATGATATAGTGTTATTTCCTGCAAATAATATGTCTTCAACTAAATAATATAGATAACCATTCTCACTTATTATGTCTTCAGGGTTAAAGTCAACAGAATGTTTCTTTCCCCTAGTACTATGTGGGTCTATTACTTTACCATCTTCAGTCAAAACGCCTTCGGAATATATAGTAACATTGAATGATTCAATTAATTTATAATAATTGTCGACGTGTGGATGAATTGGCTCATCCCATTTTATATAATGAAGTCCATCATCTCTAACAACAAGTTCAAGACCTGTTGGAGTCATATACCTTAATACATAGTTATATACTAGATAATCAGGTTGATAATTTGATTCATAGTAGAAACCTTGTTCAAGCGATTTTGCTTTAATATTAATGATACCGCTCATATAAATATTGAATGAGCCTGTTGTTATCATAGGTACTAAGTCGACGCTTAAAGTTATGATTTCTTTAACATTATTAAGGTAACTTGTTATTTTAACAGTTGTTACAAAGTCAATTACATTTCCTTCACTAAATAATTGACCATTAGCATTGACTGTTTGACCAATTAAATCATAAGAGAATGGAACAGTCAAATGATACTCTTTTTGATTAATATAGAATGAATACAACAACTCATTGACTGAGCGCAAGTACTCTTCACTAAATGTAACATCATAAGATAGCCACATTTCTCGCATCTCGAGTCCACCATTAATGTCTCTTTCATTCCCTTCCGAGTCTATAACAAGTAGACTTAAGTCTAGCATATCCGCATATAATTGGTGCTTATATTGAATGCTGACTTCATCGCTCTCAGCCATAGTAATATTTATTACTCCAGCATCGATAGTCTTCTGTGTTGAATATGAATTAACTTTAATTACAAAGTTATAGATTCCCGGTATGTTGTTGACAAATTCTGTGATATTTATTTCAAATGTATTAGCATTATATGCAGTCGCTAACATATCATCTCTTGTCTTAATTAATTGACCTGTTGACACATTATAAGCACTGATAGTATATGTTAGTCCCATAATCTCATCTTGAGTCAAGCCTGTAACGGTAAAACTATCAAATCTTAAGAATTGCTGTAATAATTCAGTATTATTATAGATAGATAGGTTGTACAAAGCGACAAATTGTTTTACATAATTGTAGTCAGCGACTTGAGAACGAGGAGACCTTAAGAAATGTTCATCATCGACATCTGTAGTATATACATATATAAGGTTATCTCCACCCCATAGATATTCGGTAATATCTATTCCATAAGTTGAAGCAGAATTT
>CALVIT010000046.1 GCA_944331845.1 uncultured Clostridia bacterium
CTGCCAAGCTGCTCTACCCCGCGATATTTGTCTTCTTATTGCGACTTTTATAGTTTACAATATTTTATACAAAATGTCAACACTTTTTTACAAATTTTTTATTTTTTTTGTAACTTACGCTGATTTATATAATAATATGCAAAATCTATATATATTATTCTTAAATACTCTTATTTTATTTTTTATTATAATAATCATTCATAAATAATATTCAATAATTTTGCAAGTCATATATCTTATTAGATAGTATGCAATGTAATAGGTTATAATTTTTATATCTTGTCGAACGAAATCAAATTTAACATAAAACATAATGTATTAATAAACTTAATACTAATAATAACAAAAGTATGATTGTGAATATTTGTATTTTATATCTATTCATAACACTTAAAATTTTCTACAGCATAATATTAGTTTTAGAAGACTAAAATACTTAAATAAATCGTATTATAAATTTTATTTAATAACATATTAATTCTTATTTCATATAATCAATTTTATTATTTATGCAACATAACTAACTTTTTTAGCGATATTATATATGATTTTAAACTACATTGTGATAATTTATAACATTGATACTAGATAGCAAATTTAATTTAACTATTATTTAATGCACAAATATTAATCACAATAAATGCAATTATTTTAAATTATAAGATAACTACAATCTTACATTAAATATAAGTGATATTTATTTTTAGACAAAATATAAAAATCATTTATTACCTTTTGACTAATTTTTATCACATATAATTTTGTTAGTGTCAACTTAATAGTTTATAAACGCACTTAATGAATACATAACTCTTATTATTTCATTCAAACTAACTACCTTCTAATGTAAATACTTATATAACTTTCTTCATTCTTTATAAGAATGTAGGTATTTTGTGCTTAATTTAAATTATACTATAATAACAAAAAAGACTATTATAATACAATCAAATAGCCTTTTTTAACTTAGTTATATAATTATTTATAAAATATTTTTGATTTAGATAAGATACAAGATAAATCTTAGTTAGTAGTTACAGTACTACCAAATCCGCCAACTCTCTCTTTATCTACAACGTTCTCATCTTCGACTGTCAAATATTTCACAAATATACCCTGCCCTATTTTGTCGCCAACTTTAATCTCGTATTGCGCTTGACTTGTATTTTTTAGCATAAAACCGATATTCCCTTCATTGTTAACATTGTTATAATAATCTGCATCAATGACTCCAATTGAATTAGCAAGTACTATGCCTTTTTTGCCCATTCCACTTGTAGTGCACAAAATAAGGACATCATCACTCTCCATTTGTGCCTTAATATCACTAAAAATTAATTTCATTTCATTAGGTTGTAATACATAATTAGTTGGAGAATAAAAGTCGTAACCTGCTGAATACTTTGTCGCTCTTTGTGGCATCTTAATATCTACTGATGATGTTCTCTTATTAACTATTTCAAATTTTCTCATTTTGTAAATCTCTCCTTAATAATAAATGCAATCCTAAATCGTATACGCAACTTTCTTTATTTTTGTTGACTGAGTAAATTTTAATATCATTATTAACATTAGCAATATCTAGTTTCACAATATCATTCTCTTCAATAAAAGTATGCCCTTGTGTCGCCTTCCCTTCTGCATTAACTACAGCGAAATCTTTAATCTTCGTAACTTTATCTTTTGTTGAATAAGATAATCTAATATCATTATTATTTTTGTCTTTGGCAACAAACAAATAATTTCCATTATTCTCGCCGACTAGAACTCCACTATTTATTGGAGGCAAAATTAGTGCTCCTTCATCCGTAAAATAAATTGGTATAGGGTTCTCCTTATTCGTATCAATTATATATAGTATATTTATATCGCCTATTTTATCCAATTTAGCACTTAATTGGTCTGTATTAGGAATAATCATTTTTATTTTTTTATTCTTACTGGTAACTTCATATTCTAATGTTCCACCTAAATTGTTTCTCAATACTAACTCAATCACTGTCTTATTTATCTCTGGGTCCCAAATAGCAAAGTGCTTTCCTTCTTTGTCATTTTGAGTAATTATATCAAACTTCATTTATTTAACTCCTTTTTTTGTTAACTAAATTTTAAAATTTATTTCAAATCATATTTTATTAAAATAATTATTAATAAATTACAAACTTAATTATTAAATATTTTATATTTATAGATTATCATTTAAGTTGTAAACTACACTATAATATTACATAAATTAGATTATTAGAATATTAGACATATAATGCGAATAAACCTATATACCTTATTGTCTTATTTCTATAATATAAAAATAATATCAATGATTACACTAACAAATAATCTTAATTCCTTTAGGTATAACCTTTAATTCAAAGTTAGTGCACTCACCACATTCTCCGTCTCTATTAATAATCATACAACTTCTCACTTTAGCATAATTAGTACTTACGACCTTGACCTTCGAATTATTTTTTAGTCTACCATAACCGAATAGAAACATTCTTGCAATTCTAATTTTATTAAATAAAGGTACAAAATTGCGACTATCTTTCTCACAGAATAGGCAAACATCAACCTTGCCATCATCTAATACAGCATTTTTGTTAAGTTTAAAACCTGCTACGCTCTTTGAATTAATGAACAACAACAATGATGCCTTACCTTCATAATTTAGTTGTTCACTCTCAAATTTCACTTCAAAAGTTTTGCCTGATACAACATCTTTGATGCCGTGAAAAAAATAAGCAATACGCCCCATTTTCCTTTTTGTAGATTGTTTAGTATCATAAGAACTAGAAGTGAAAATACCAATGCCACATACATATATACAATAACTTTGATTGACCTTCATTAAATCATACTCAAAGACATTTCCACGCATAATTATATCTAATGCTTTATCAACATTCTTTGGTATATTTAGGCTTCTCGCTACATCATTACAGGTACCACTAGGAATGTATCCAATACAAGGTGCATTTTCTTTCTCTGCGAGCGCATTGACTGCTTCATTCAAAGTCCCATCACCACCCGTCAAAACGACTGTATCATACTCTTGATATTTGTCATTCAAAATATCTATTAAATGCCCTTTATATTGCGTTTCAACAAAATCAACAACATCAAATTTTTGTTGTAATCTACTGATAATCTTAGAGTTATTTTTATTCTTTTTCCCACTCATAGGGTTACAAATATACAAACATTTCATAATATTATGATATCATTTTATGCAAAAAATGTCAATATATTGAATAACAAATGTTGTGTCAGTTATTTATAAACAAGTTTATATAAAAAATGAATACATTATTATACCTAAATAATGTACTCATTCTTTATCTTTATGCCCATTTTGCTACAAAATGAGAATTCAAATATATTTCTACAGTATCGCCAGCAGAATAATACTTACCATTACCATTGTCATACCATCCAACAAATTGTTTTCCATCAACATTTGTAGGCGTAGGTAATGTGAATAACTCCCCGTCTACAAACCATTCTTTGTAACCTTCGCTAGTTGACACTATAAATATTCTTTGACCATTTTCATTAGTTGGATATGGATGAACTACGCTCTCATCGATATCTCTCGCTACATAATTAGCGATTACAGCGACAGAACCTAATGGCTTAAATTCAGCAATTCTTGCTCCTTCAAATATTGTTCTATCAATAAATGTCCCTTCAAAGTCTTCCAAATTGTACAAAGTGTTAACACCATTTTTTCTAGCGTCTAACTGTTGTTGATTAAATTTCATTTGTAGTTGTTCGTTTTCTTCTTCTATTTGATAAATATTATTAGCATTTGTAGAACACAACACTCCATTGACATAGTTATTGAGATGATAATTCGTTATTATGTTACAAACTAATACTTCTTCTTGAACAACTTTTATGCTTTTTATTTTTGATTTTGTATGATAAAATTCATTATTTTCATTTAACAAAGCGTTTCCGTTCTCATCAACAGCAAGTTTTAAAATTGTAGCACCCTCTTGAGAGAAAATAGAGTCTATTGACTTAACAAACATATTTTTATCTAAACTATAGATACAATGTGAGACAATAACCTTAAGATTGCTTCCATCATCGAACTCAATAAGATAATAATATGTCGTAGTTGTGCTCTTTGTTATCCATAGCGGATAACTTGCTGCAAAACACCCTTCATCAAAATTCCAAGTAAGGAGCAAATCATCATACTCTATATCTTTAGCTAATTTGTATGTACCATTCGCTAACATAACTTTAGAATCTCCTGTAAAGCAAGGAGTCATTGTAGTAGTTAAATCTTGATTAAAAATATAACTATTGTTATGCACCAAATATGCTTCATATGTTATGTTCGCTGGATTGTCATGATTGATAGAACCATTCTCAGTTTGAAATACTATTTGCTTATTACTATTATTGTCTTCATAATAACAAGCGTAAGACTCTACAACTTTAGAAAGAACATTTTGTGTCTCAATATTTGTATAAGTCTTGTATTTTGCTTGAAATGTGGATGCAAATAACCATTTGACACTTGAAGAGTAAACTACATTCTCTTGTGGTTGCAAACTTGCTTGATATGTATCAAATGTTCTGTAGTTACTTTCACTTTTATCATATACAATATTTTGATTATCAACATTTACGACTGCATTCGTTGTTTCTTCTTGAAATTCAAATGATAAATTCATATTTATTGTCAGTGATGTTATGTTATTTAACATTTTTTCGTATTCATTATTTGTATTGCATTTAATAACTAAAGGATAGTCATTACTATTAATGAATGCATCGGCAGATATATTTAAGTTTTGACATTGTGATATGTCAACTATTTCCAAAGCGGTACATCCCTCAAATAATTTATCGCCTAAATACTGAACAGAACTTCCTAATGTTAAATTAGTTAGATTATTTTGTCCAGCGAGTGCTCCACTTGCAATTACTCTTACTCCATCTAACTCTTGTACCCCGCTTAAACTTGATTTAACGCCAATCAGTATGTCGTTTACTACGATATTATCATTAGCACTATCATACAAAGTATTATAAAATGCTGTATTAGCGAAAGCATTAGTACCTACATAGTTAATGTTATCAAAATTAAAATTAATATTTTTTAGGTTAGTACACCCACTAAATGCACTATCGCCAATTCTTAATATAGACCCTGAGTTATTAATTATTTCTAAATCTGCACAATTACTAAAGGCATTATTGGCGATGCTTGTTACGGTATACCAATCATCACCCGTAGCATCCCCTTGCAAATCTTGTTCAATAACATTGCCTAGAGCATCTTTTTTTATCTTACAAGGTATTGTCATATCATTAGGGGTTCCTAATAAAATAGATTGTAATTCACAAGTCATATCACTATCATTAAATTTGTAGTTCATAATAGACTGAAATTCAATATCTCCTTTAACGCCTTTCTTCTCGTACAAACTAGATGTAGTAAAAATAATACCTAGTATAAAAAGAGATAACAATAACACAAAGAATAGTATTTTAAAATAAATATTTTTTCCATTTCTTGCACTCAATTTCTTTTGCATCTACTTTCTCCTTAAATTATTATAACATAATTAAATTTAAAATCAAATAATATAAATACAAAAAAAGTGGCTAATATAGCCACTTTTTGTTATTCGCCTAAATTGTATTTATTTGAATTATCTCTCTCTAGGTTCTCGAGCATCTCCGCTTTAGCATCATTTCTAACCGCATTAATTCTTCTATATTGTTTGAGTCCTGTACCTGCAGGTATCAATTTACCAACAATTACATTCTCTTCAAGTCCCATCAATGGGTCAATCTTACCACATACTGCTGCTGTTGTAAGTGCATTAGATGTGCTTTCGAATGCTGCTGCTGCTAAGAATGAATTACTCTCGAGTGAAGCTTTCCTTATACCAAGCAATAATCTCTTCGCTGTTGCTGGTTCTTTGTCTTGTTCAAGCATCTTCTTATTAACTTCATCAAGTTTTGTCAAATCTACCGTTTGCCCTGGTAAAAAGTCAGTATCCCCTGCATCTTCAATCATAACTTTTCTAAGCATTTGTCTAACGATTATTTCAACATGTTTTGCATTGATAGCAACACCTTGTTGTCTATAGATTTGTAAAACTTCCTTGATTAAGTATTCTTGTACGCCACGAACACCTTTAATTCTTAAAACGTCATTAGGGTACAATGAACCTTCAGTCAATGCATCTCCTGCTTCAACATAATCACCATCTGCGACCTTCAATCTCTTACCATAAGGCAATAGATAATTTTGTTGTTCGCCATCTTTAGCGGTAACAGTGATTTCATATCTCTTGTTAACTTCTTGAATGCTTACACGCCCTGCAATATCCGTTATGACAGCGACACCCTTAGGTCTTCTTGCTTCGAAGATTTCTTCGACTCTTGGCAAACCGCTTGTAATATCGGAAGCGACTGCGACACCACCACTATGGAAGTTCTTCATAGTCAACTGAGTACCTGGTTCACCGATAGATTGTGCAGCGATGACACCGACAGCTTCACCGATATTGACAACATCAGTACCAGCCATATTTCTACCATAACACTTAGCACAAACGCCGTGTTTTGAACAACAAGTAGACAATGAACGAATCTCAACTTCTTTGACTCCTGCTTCCTCAACTGCTTTCGCTTGTTCAGGACTAATCATTGTATCAGCCTTAACAATAATTTCTTTTGTCTTAGGGTTAACAATATCTTTAACAGAGAATCTACCAGAAATACGACTTGACAATGTCTCGATGATAGCATCATCGCCCCAAAGTTCTCTAACGACAATACCACGAGGTTTCTCGCCATTAGAAGCGAAACAGTCTTCTTCGGATACAACAACATCTTGAGCGGCAACGACAAGTTTACGAGTCAAATAACCTGAACCCGCTGTCTTCAACGCTGTATCTACGACACCCTTACGAGCACCACGAGCAGCCATAAAGTACTCAATTGTACTCATACCTTCACGGAAGTTTGATTTAATAGGAATATCAACCTTCTCACCTGATGTGTTAGTCATAATACCACGCATACCGCACATTTGGTTGATTTGGTCTGCTTTCGCTCTCGCTTTAGAGTCAGCCAAAATCTTAAGACTATTAAATTCATCAAGGTTATTAAGGACTATTTTCTTTAATTTCTCAGTTGTAGCATTCCACAAATCAATGTTCTTTTGTGCTTTCTCTGGGTGAGTAATGAAACCTCTTTGGTAGAGTTTCTCATTCTCTAATACAAGTTTTTGAGTCTCTTCCAAAAGTTCCTTCTTCTCTTTTGGTATAACCATATCAAATACTGATATAGATATTGCAGCGATTGTAGAGTATTTGAAACCGCACGCTTTAATCTTATCAAGCGTTTTGATTGTCTCAGTTTGTCCAACTTTCTCGAAAGCGGCAGCAATGATTTGTCCAAGAAGTTTCTTCTCGACAGTCTCATTGACTTCGTATTTAAGTACATTCTCTCTCTTAGTTCTGTCAACAAGTCCTAAGTTTTGAGGTAAACATCTATTGAATATAATTCTACCAACAGTTGTTTCAACCCTGCCTCTTACGATTTCGCCTTCAAATTCAGCAGTTCTCATAACATAGATACTTGCTTGTAATCCTATTACACCAAGTGAGTATGCCATAAGTGCTTCTTCTTCACTACTGAACATCATACCTTCGCCTTCGGCACCCTTTCTATTAATTGTAATCCAGTAGATACCTAATACGATATCTTGTTCTGGAGACATAACAGGTGAACCGTCTGAAGGTTTTAGGACATTGTTAGAAGACAACATCAATAGTCTTGCTTCAGTTCTTGCTTCAATAGACAATGGTACATGGACAGCCATTTGGTCTCCGTCGAAGTCCGCATTGAATCCAATACATACTAGTGGATGTAATTTCATCGCTCTACCATCGACCAAAACAGGTTCGAATGCTTGTATACCAAGTCTATGCAATGTTGGCGCACGGTTAAGTAGTACTGGGTGGTCCTTGATAACATCTTCAAGCACATCCCAAACTACAGGTTTCTCTCTCTCAATCAATCTTCTAGCACTCTTTAAGTTTTGTGCTTCATTCATTTCAACGAGTTTTTTCATAATGAATGGTTTAAAGAGTTCTAGTGCCATTTCTCTAGGAAGTCCGCATTGATAAATTTTCAATTCAGGTCCTACGACAATAACGGAACGGCCTGAGTAGTCTACACGCTTACCTAATAGGTTTTGACGGAAACGACCATATTTACCCTTGAGCATACTAGCAAGAGACTTGAGTTCTCTTTGTTTAGCACCGCCTGTAACAGGTTTACCTCTCTTACCATTATCGATAAGGCTGTCGACTGCTTCTTGAAGCATTCTCTTTTCATTTCTTATAATAACTTCAGGAGCGCCAAGTTCCATAAGTTTTTTGAGTCTATTATTTCTATTAATAACTCTTCTATACAAATCATTTAAGTCGCTTGTAGCATATCTTCCACCTTCCAAGACTACCATAGGTCTTAGTTCTGGTGGCAATACTGGTAAGCAATCTAGTATCATCCAAGAAGGTTTGCTTCCTGTCTTAATGAAACTTTGTACAATGTCAAGTTTTTTGATTGCCTTCATTCTTCTTTGACCTTTAGCGGTCTTCAAAGTCTCAGTCAATTCTTTTGCTTCAGCAGGCAAATCTAATTTCTCAAGAAGTTCCTTAATTGCTTCAGCACCCATACCTACTCTAAATGAGTTATATCCTAATTTTTCTACTAAATCTCTATATTCACGGTCAGACAAAATTTGTTTAAATTGCAAATCAGTATCTTTAGGGTCAAGGACTATATAATTAACATAGTATAGCACTTGCTCAAGTGTCTTAGGTGTTAAATCAAGCAATACACCAATTCTAGTAGGAACACTCTTAAAGAACCAAATGTGAGAACAAGGGGTAGCAAGTTCAATATGCCCCATTCTCTCTCTACGAACTCTAGATAATGTAACTTCGACGCCACATTTATCACAAATTACGCCTTTGTATCTAATTCTTTTGTACTTACCGCAGTAACATTCCCAGTCTTTCCTAGGGCCGAAAATTCTCTCGCAGAAAAGTCCGCCCATAACAGGTTTCTGTGTACGGTAGTTAATTGTCTCAGGGTTCGTAACCTCGCCGTGCGACCACTCTCGGATTCTGTCCGGAGATGCTATGCCTATCTGTATAGAATCAAAATTGTTTAGTTCAAACATTTATTATCTCTCCTAATCATTATCATCATCAAAATCATCGAACAAATCGTCCGTGTCAAATTCATCTTCCTCAGGACTTACCGCTTCTATCGCATAGTCGTCTTGGGTAGAATCCCTGTCAATATCTTCAGTAGAGTTATCCACATCAATATCTTCAGCAATTTCAATATCTTTAAGTTCTTTGTCTCTCTCTTTGATAGTCTTTTTGATGTCGACATCATAATCACTTAATTCACTCAATGATATTTCCTTGTGTTCTTCATTGAGAATTCTTACATCAAGTGCTAGACTTTGGAATTCTTTCATAAGGACTTTGAACGCTTCAGGAACACCAGGTTCTGCTATAGGTTCGCCCTTAACAATCGCTTCATAAGTCTTATTTCTTCCGCTGACATCATCTGACTTAACAGTCAACAACTCTTGTAGAATGTTAGCAGCACCATACGCTTCGATAGCCCAAACTTCCATTTCACCAAACTTTTGACCACCGAACATAGCCTTACCACCAAGTGGTTGTTGAGTAACGAGTGCGTATGACCCAATGCTTCTTGCGTGCATCTTAGAGTCAACCATATGGTCTAGTTTTAACATATACATATAACCAACGGTAACTTTGTTATCAAATGGTTTACCTGTTCTACCATCATAAAGAGTCATCTTACCATCTTCAGGTAAGTCGTTCTCTTGTAACATTTTCTCAATGTCGTTCTCGTTAAATCCATCGAATACAGGAGTTGCGACGTGAATTCCCAAAGTTTTAGCAATTAAACCTAAGTGCACTTCAAGAAGTTGACCCAAGTTCATACGAGATGGGACACCTAGTGTGTTAAGCACTATGTCAACAGGTTGTCCATTAGACATATAAGGCATATCTTCAACAGGTAGTACTCTTGATACAACACCCTTGTTACCGTGTCTACCAGACATCTTATCACCGACAGAAATCTTTCTCTTTTGTGCTACTGTAACTTTGACAAGTTGGTTAACGCCTGGTTCAAGTTCATCCTTATTCTTTCTTGACAATACTTGTACATCAACGACTATACCACCTTGACCGTGGTCAACAGTCAAACTTGTATCTTTGACTTCTCTTGCTTTCTCACCAAAGATAGCTCTTAACAAACGCTCTTCAGGTGTAAGTTCAGTCTCTCCCTTAGGAGTAATCTTACCTACAAGAATATCGCCCGGTTTAACTTCAGCACCCACTCTAATGATACCATTCTCATCAAGGTTCTTAAGTGATTCTTCAGAGATATTAGGTATGTCTCTTGTTATCTCTTCATCGCCAAGTTTTGTTGCCCTTGCTTTTGTCTCGCTTGTTGTAAGGTATATAGAAGTAAATACATCTTCCTTAACAAGTCTTTCTGATATAAGGATTGAGTCCTCATAGTTGTAACCTTCCCAGTTCATGAAGGCAATGAGCATATTCTTACCAAGTGCAAGTTCTCCACCATTTGTAGAATAGCCATCTGCTAGGACTTCGCCTTTTTTGACTCTGTCGCCCTTATTTACACAAGGTTTTTGATTCAAGCAAGTGTCTTTATTTGTCTTAAAGAATTTAACCAAATGATATGTGTGTTCTTTATCTTCATCATCTTTCACTCTTATTT
>CALVIT010000047.1 GCA_944331845.1 uncultured Clostridia bacterium
AAGTTAAATATATTAACTTAAGTGAAAAAGTTAAAGTTAACACTAATACATATATTATAAAACCAACTATATTTATTATAGTATGGCTTTTTGTTGTTTTACTAGGGTTAATAAGTATATGTTACAATTATTTCGAAACTAATATTTTTAAAAATAATGTTGAGGCAGCATGGGATCATCCTGGAGGTGAAGTGGCTATATTTTTAAATTTGAATTTATCTGATAAAAATGCTCAGCAAGATTATATGGATACTTTAACTGAAAATAATTTAAGTTGGCATAATTACCAAGATAATTATTTTGGTCATAATTTTGATGAAATTTATGGCGAACAAATAATTAATTCATATTTTATATCGCTTGATTATGGCGACGATATTCATTGTTTAAGTCATAGTGATTTTCAGCTTAATGATACAATTTATTTGCCTATTAATTCAATAAAGCAATACTATGAAACGAGTACTTACAAATTAAAAGGATTCATATGTGTAACAAATAGTTCTTTAAATTATGTCGATTCTTTTGTGGTTGAAGAAAATTTATTTAGTTTTTATACTGGTGGTTTTACTTGCGGAGTTATTGAATTTCAAGCACAGTGGGAAGAAGTATATTCTTACGGTATAAATTATTATGATGAGGGTGGTAGTGAGTTTAGTGGAACACACCAAAGCGGTTATGCAACGACACATACTAATGGCAGTACAACAACATTAGATAAACCAACTAAAACGGGATATACATTTGTAGGGTGGTATGATAATCCAAATTGTACAGGTGAACCTATTACGGAATTAAGTGCAAGCACGACATATAACGGAGAAATAAATTTATATGCAAAATGGAAATTAAACAAAATAACGCTTACATTGAATTGTACAAATTATAGTAAACAAAATTATTTTGCATACATATACAAAGGTAGTGAATTAATATGTCAAATGTATGTACAAAATGGGGTAACTTTAGAATTAGGATATATAGACTATACGCAAGAGAAATACACAGTGCAGTTTGTAATGAGTTATTTAGGCAGTGTAAGTTGTAGTGGTGCGAATATAACACAAAGCGGAAGAAGGGTAACTATAAATGAATTTGTAGATACTACAATAAACTACACTATAATTTCTCCCAATATAAATGGTGGTATTATAGTTTAGCAATGTATAATACATACTGCATTATTAATAATTTATTAAAAAAATAGCAAAATTAAAAAAAAACTTATAAAAGTATTCATGTTGTATATGAATACTTTTTATTTTTATTATATAATGAAATTATTAACAAAAATTGATTTTTATAAGTGGTAGTTATGTGTATGTATAATTATTTTGTATAAAATTTTTGATACATTATAATAATATGTTTTTTTCGACAAAATCTTTGTGGCGAAATTCATCATTAGATTAAGTATAAATATTGTTTTGTTCTAAAAATGGTGGGTATTTCATAGAATGTAGCATTGGAGGTATATTGTGGAAAAAAGTAAGAGCAATATGTCAAATTTTTGGCTTTGTGTTATTAGGGGCACTATTTGGGCTTTGTGTATTGTTATGGTCGCTATTTTGCTTTTTGCTTTCGTAGTTAAATGGGCGACTTTGGGCGAGAATGTCATTGACCCTGTTAATCAAGTTATCAAAATTATTGCTATTTTCTTTGGCGTTTGGGCTTGTCTCAAAAAATCTTATGACAAGTATCTATACAAGGGTATGTTGATAGGTGCTTTGTTTGCTGTGTTATCTTTCTTGTTGTTCTCAGCACTTAATGGTTCGTTCTCTATTGACATAACATTTGTTTGGGACTTGATTTTTGCTACTGCTATTGGTGTAATTTCTGCAGTGATTGCAAAAATTTTAATGAAATGATATGGAGTTTTTTAGTTCGTACATCTTAAGCATTGTCGGCATTATTTTATTGGGCGTAATTGTCGACCTTATGCTTGTTGATGGACAAGTTAAGAAATATGTTAAAAGTATATTTGTTCTTTTTGTAATTTTTACACTTGTAGCGCCTTTACCTAACTTAGTTAATAATATCAAAAGCGGAGAAATAACTATTCCATCAACTGAAGTCGATATTGATGAATCTTATCTAGACATTATTCTAAGACAGAAGGACAATGCTACTATATTAGCAATCACTAAGGCAATGGAAGATAGAGATATAGAAGGCGCTATAATTAGTGTTGATTCTAGTTATGAAAAAAATATCTATACTATTAACTATATTGTGGTTGATTTAGAAGAAGTGAAATACTCTGTATCACATTCATTAATTTATGAGATTGTGCAGTCGGTAGTTAATATAGACAAGGAGGCTATTAAGATTAATGGATAGCAATTTGCCAGATAATCGTGATAATAAGAAAGAAGATAAGTGTAAGAAAGATACTTGGTGGGGAAAACTGCCTATTATCAAAAAATTAAAAAGCATTAAAAACATTGAGATAATCATCGCAGTATTGATTATTTGTGTTATGTTATTGATATATTTTAGTTCCATAGGTGGTGGAAAATCTAGTTCTAATTCTTCTACAATCAACGACATAAAATACACCGATGCTGAAACCTATGTTAAAGATTTAGAGACAAGAATAGGTAGTACTCTATCAAAAATCGACGGAGCGGGCGAAGTTAGCGTTGTAATCACCTTATCTAGTAGTAGTGAATTTATTATCGCTAAAGATGTTGAACAAACTACCCATTCTGAGAGCGTAACAGAAAATGGTGTTACTACAAAGACTGAAGAAATAGTCGTGATAGAGAAACCGCTACTCATTAATGGTAGTAGTGGAGATGAACCGCTAATATTGATGGAGATAATGCCCAAAATAGCGGGGGTAGTTGTGGTCGCAGAAGGTGCAAAAGATGTCAATGTTAAATTAAATCTATTAAAAGCAATTCAAGCACTGATAACAGTACCAAGTGGAAATATCGAAATATTAAGTTAAAATATTATTATATAAATAAGACATTTTGTCAAAAAATTGATATTTATGTAATCGCATTTTGACAAATAAAAAATACAAAAAAAATTAACAAAAAAGTTTTAAAAATAGTCATATTTTTGACAAGACCAACATTTAATAAATTGTATCAAAAAGCAATCTAAAGGAGTATAAAAAATGGTTAGCAAGAAAAAGAAAATTATAGTATTAAGTGTAATGATGGTATTATTGGTAGCAACAGGATTTTTGAATCTAGCACTTAATAATAACACACCTACACAACCAACATCAGGTGAGATATCATCTGCAAACTTTTTTACAACATACAGAGCAGATAGACAAGCAACAAGAAATCAAGAAATATTGTACTTAGATGCGATAATATCTAGTTCGACAGCAACAACTGAAGCAAAACAAGTTGCGGAAAATAAAAAAGTTGAACTTGTGAAAATGATGGAACAAGAACTTGTGCTTGAAGGTTTGATTAAGTCAAAAGGGTTTGAAGATACCATTGTAACAATGACAACATCAAATATTAATGTCATAGTTAAAGATGCAACACTAGAAGCCAATGAAGTAGCACAAATAGTATCTATAGTTAAAGATTCAACTGGCAAAGACATTGACAACATAAAGATTATTCCTGTTGAATAAAGAAATAAAAAATTCACCTTAAGTAATAACTTAGAAGGTGAATTTTTTGTTGTAAACAAAATTGGTGTAATACAATTTTTAGTATGTAATAGCAATAGTATTAATTAATTTTTTAATCAATATCCAAATTGTCTTGTGAAAATATTTTGTCATCAAAAAAATCGCTTAAAGATATATTAAGAGCATAACATACTTTTACTATAGTTGAAAATTTAACATCTGTGTTTACTTCGTTAAAAATATATCTTAAAGCGGAGTGTGTAAGTCCTGATTCTTTTTCAAGTTTATATTTGCTCATATTTTTTTCAGCTAGCAAATTACTTAATCTAATTGCAAATGCTTTATTTAAGTTCATAGGTAATTCCTTTTTTTTTGCCATTATCTTAACTAATAATCCGTAATTAAGTTAATCTATATCCAAATTGTCATCTAAAAATAATTTATCATTCAAAAATTCAATAACGGTCATATCAAAACCACGAGCAAGTTGCATTATAGTTCTTAATGTAACATTTTTATTTCTTTCGTTAATGATACACATCATTGTTCCGTGTAAAATACCTGCCTTTTGTTCCAATCTATACAATGTAATATTTTTTTCTATGAGTAAGTTGGATATTCTTAAACCTAACGCCTTACAAATATTCATAATATATTCTAATAAATTTTTGTGCTTAACTTTGTACCAAATTTTGTAGCATAATATTAGTACTTTTTTCAAGATATCATCAAAGTCCTAACTTTCATATTTATATTATAGTTCTCAAAAATTTTTCTTTATTTTTCTTCAATTTCTAATTTATCGAAATCAAAAAGTTCACTATCAAAAAATTCTGTCATTGTCATACCTAATTCTCTAATAATTAATGCCATATTTTTGAAATTTGGAGTTTGATATTTGCAATTTAGTATATCTGTTAGAGTGCTATGGTATAACCCTGTCTCTTGGGCTAATTTGTATTGTGTCATTTTTTTATCTTTCAAAACTTCTCTAACTCTTAATGCAAATGCTTTATTTAATTTCATTCTTACTTCCTTTATTATTGTTAGATATAGTTTACCCGATATATATGTTTTTAATATTTAAGGAAAAGCGGGCTTTTTATTGATTTTTTTAAAAAATTATATTATAATATTTATAATATTTAGGGAAAACCCGAAAAATGGAGTATTATGAATTCGAAAATTAAATTTATTAAGGAAAATAATAAAAGCGTTTGTTCGTTTTTGGGACATATGAAAATAGATATAACTCAAGAACTAATTGTTAGATTAAAAACAACTATTGAAGATTTAATATTAAATAATAATGTATCTATATTTTTATTTGGAAGTAATAGCGAATTTAATGATTTGTGTCATAAGGTTGTTACTGATTTAATGCAAAGGTATACTTTTATCAAAAGAGTTGCTTATACTTGCAAAAGTGAAGTTTGCATACTCGAGAGCGAAAGACAAAAATGGGAAGAATTATATTCTAAATCTTTAAAAGAAAAAGTGCATTTATTAGGGTTTGAAGAAGAATATGAACACAAAACAAAATATGTTTCTGGAAGGGCGGGGTATATTGAGAGAAATTATTCTATGATAGATGATAGTGATTATTGTATATTTTATTTTGACAAAAGTTATTTACCACCTGTTCGAAAGAAATCAAAACGCAATGTGAGTTCTTATCAACCTAAAAGTGGGACAAATTTAGCCTATAGATATGCCATACAAAAAAACAAGGTTATTATTAACCTATTCTTAAAATAGGCATACCATTAATAATAATTATTAATGAATATTTATTGATTATTCTTTGGTGGAAATATATTATATTAGATAACATTTAATATTAATTGGTACTTATGAATAAGAATGTCAATTATTTTAATTGCGTAACTTGTTTTTTTTGTATTTATGATATATAATAATATTATGTATTTTATATTAGCGCAGGTTATTGGGGGAATTGCATTAATTCTTACTATTATCTCTTATTTTTTTGTAGATAAAAGAAATTTTTTTGTATTTAATATAATTGCTAATGTTTTCTATGCATTTTCATTCATTTTTAGCAGTGCTTTAGTTGCAGGAATAAATACATTGATTTCAATTGTGAGAATTATTATTCTTTATTATTATGAAAAGAAACAGAAAACTTCCCCAATTTATTTAATTTTTATATTCATTATATGCTATTTAACAATAGGTATTATATTCTTCAAAGATTACTATGATATAATTGTGATAATTACACCGATATTATTTACGATAGCAATGTCTATGAAGAATATGCAGGCGATTAGATATATGTCATTGTTACCTAATGCACTATTGATTGTATATGCTGTAGTTAATCAGGTATATACATCAGCATTGCTAGATTTGCTAGAATTGATAGCGATTATTATTGCGATAATAAAATTTTATAAAAAAGAAAAATTTACAAATAATAATGAATAATATTTAAAGTCTTCTATAGTTATAGTCAAAATTTAATTTTTGACTATAGAATTTCGCTAATTATAAAAAAATATATCTAATTCTAAAAAATGTATAAAAATCATTGCATTTTTTTTGAAATTATGGTACAATACTTTCGTTCATAATATAAATCACTCAAAGTGCATTCGCAAAGTCGTGCCTATATGGTTCTTTGCGGAGTTTTTAACCTTTGAGGAAGCAAAACGAGGAGGAAATTAAAGTTATGCCAATAATATCTATGAAACAATTGCTTGAAGCAGGGGTTCACTTCGGGCATCAAACTAGAAAATGGAACCCAAAGATGAAGAAGTACATTTTCACTTCTAGAAATGACATTCATATCATCAACCTTGAAGATACTGTAAAACTCGCTGAACAAGCATACAATTTTGTTAAGGAAATTGTTAAAGAAGGTAAGTCAGTACTCTTTGTTGGTACTAAGAAACAAGCTAGCGAAGCAATCGAACAAGAAGCTAAAAGATGCGGAATGTTCTACATTAACAACCGTTGGCTTGGTGGTACTTTGACTAATTTCAAAACAATTAGAACAAGTGTTGAAAAAATGAAAAAAATCGAACAAATGGAGAAAACAGGCGAGTTCGATTTATTACCAAAGAAAGAAGTCTTGAAATTAAAACAAGAACACGAGAAATTGATTAAGAACTTAAATGGTGTTCGTGATATGACAACAATGCCTGGTGTTATATTCGTTGTAGACTCTAAGAAAGAAGCAATAGCAATCAAAGAAGCAAGATTAATGAACATACCATTAATTGGACTTATTGATACAAACTGCGACCCAGACGATGTAGATATTTGCATTCCTGGAAATGACGACGCTATTAGAGCAATTAAGTTAATCGCAGGTTCAATCGCTGACGCTGTCATTGAAGCAAGAGAAGGTATTGAAATCGATAGAAGCGCCTTTGATGACGAAATTATCGACCTTAAGTCTGCGCTTGAGTCAACTGATGTTACCGCTGCAAAAGAGAGCGAATTAGCAGAAGATGCAGCTAACAAAAAGACAAAGAAAAAGAGCAAGAAACCAGCTAAGAAAGATAACAAAAAAGAAGAAGTAAAGAAAGAAGAGAAAGCAGTTTCTGAACAAAAGGTTGAAGAACCTAAAGAAAAAACTATCGAAGAAAAAGTAGAAGAAAGCGAAAAGAAAAAATAATTCACTATACACAAATGCAGGGTTGTGTAAATAATAAGATTAAATTAAAATTTAGGAGAGAAAATATGATTTCAGCACAAGATGTAGCAAAATTAAGAGCAAAAACTGATGCCGGTATGATGGAATGTAAAAAAGCACTTACAGAGTGTGATGGAGACTTTGATAAGGCTGTTGACTGGCTTAGAGAGAAGGGAATGGCTAAAGCAGCGAAGAAAAGTGATAGAATAGCATCTAACGGTAGAGTTGGAGTGTACAACCATATGAATCAAGGTCAAATCTGTGTTATGGTTGAAGTTAATTGTGAGACAGACTTTGTATCTAAAACAGACAAATTTGTAGAATTAGTTAACAATATCGCTATGCATATAGCAGCAGCAAGACCTCAATATCTTAAGAGAGAAGATGTCCCTGAAGAAGTAATTAACAAAGAGAAAGAAATCGCTAAGGTTAGAGCGATTGAAGAAGGCAAACCTGATGCAGTTATCGAGAAGATAGCAGAAGGAAGATTGGAAAAATTCTTCAAAGAAGTTTGTTTGGAAGAACAAGAATATGTTAGAAATCCTGAAATGACAATTCAACAACTTGTTAATGAAGCAACAATGCAAACAGGAGAAAAGGTCGCTATTCGTAGATTCGTTGTTTATGAAGTAGGCGAAGGTATGGAGAAGAGAAACTGGAATGAATAATTATAAAAGAACTATCTTATTTATATAAGGTAGTTTTTTTTATCATTTTGCATTAAAATATTTATTATAATATTGATATGGTCGTATTTTGTGAAATTAAAATTAAATTATGAAGTAATCAATTATTGATTGTAGGATAACCAAGGAATATAAACTATCTCACATAATAATTAGAGTAACTATTATACTATAAAGGTCATATAACTTTGTCATACTACTATTGACAATTTCAAATATTTTTGATATACTAATATCATATAGGAGATATATATTATGGCAAATTTGCTACCTATTAAGGTTATTAAAAATATTGAAGAATTGAAATCAAATTTTAATTATAGTGTAGGATTACAAACTAGCGATTTTAAAGTTAAAGGAAATAAAATTCTTTGCGAATTTGGGCGTTTTAGTTTTGAGTTTTCTTTCCCATTAAATATCATTACAGAGAGAATAGTAAATGTGGGGCAAAAGGGCGAACTCATACATAGAGACATCGCTATTGTTAATCTTGGCGAACTATGCGCAGTAAACGAATTTAAAATTTATTATGACGACAAAAAAGTATGTAAGATTAAATACTTAAATAACGAAGTGTATTCACTTGATGAAGTTTTCAAAGCGTACACTTCTAAACCTATCTTACCAAGATTTGAGATAAAAGGCGATATACTACTAGTACCTGTGGATGCAAAAAGCATTATTATTAAAGATGGTTGCGCTCATATAAATGATAGCGACATTCAAATAGAGTTCTTGAGTACAATAAACAAAATTAGATTTTGTTTTAAAATTCCTAGCAAACAAAATGATAAAGACAATTTTAATTGTATTTTGGCTGGTTTGAATAGAGAAGACATCAAAAAATTAAAGTATAGCAATATTCAAATTGTGGGGACACTTGACGACTTTATTATGGATTGCAATAACTTTGGTTTAGGTAAAAATGAAATTGCTATAAAAAAAGCAGAAAGCAAAGAGGATGGGGCTTACATTGCAAAGAGAATTAATATCAATATGCAATTCATAGATGAGAATAAATTATCAACAAATGATATTATTTTGTTAGGTTATGATGAAAATAATCAAACTATGAATAGCTATAAAGTAGATAAGTTAGACAAATATGATATCATTAAGTTAAATACTCCTTTAGATACAAAGATTGAAGATAAGAAGTTAGATATTGAACTTACAATGTAATTATGTGTGAATTAATGCGCTAAATATTGAACTTTATACTTAAATATTATTTACATAGGTTAAGCAAAGGATATGTACTTATTTGCTTAACCTTTTTTTATTTGTAAGTCTTTGTTATTTCATATAAGGTTAGCACTAAAAAATTTTATAAAAGAACTTAATTAAATGAATTAATGAGTTAATAATTTTTAATTCATTTGTAGTATTTGTATATATTTAGTTGTTAATTTATGTAAAATATGATAAAATAATTTTTATGTGGAGAGAAATTATAAATGGTAGTTACTTTATTAATAGCATTAGTTGTTTTTTCGTATCTGCTAGGCAATATTAGTTTTGCTAGAATTATTGCAAGCAGAAAAAATGTTGACATTACTAAGCAGGGTAGCGGTAATCCTGGGGCAACAAACACGCTAAGGACCGTAGGTGGTAAGGCGGGAATTGCTGTATTTTTGCTTGATATTTTGAAGGGTGTTATACCTGCTATCATAGCAGTTTTTGTATTCGGTGGATATGTAGGCGTAGATAATTATGTTGTTATGTACGGTACGAATGAAAGTTATTTTGCACTATTTCTGTGCGGATTTGCTTCTGTACTTGGGCATAATTTTCCTGTCATATATAGGTTCAAGGGTGGCAAAGGTATAGCAACTATGTTGGGTGTATTTTTGGTCGCACAGCCTATTCTCACAATTGTTGTATTCATAATATGTTTCTTCTGTATGCTTGCATTTAAGTATATGAGTGCTATATCTATGTTATTTATTACAATACTTGTTATACTACAAATGATTTTTGTACCAGAAGGAAATAATGTAGGGCTTTATATTGTACTATCTTTAATGTTATTGTTAGCGTATTATGGGCATCGTACAAATATTTTAATACTATATAGGGGGACTGAGACT
>CALVIT010000048.1 GCA_944331845.1 uncultured Clostridia bacterium
GAAGACTATAACAAAGAAATGGCAGAGAAAGCGGAGCAAGAGGAGAAAGTAGGTGAAGCAGTGAGAGCACACTTTGCTTCAGTTGATAAGGCGATTGAAGACCAAAGAGTAGCGGACGCAGTAAAGGCACATTTTGAATCTGTTGAAAAGGAAATTTTTGAACCTGAAGTCTACGAAGTTGAATTTGGACCTATTGAATTAAGCCAAGAAGAAAAGCAACAAAATAAACAAGTACAAAAAACTCTTGACGATTTCTTATCAAAACCTAAGGCAATTGTTAAGGTAGTTATTAATATTAAACCAGCAGTTCCTACTAGAGAATTGAGCGCAAGCAAGAGTTTATTTGGCAATAAGAGTCAAGAACAAATTAGAGCAGATATTGAGAAGTATTTGACAAAATACACTTCTAAAGCTTTGGCTGAGAAGAGTCTACAAGATAAGAAGGCAGTTAGTGCAGTTAAAGTTGATAATAAGTTTGCTTTCGAGAAAGCTCAAATTATCTCTGGCGTTCAAGCATCAGTTGAGAGTGTATTCAATAACAGTGTTAGCAAAGATAAACAAATAAGCAGTTCAGCAATTAATGTTATTCATAATTCAATCAATTCTAAAAATGACATTGAGAGAATCGAAGGCGAAACTACTAATGCATTGAGAGCGTTAATTAATAATGAAACAACTGATATATTAAATGTTTATAATGCTATGGTAAATAATCCTAACGCGAGTGAACAAGAGTTAGATATACTCGATAGATGGCAAAAATGTCGCACAACTGCAAGTTTTGTTAACTTCTATGCAAATGTAGTTACTCGACAAGTTGAAGTAGCGAAAGAAACTATCGCAAATAGAGAGAATGAAAATATTTCTTCTGTCATAGGAGACAATATTGGTGCTGACAAAAATATAAAATATGGTGTTTGTTTAAAGAATAAAGTTAAACAAATAACTAGAGTTGCTTCTGGTAGAATCTCAATCATTGAGAATTTAAAATCTAAGGATGGTAACGAGTTCTTTGGATTGGGAGATGGAAGATATGTACAAAAGTATTCTAAAGGCGATAAGCACGATACAAATTGTTACAAAATATATGAATGTGTTGGCAAGAATACAAATGATGCAAAAATAATTGAACAAAAAGTATTTACTGAACACGAATTATGTGATGAACAAAATACGGAGAATTTAAGACAATTATTGAATAGAGATAATATTTCTAAAGCGGTCAATTCATTTGGAGGGTACATTGGACGCATTGTTGATGCTCAATTAGTAGTTGACCCTAACAAATCACAAAAATTTGAAAAAGAATTAAATAAGGAATAATAGGAGGAGATTATTATGCAAAATGCAAATATTGATGTTAATGACCCTAAAGTTATTGAATTGAGCTTCCATGTGCTTGAGACAATAATTGTTAAAACTGAAGACAAGAAATTAGCGGAAGTTATCAAAATCGCTAAAATTATGAATGAAACAGCTCAAATGGGTGATTATCCAGAAGAACTTAAATTTGCTTACAGCGACGCTTTAGCGAAATTAGGTACACTTAACGATGATTTATTGAAAGATTTAAGAGAAATGTTAAAATCTGATGAATAATTTACTAAAAACTCATATAGTTTTATGCTGTATGAGTTTTTTGTAGGTTAAATGTTATAAAATATTATAATCAATATGTTAATATAATTGATAATTATCTGCTTTTATGATAAAATAATTTGAGAGGTAATTATGATTGGTAAAAATGATGACAACAGCAATGCAATGAGATTTATAACTGCATATAACACCATTGACAATGCTCTAAGGTCAATATATAACTTCAAAAGAAGTATGAGTTATTCTGATATTATTAGAAGGTCGGCTTCACTTAATTATGTTGTTAGAAAATATGAAGATAAGTTAATTGATTATGGTAGGCTAAGAAATGCTATTGTACATAGCAGTTATGAAGATGTAATCATCGCTGAACCACATATCGATGTTTTGGAAGAATTTGAGAAGATAGCTAATTTGTTAAGCACACCACCTAAGGCGTTACCCGCTATTGCATCTAGAGATGTTAAAATGCTCGACTCTAGTACGCCTATTGCAGATGTTTACAAACTTATTTATCAAAAGGGCTACAAAAATATACCTATCTACAACGACAATGCGTTGATAGGTGTCGCTAATGCGGGCAAAATGGCAGAAATTATTGGTAGAGTTATAGCGTGTGGAGAAGACTTAGATAGTTTTGTTAATAACACAAATATTGGCGAAGTGCTTATGGAAGCGGTCGATGATAATTATTATGTCATAGTTAGTAGTCAAATTACAATCGAACAAGTTATGGAATTGTTCAATTCAAATAGAAAATTATTAGTTGTATTAATAACTCCAAATGGTGTATTAACTGAGAAAGCGATCGGAATTATTACAGTCGGCGATGTTGTAGATATGAATAGAATACTAGATTTGTACTGAGGTTAAAAAATGAAAGTTGAAGATTTGATAATTTATGAAGACAATCATATTTTGGTTGTCATAAAACCACAAAATATACCTAGTCAAGAAGATTCAAGCAAAGATAAAGATATGCTTAATATTCTTAAAGATTATATCAAGGTTAGAGACAAGAAAGAAGGAAATGTATATTTAGGACTTGTACATAGATTAGACAGACCAACCGGTGGTGTAATGGTCTTTGCTAAGACTAGCAAAGCGGCTTCTCGCCTATCTGAACAAATCAAAAACGGTGGTTTTGAGAAGAAATATATTGCGGTTCTTGCTAATGTTCCAAAAGATAAAAAAGCTCATTTAGTTCATTACCTAAAAAAGAATGAAGCGACAAATGTTGTTAGCATTGTACCTAGTTTAACTACAGGTGCTAAAAAAGCGGAATTAGATTATACTGTTTTGGATACTAAAGATAACTTGTGTTTAGTATCAGTTCATTTATTGACAGGGCGAGGGCATCAAATAAGAGTTCAAATGAGCGCTATTAAGTGTCCTGTATATGGCGACCAAAAATATGGCGATGAGAATGTAAAAAGTAATTTAGCACTATGGGCATATAATCTTCAATTCGAACATCCAACAACCAAAGAGAAATTGAATTTTACTGTATTTCCACCTGAAGACCTATATCCATTTAGTGAATTTGATATTAATAGATTTTTGAGTTTAAAACAATCTCCAGAAGAGTACTAATATATATATAAGACTTGTTATAGATTAATAAGTCTTTTTTTGTTATTGGGCTTAAATAAAAATAATACAATAAATGACAAAATAGTATATATTATGTCATAAACTTACATTATTAAAATGGTACAATCTTGTTATGGATAAAGCACAAAAAATAAATGCAGTTAAGAAAATTACAAAATATTTATTATTTTTGATAAGTATGATAATTCTAAATTCTGCATCTTTAAATAACGACTTACAGCCTTTTGGTTTTGCTATGTTTTTTGCACTAGTGTGGTGCAATCAAAATATTTTTTTAGTTTCTATTACATATTTTTTGTCTAATTTAGTATTTGGAATAAGCGAGATTAATCTAATTTGCTGTATTTGTACTATTTTAGTTTTTTTGTTTTTTTATTTTTTGCACTATAAATTAAAGAAACCACTCAATATATGGCTAATATTAGTCTATGGATTTTTGAGTCAAGTTGCATATATGTACTTTAACATAGATAGCGTAGATGGGTTATTTTATTGTATAGCATACATAGCGGTTGGGTTGGTATTTTTGCTAGCGACATTAATATTTTTTCAAGCGACAGTTAGAAAAAAGTTCAAAAACTTTAATTTAGAAGAGAATGTTAGTGCATTTGTATTTATGGCAATTTTTGCCTTAGGACTATCTACTATTGAATTTTTTGAAATAAATTTACTTCAAATCGTGGCAGTTTTTTTGTTGCTATTTTTAAGAAAATTGTCAAAAAATATTATGTTGTTAAGTGCGATTGTAATGGGGCTTGGTGCTAGTTTAAATGCTTTTTCGACAGGATTCCTATTCATTTTTTGTAGTTATGCTCTAATAATTTGGATATTTGCTGACAAAAATCCAATATTTTTAATTTTGGGTCTAGTATTTATTGATTTATTTGTTGGGTTGTATCTGCAGGTTAACCCTATATATCATTATCAATCTTTGATAGCGTTAGCAATAGCAATAATTGCATTTTTGATTATCCCAAATAAAATGTTAAATTATGTTTTAAGTTATTTTTCTTCAGGACAAAAGACAACTTTAGTACAGAATGTCGTTAATGTGTCTTCTAAAAAAATGAATAGAAGACTTTTGGAAATGGCGGAAATTTTTAATGAATTACAAAGGTTATTTGATTCTATGTCTAAAGGCAATCTTAGCGAGAACGAAATAGTCGATACTTTAGTTCAAGAAGTTATACAAAAGACTTGTCAAGATTGTAAAGATAAGAATAGGTGTTTGCGATTAAATAATAGAGCGACTATGCAAGCATTAAATAATTTAGTATTCTTAGGTCTTAAAAAGGGAAAATTAACTTTAATGGATGTGGAAGATACATTCTCAAAAAATTGTCTTAAATTAAATAGTATAATACCTTACCTTAATGAGTTATTAGCAGAATATAAGAAATATGAGAATAGCATCATTCGTGCAGATTCTAGTAGGAGTATCATAGCAAGGAGTTTAGGTGGTGTAAGTAATGTATTACAAGATTTAGCGAACAATATTAGCACTGATGTTAAATTTGATACTCAAAATGAAAGAGATTTGCAGGAAGAACTAGCGTATGAAGGAATAAATTGTAGAGAGATATTAATATATGAGAAAGAATTAGATACAACAGTAGCACTTTTGATTAACAATAACCATCTATACAAGAATAAGATATCTAGCATTGTATCAAATGTATTTAATATGAAAATGAATATTATATCGGTTTCAAATAGCGAAACTTCTAATTATAGCAATGTTATACTTAAAGTTGCGCCTAAGTATGACATAATATATGGTATATCAAGTAGAACAAAAGCAGGAAGCGAAAGCAGTGGGGATACACATTCATTCAATAGAATTGATGATAATAAATTTTTGTTTGCGTTATGCGATGGTATGGGCAGTGGAAATAATGCAAAAAGAGCGAGTGAATTAAGCATAGGAATTATTGAGAATTTGTACAAAGTGGGTTTTAATTCCGAAACAGTCATAGAATGTGCTAATAATTTTCTTACTATGGCTTCAACAGATGTTTTTACAGCATTAGATGTAGGAATTTTAGACTTAAAAAATGGAATTTGTGATATAATAAAGATTGGAGCGCCTATAGGTTTTATAAAACACAGTGATACAACTGACATAATAGATGCTGGAGCATTGCCTTTAGGCATATTAGAAGAACTGAGACCAAGTATTTCAAAATTCGTTTTATCACACGGTGATGACATAATTTTAATGACCGATGGTATATTAGACGCCTTCGAGAATGAAGAGATTTTGCAGAATTTTATTAATAATCTTGACATCAAAAATCCTCAAACACTCGCTGATAAAATAATGGAAGAAGCAGTACATCTAAATAATGAAGCCCCAAATGATGATATGACAGTTTTTGTCGTAAGAGTTTTAGATAAAAAAAGTAATTAATATTTTGTTAATACATTGTCTTACTGCAATTTTTGTAGAATAATTGTATTGCATTTTGCAAAATTTACTTTAAAATAGTTGTAATTTTTATTTAATTATGCTATAATACAAACATTAAACTTGATAATTAGGAGTCAAATATGAATTTTAGTAAGTTTCAATTATTAGCGGATGGTTCACCATTACCAAATTGGGTAACAACATCATTTCCTATAATACAAATTATTTTAGTTTCTATTATAGCATTGTGTGCTATAGCACTTATTGTACTTGTATTTTGTCAAGAATCTAATTCAAATGGTTTAGGTTCTTTGGGTGGCGCTGAGAATAGTTTCTATTCACAAAACAAAGGAAATTCTCGTGAAGGAAGATTAAAAAAGTGGACATATATTTTGGCTGGTATAATATTTGTTTTAACTGTTTTGTATTTCATATCTTTCGCTATTTATCACGGTTGATTAAATTTATATGAAGTAAGCACCTATTATGTAGGTGTTTTTTTTGTTTTTAAGTGCTAAAATGTTGAAATTTATAGTGTATATTATACAAATTTAGTAAATGCAAACAATTTTTATGTTTTTTATTGCTTTTTATCAAAATTTTTAGTAAAATATACAGAAAGGAAAATTAATTATGGACAAACAAAAAATTATTGATATTTATAAACGACAAAAAAAGTACGGCATTTGTTCTATAAATATGCTTGCTAATGCGTTAGCGTTTGAAATGGATTTGGACCAAGACACCGCAATGTATCAAGTTAAGAGTATGATTGAGAATGGAGATTTGGTTTTTGACTTAAATTCAAAAACTTTAAGCACACCACAAGAAATGGGTTTAGTACAAGGCGTGTTGTCAAAGAATCCAAAGGGTTTTGGCTTTGTATCAGCCAAAGGGTATGACGAAGACATATTTATACCAGCAGTATTTATGGGAAAGGCACTCTATGGCGACAGAGTACTTGTAGAAATTGTCGATGACAAGTTCAATGAAGGCAAAAAATGCGGAATCATTCGTGCGGTAACAGGGCATACTACTAAGAATGTAGTAGGGACTATTGAGAAGCACGGCAAAAAATTATACCTTGTTCCTGATGATGCTGATAGATTTCCTATGATTGAGATACAACCTAACTTCACACTAGATGCTTTACCTAATGATAAGGTTGTCGTAAAGATACAAAGTTATGAAGATAAGTTACCTATTGGCGAAGTTGTGGAGATATTGGGTGATAGTTATGATGCTTCTGTGCAAGTTAAAGGCATATTAAGGGCATATGACCTATACGAAGAATACCCATCAAGACAAGTAGAGTATGCTAAATCAATTAAGCAAGAAGTTTTACCTGAACAGATTAAGGGGCGACTTGATTTGCGAGATATGATGATATTCACAATTGATGGCGATGATGCTAAAGACTTTGATGATGCTATTTCTTTAACAATGAATGAAGATGGCACATATCATTTAGGTGTACACATTGCTGATGTGTCCGAGTATGTGCAACCAAATTCAGTACTTGCTGAAGAAGCATACGAAAGAGCGACAAGTAATTATTTTCCTAGATTGGTATTACCTATGCTTCCTTTTGAATTGTCAAATGGTATTTGTTCACTTAATCCGCATGTAGATAGACTTACATTATCTGCCTTTATGGATATAGACAAAAATGGTAATGTGCTAAAATTTGATATACACAAGTCAGTTATTAATTCTAAAGAAAGAATGACTTACAAAAACTTCCAAAAGATACTCGACGGCGATAAAGAAATGTGCTTAAGATATCCACATTTAATTGAAATTGCAAAACATATGGAGAAGTTAAGCGACATTTTGTCAAAGAGCAGAGATAGAAGGGGCGAACTTAATTTTGATTTGCCTGAGACTCAAATCATTCTTGATGAGAACAATGATGTAGTTGATATCCAAGCATATCCTATTGAGAAGTCTAATCAATTAATAGAAAGTTTTATGGTAGTTACTAATGAAGCGGTCGCAAAATATATGGGACAAGTGAAGATACCGGGGATATATAGAGTACACAACATACCTGACCCAGAGAGACTTGCTTCGTTCAATAGATTTTTGGGTCAATATGGTTTGGCGATTAAATGCGAAGGCAATGATTTTGCAGAGATAACTCCTAAAGATTTTCAAAGGTTATTAAAGGATATTGAAGACAAGGAATATGGCGAAGTAGTAAGAAAGGTCGCTTTGAGAAGTACAAAAAAAGCATATTACGATGTTGAAGATTTAGGGCATTTTGCACTTGCTAACAAACATTATTGTCATTTTACTTCCCCTATAAGAAGACTTCCTGACCTTATTATTCATACAATAATTAAAGAATATCTTGATGGCAATTTGACGGCGGATAGAAAAAAATATTGGCAACATTATACTGTTGAACTTGCTAGAAATTCTAGTGAGAAAGAGAAGAACGCTGATGAAGCTGAAAGAACAGTAAATGATTATTATATGTGTAAATATATGTCTAAGTTTATTGGCGAAGAATTCGAAGGCAAGATTAATGGAGTAAATGCTGACAAGATATTTGTTGAATTACCAAATACTGTTGAAGGCGCAATCAAGATTGCAGATTTGCCTTTTGATAACTATGTACTTGATGAAGACTTGCATAGACTCGATGGCGAGCATATGACATTTAGAATGGGCGACACAGTTAAGGTCAAAGTTTTAAGTGTCAATGAAGTTGCAAGAGAGATTAACTTTGGACTTGTCAAAGATTTTGTTAAAGAATATCCAAATGTTAATTTAGAGAAAGAACCTATTATTAGAAAGAAAGTATATGATACAACAGGTGAACCATATTTCATTGAGAGAAGAAGCAACGATGAGACTCGTAAAGAATTCTACCAAAGAATAGGATTAGATGACCCACGAGAAAGAAATCGTTCTAACAATAGGGATAAGAAATCTTCTAAACAAAAGAATAGAAAACATAATGATTATGATTATCACAAGGGTGGTAATTATGGTAAAAAAAAAGAAAATGAATCATCAAATCACAAAAGAAGACAATTCCAAGACAAAACAAAATATCTAAAAAAGAACAAAAGTCAAGATAAAGATGATGAAATACAAATGTAATTCAATTTAAATCTTGCAAAAATATGTCAAAAAGAATTAAATTCACATATATTTTTGTAAAAAAGAGTAAAATTTTATAAAAGGGTATTGCAAAATTTATAATTTGTGATATAATACAGGTGTAGTGAGTTGTGAAAGTCATTGCAACAAACAAAAAAGCTTATTTTGAGTATGAGATTATAGATACTTATGAGGCAGGCATTGTTTTGATGGGTTGCGAAGTTAAATCTATAAGAGAAGGTCATATAAGTTTGGCAAATAGCTTTGTTCAAATTTCAAAAGGCGAAATGTGGTTAAAAAATTGTTATATCAAAACTTATGACAAGACAACAGCATTTTGCCCTGATGAAAGACAAATGCGTAAACTCCTTATGTCAAAAGGCCAAATACTTAAAATAAATTCGCAAATTAGCGAGAAAGGGCTTAGTGTCATACCGCTTAAGATTTACTTTAATAACAAGAACTTAGTTAAGGTAGAGATTGCAGTAGCACGAGGCAAAAAACTTTATGACAAAAGAAGAACAATCAAAGAAAGAGACCAAAAAAGAGAATTAGCAAGACAAATTGAGCAATGAATTCACTCAAAATGGGGGCGACTTGGCTTCGACAATCCAAGTTGTGCGTGAAAAAGCGAGTCGAAGTCCTTCTTCGTAAAAAAGGAAAATTAAATATAAACGCTAATAGAAGTGTTTCAGCACCTAATGGTGCAATGGCTTTAGCTGCTTAATAGCGAGCCTAGTTCAATCGCATATTTCGTTCGTGTGTGCTTGGGCTTTAAATTAGAACGATAGATTAAGAAATGGTTGTATCTTAATTGAATCTAACAACCTATAGCAAAGCGGGGTTTGATTGTGGGCATTCTTTGTGGAATAATGAAAACAATC
>CALVIT010000049.1 GCA_944331845.1 uncultured Clostridia bacterium
TATAATTAGAGTACTAGTGTGTTATCCTTTATTGAATTACAAAATTATTAACTAATTGTATACTATATTAAATGAATATGTATAATAATAATTTGTATCAATTGTTTTTTACTCTCCATTAATTACATAGTCATTGCTAATATTATACTTTAACAATATTGACTCTTACTTTAGCGGTTACTCCTTCAAATAGTTTTATCTCTACTAGATATGAACCTACCGCTTTAATTGCTTCGTTAAGTACAACTTTCCTTTTGTCAAAGTCATAACCTAATTTAGCGTAGGCGTCCGCTATTTCCTTACTTGTTATAGACCCAAATATTTTGCCATTCTCGCCTACTTTAACAGGTATTGTTATTTCTTGTGTTTGCATTTGCTTTGCTTGTTCTTGTGCCCTTGCCTTGTCTTGCTCGTAGTGATATTTCTTCGCTTCATTCTTGTTTTGTACTTCGCCTTTCGCTCCTGCACTCGCTACAATCGCTAACCCGTTCTTAATCAAAAAGTTCTTAGCGTATCCATCTGATACATTTTTTATCTCGCCTTTCTTTCCTGACCCTTTGACATCTTTCAAAAATATAACTTCCATAGTCTTTCCCACCTTTATTTAATCTATAGATAAATTATATGAGATTTCAAGCATTTTGTCAAGAATTTATACACCTATATTAGTCTTTTGTCCTTTGTATTATAGTAGGGGATTTCCCATCCCCTACTACCCTAGTGCAAGGACATGGTCCTTGACCTATGCAGTTTAGTATGGTACTTATAAACTAAACTATGTACATATAACTATTTATTAGTGTGTGTTAATATATTTTAATGCAATAACTATATTAGTGCGTATATCTATATGTTATTTACTTTTTGCGATTAGCAAAAAGCAATATTTTTTGAGTCTTGCGTAATCAAGTACATTCAAGGCACATTTAGTACACAAGTCAAGAGCACTGCTCTTGTACTAGGGTCGTAGGGGATGGAAAATCCCCTACACACTCTACACAACTTGTGTGCGTAAGACTCTATGTTATTTACTTTTTGCGGTTAGCAAAAAGCAATATACCTAAAGTACTCGCACCAAGATTTGGTATGTGTACCTATAGTACACAGGTCAAGGGAGACTTCCCTTGCCTAAAGGTTCGTAAGGGAACGGGTAGTTCCCTTACATAAATAGACGGGTAGTTCCCTTACATAAATAGACAAGTAGTCGCCTTGCATACTACACACAACTTAAATAAAAAAGAGTCTATCGCTCTTTTTTATAAATAAGTTATCCACATTTACACATAGTTTATAGACAATGCGAGCATAATGTACCCTAGATAATGAAGTGAACTAGATACATACATCAAACCCTTCTTATTTACAACATACATAGTAGAGCCTGCTATTATAAGGACATACCCTATTAATGCTAGTATAGGGAAGGCATACTGCTTATAAAGTAACGCTATAATTATAAGCCCTAGATTAGAAAATTTGAGTGCATTTACAAGCACAAAATACGAGTGCACGAGCGTTGACTTCTTAAGAATCAACTTAAGATAGACTGCCCCTACAATGAACCCTAATATTGCTGTCGCTACGCATACGGTACCATTATCTATTATTAGACTGAAACCTATAATAAGACACAACTGAGCGAAAATTTTAGCAACAAGTCCAAGCGTTGTATACTTGATGACATCAAAATTCTCGAGTCTTCCTAATGCTATCGCTAGATTCGCCAAAAATACAAAGATAAAAGCGAAGGTTACATACAAAGGCGATGGTATATTTGACACGACAGCCCCATTTATCGCTAATGCTACAATAAATAATGTAGTTATTATTCGCATAATGGCGTACTGCACTGTTTCGTTCGCTTTAACTCGTTTGTACTTTTGCGATTCGACGAATTTCATCTCTTCATCTATTTCTCGTGATTTCTTTGTTGTCTGTTTATCCGCTACTGATTTTGGCGACAATTCTAGAAGTATCAATGATATGATACTTAATACTAATAAAATTATTGTTGAATTCATAATTGAATTTTTGACTTAAATATTCGTATTTAAACAATGAAGCGAAATAATTTTATCAATATTGTATTTTATTAATGAATTAACATTGTTATTTTAAATACTTGTCTTAATCTATTTTTTTTGATATAATGTTTTATTATTAAATATGATAATTATTAACAAACATTCATATTTATTCATTAGTATATTAATTGTAGGTTTATTATGATATTATATTTTATGCAAGGACTATCCGTAGGCGAAGCACTTCTAGTGTTACTCGCATACTTGATAGCGATGGTGATAGCGTTAGTCTCTCACGAATATATGCACGCTTACACTGCGTACAAAATGGGCGATAATACCCCGAAGGCGTATGGGCGCTTGACACTCAATCCCCTAGCGCACTTTGACATCTTGGGTTTGTTGTGTTTCCTATTTTTAGGCATAGGTTGGGCAAAACCCGTTCCTATCAACACACTGAACTTCCGTAACCACAAAAAAGGCACAATCTTAGTGTCATTGTCGGGAATACTTACCAACATTGTGTTAGGTTTCGTGTTCGCAGCGTTCCTAGTATTAGTAACAGCATTTATGCCAGAAAGCACATTCTCATTTTTCTTAATCAAATTATTTAGTTTTTGCGTAATGCTAAATGTCGTATTTGCGGTCTTTAACATTCTACCTATATACCCACTAGATGGATTCAATTTTGTTAACGCATTCTTAAGATACGACAACAAATATGTAGATTTTAATATGAGGTACGGCACAATCATTTTGCTTGTAGTAATATTAGTTAACTACCTAACAGGGTTCTTAAGTTTTATAATAGACTATATACAATTAGGGTTCACGATGTTCTGGGCATTAATATTTGGGGTGTAAATTATGGATAAAGAATTAGAAAACAATAATGACAATTTGTTAAATGAATTAAATGTCAATGATGAAGAATTTGACAACGAATTCGATGATGAAGAGTTTGATAGCGAGTTTGATGATGACTTCGATGAATTTGATGAAGATGATGATTTTGATAATAGTATGAAATCCACAACTAGCGAAAGTCTTAATGAGTTAAATAACGATTTTGATAATGCACAAAATGTAGCGACCGCTGTAGATACTGAATCGGGCATTGTAGACAATGTAAATACTTCTACAGAACAGAATGACAATTCATTAAATGTCGACAATAAAGACATTTCTAGCGTTAATGATTCTACTACCCCTTCTACAAATGTATCACAAAGCAATAACTCTAGCGAAAGCAAATATAGTCTAAAGAACTTTGACAACCCCTACGAATTATTGCTCGCGATAATGGAAGACAAAAAGGTTGACCTTAAGACAGTAGTACTCAGCGAAATAACTGACGAGTACCTAGAATATATAAGACAAAGCGATGTGGTAGATTGGGACCAAGCGAGCGAATTCTTGGCGGTAGCGGCAACACTTCTAGAGATTAAGGTTAAGGCGTTACTTCCAAAACCTGAAGAGCCTAAAGATGATGAATTAGACCCAGAGAAAGAACTCTTGAGAAAGATTGAAGAATATAAGATTATGAAAGAAGCGGCAGAAGAATTGAAAGCGATAGAAGACATTGACCGCTTCTACAAAGAACCCGATGAGTCAGTCAACGACTACCGCTATGTGCTTAAACAAATGAATATGGACAACTTACTTAATGCTTTCACAAAAATGATGATAAAACTTCAACAGAAGACAACTATCAGCAAAGAAAGAAAGATTGAGAAAGACCGCTTCACAGTCGCAGAAAAAATCTTCGCAATCAAAGTCATTATGACCGACAAAGAAGAAATGTACTTTAGTCAAATGTTCGATGATGATTATTCTAAGAGCGAAGTCATATCGACATTCCAAGCAATGCTTGAATTAATGAAAATACAATTTCTTAAAGTCAAACAAACTACCCTATTTGACGACATATTGCTTATCAAAAACCCCGATTATGTCGAAGGTCAAGTTGACGCTAAGATAGATGACTACGAAAGTTAAACTTATTAAATATTACATATAATTACACAAAAAATGCCGTATACTAATGAATTTAGACAATATAACTGTTATTATGATATATTTAACAAAATATAATTTAATTCAATACAAAATTGGGTAGTTAATTTATATTTACAAATATTAAAAAATTTATTATAATATATGTTGTAATATAAATAAAAAATAGGTGAATATTATGGATAGATTAGACAATCTAGATGAGATTATAATGTCAATACTTTTTGTCGCTGGACAAGGAGTAGAACTTGAAGACATCGCTTCAAAACTTAATGTAAGCGTAGACAAGGTTAAATCAGCCTGCGAAGACCTAAAGAAGAAATACTCCGCACCTTGTGGTATAAATATTATTACTTACAAAAACAAAGTGCAATTATCTTCTAACCCTGAGTACTCTGACTTCATAGCAGATGTGCTCAATCCTATCAAAGAGAAAGCACTAACTAAGGCAGCACTTGAGACAATGGCAATCATAGCCTATAAGCAACCTATAACAAGACTTGAGATTGAGAGTATTCGTGGTGTAAGTAGTGATTATGCGGTGCAAGTATTATTGAGTCATAACCTTATTGAAGTTGTGGGGCGTAAAAATGTCGTAGGTAAACCCCTACTATTTGGAACAACTGAAGAATTTCTCAAACGATTCGACTTGCAGTCTTTGGATGATTTACCAAATTACGAATCATTGCTTGAGAGAATACAAATCATAAATGTGGGCAATACTACCGAGAGTATGTACAACGAATACGACTTAGTCGATGAAGACGCAGAGACTCAAGACAATGAAGATAGCGAAGATAAGGTAGAAGAAATTGACGAACAAAAGCAAGCCATCGCCGACCAAGTAGATGATGGGAGCATTGAAGCGGATGAGATACCGGACTTTCTCAAAGATGAGAAGGACATTCAATTCGTTAATTAAAATAATTATAAGAATATGTATAATAAGATTGTATTTAATAAATTATACAAAAAAATCTATGTATCACACATAGATTTTTTTGTTATACATATTCAAAGTACCCATCAACTAATTTTAGTTGGAATGTCGCTTTGGAGTTGTCAAATTGTTCGTTGCTTACCCAAGTAACAGTCTTATTAGTCAAGTCATAAAGTGCTGACCATATTGTCAATGTATTAGAATCATCATTTGTTGACCAATTTCTTCTGCCAACTGTTTTGAGTATTTCTTCAGCATATTCTTTGGTAATCACACCATCAGTATTGCTTCCATCTGGGTTTATCATAGATTGAATTTGATTGTATCTATCAAGTCCCTTTCTCTCATCTTCTGCTTCATAATAATTAGGTGTCAATATGAAGTTAGTTATGTATTGGAAATTATCATTTGCTTCATTTGTTCCTAAAATAGCATCATCATTATTTCTATAGATTCTAAGTACACGCTTTGTACCATCATTGTCATTTACATTAGTTGTGTCTTCTGGTACATATTCAAATATTGCACTATTGCCCTTACTATCTGCCACCATATAATGGAATGAAGTTGAAGCGCTGTCGTGCAAATCATAAGATTGTGCAATTTTGATTGCTTCTTCTACATCATCAGCATAATCGAGAATCATACGAAGCATAGTTGTTGAAGTCAAATCTGGTTTGTCTGTTTGTTGGTCAGTTGAAGTAACTTCTTCTAGTCCTGCACTCTCTCTTTGGCCTTGATAAGTCATATATATACCGCAAGAAACGCCCGCATCGTTAAGCCCATCGAGTGGTGCATAAGGTGCCGCTAGACAAATCATTTTTTGCATAAGTGTATCTAGATAGATTCCGCTTTCAACCCCTAAAAATTGCAAGTCAACGCTTGACACTGTAGCGTGTTTACTTCCAAAGTCTCCAAATGTCTTGCTTGAAGATTTTGTCCTTAATATCATCGCTGTAGTTTTAGAGAAATCATAATTTCTACCGAATAACCTATCTCCTTCTGCTGTTTGTGCAGTGAATGAAGAACAGCCTATAGTAGGTGCTTTGATATCTACAGGAATAATGCCCTTAGTAATATTGTCTACTATGAATTGAAGTAGTTCTTGGTCGTTAGATACTCCGCCCTGTTCAAGGAATTTGTTAAAATAGTAGTCGCCTGATATGTCCATTTTGTAGACAGGTCCGCTAGAAGTTTCTTCGTCTGCTTCAACTAATAATTCAATAGATGAGACAGCCTTAATTTCAGTGCCCCACACACAAAATACAGTTATAACTAAAATTAACAAAATACCTAATATTGTTGATAATGTGCCAACTAAAATTTTAGCCCATAATTTCATATTATATCTCCTTTTATAAATTAATTTGATAGTCAAAGTATAGCACTAGAATTATAATAAAGCAAACAAAATATTTGTGCATTTTGACAAATTTATAATACGGTATTTATATGATTAAATCTATCTTTGAATAAGATATATATAATAGCAAATGATACACCTAAAGATTTTTTTACGAGCATTGAATTTAAGTCGAAAATTAAATATAATTATAAAATTATCATTTTATGTAACAATATATTAATGATTCTATCTAATAATAAATTAATAATTTTATATAGTTATACATTAATTATAATGCGACATTAAAACTAAAAAATTAAATATAAATAATATACAATATGCGCACTCTATACTTGACTTATTATTTTTTTAAGTGTATACTTATTCTACAATTTATAAGGAGAATAGAATATGGAAGAAAATAAAGAAATTAAATGCACTTGCCACAAATGTATGGCAGAGAATGCACAAAAAGTAGAGAATACTACACAAAATAGCAATAATGTTGCTAAAAATTGCGATGAACCCCCAAAAAAAGAAATTATCACAATTGACGACTTCGCTAAAATTGAACTTAGAGTTGGTAAAGTACTAGAATGTGAGAAAGTTGAGAATGCTGACAAATTGTTAAAATCAAGAATAAAAATTGGCGATGAAGTAAGAACTATTGTCAGCGGTATAGCACAATATTATAAACCAGAAGAAATGGTTGGTAAAAGCGTAGTAGTTGTTGCTAACCTAAAGCCTGCTAAATTAAGAGGCATAATGAGTGAAGGTATGATACTTTGCGCACAAGATGAGAACGGACTTAAAGTCGTCAACCCTGAAGGCGACATCATAGATGGTTCTGAGGTAAGATAGTGGTAGACAGTCATTGTCATTTGTATGATGACAAGATAGCGGACAACGCTAAAGAGATAATAGATAACTTCAGCAATGACAACATAGATTTTGTGATTATACCAAGTTGCGACTACGATAGTCAAGTGAAGGCATTTAACTTAGCACAACAATACGACAAAGTGTATTGTGCTTTAGCGGTCCATCCGCACGATGCGAAGAACTACAATCAACAGACACAAGATTATATCATTAATAATTCGACTAATGACAAAGTTGTTGCTATAGGCGAATTTGGGTTTGACTATTTCTACAATCTCTCGCCCTTCGAGAAACAAATTGAAGTAGCAGAGAAACATTTTGATATGTGCAATAAGTGTGATTTGCCTGCAATATTTCATATAAGAGATGGAGCGCCAAATACCGTTGAACATTATGACGCATACAATGACTTCTTTTATTTAGCAAGGCTATATCCACTCAAGCGAAATGGGGTTCTACATTGTTTTGGGGGCGACAAAGATAAGGCAAAGAAAGCACTAGATATGGGGTTCTATATCTCATTTACTTGTAATGCAACCTACCAAAGCAATGAGCACCTGCGAGAAGCGATAAGGTATATACCACTTGATAGACTTTTGATAGAGACTGACAGCCCTTATATGTCGCCTCGTCATCAACGAAATATACCAAATCAACCTAAAAATGTTAAATATGTCGCAGAGTTAATGAGTGAATTGAAGGGAGTCGACATTCAAACTATATACAATCAAACCACCGCTAATGCAAAAAGTTTATTTTATAAAATAAAATGTTAGATATTAATTTTTGTAAAAATTAGTATAATATATACAACAACATAATATTATTGTTATACAAATAAGTAAATTAATAGGTAGAATATGAATAAATCAAAAAACAAAAATTTCTATAATGTTTATTTTAGCGAAAATATTGATTCTCGCCCTGCTTTCTTAGCAGAGAAAACAGTATTTTTGGTTAGTGCAATAACATTTGTTGCTACATTCTTAACCTTTCTAGTATTTGAAATAATGAATCTCAAAGGCGAATCTTATCTAATTAACCTACTTGAATTATTTATAGGTATGTTTATATTAAGTTTCCCACTAATAATGCGTAGACTCAATATCTATGTTAACTCATACCTTGCTATCTTGTGGTACATATTTATTATCTTAAGTATGTATGTTGGTGCAAACTTTGAATTATTTAAGATAAGTTCAGTCTATGATAAAATAGTACACTTCTATAGTGGTATTGTGTCAGCAATAATAGGTTTATCATTTGTTAATTTTGATAGCAAAAATGTTAATAAATTCAAAGTGTTTGTCATCACTTTGTCATTTGCTTGTCTCATAGCGCTATTCTGGGAAATATGCGAATTTACATACGATGGCATCACAGGCGACAATACACAAAGGTATAACGATGAGACAAATAGTTATGCCTTTGAAGGTAGGCAAGCATTATTAGACACAATGCTTGATATAATTGTTGCATTTGTTGGGGCGTTGATTACATCAATTTCGCTTATGTTTATTAATAACAAGACATTAAATACGCTCGCTATTAAACACAAAGACAAGGTACTTAACGACATAGAAGATACTTCGATTAATGACAAACCAAATAACGATTCTTCTAATAAAGAATTAACAAATAAAGAAAATGGTATTAATGAAGAAATTAAAGAACAAGATACTCAAATAGAACAAAATAATGATGACTAATATATATAAGGGAACGGGTAGTTCCCTTGTTTTTTGTAGGGGATTTCCCATCCCCCACACCCCTAGTGCAAGGACAACGTCCTTGACCTGCCTAGTCTAGTATGTTACTCTACCCAACTTGCGTGCGTAAAACTCTATGTTATTTACTTTTTGC
>CALVIT010000050.1 GCA_944331845.1 uncultured Clostridia bacterium
CTATATTAATAAACTTGTTTAATCTGCACAAAATAATTGTAAATTTTGAGCAAAATTTGACTTTTTTTTATTTTTTTGTTATAATACAAAAAAGGGTTGTTGATATGAGAAAGGGTCTTATTGATTTACACATTCATACTATTTATTCTAAGGAAGGAATAACGACTGAGCCAAGTCAAATTATTGAACTAGCACTTATCAAAGGTGTTGAGACTTTGGCTATCACTGACCATAATACCACTATGGGATGTATTCAGGCATTAAAATATATTGAGAAGAATCCACAATTATGCGAAGGGTTAAATTTTATAACAGGCATTGAAATATCTTGTGATACAACTAATGTTATGTCTTATGTGGATGAATTTGGGCATCAAAGGTCTTCACTTGCTGGTGGGGTACATTTGCTTGGGTATGGAATCGACCCGTATCATCAAGGCTTCATTGATATGGCTAGATTCTATGCTACTGATACAGGTAAGAGAACTTTAGCATTATATAAGTATATCAAAAGATTTTACGGCATTACATTAGATAAGGACAATTTATTCAAAATCGTTCAAGATGTTGAGAAAGAATTGCAGGCAAAAGAATTGTCTACTCAAGAGATTCTTCATAGCGTGCTTGTTAGAGCATTGACTACTGGTCGCAATGCACCTTTGGGGCGTAAAAATCAATATCAAAATTTCTTCAAAAACATAATTAGTAGAGATAAGGAAACATACAACAATTATTACTATAGACTTGAGAAAGTATTTAGTGCAGTTAATAGCGAATTAGATGAAATCGCTAAGCAAGATATCTATGAGATGATGGAACTCATAGAAGATGCGGGCGGTGTTGCAGTCATTGCTCATCCTACATTCTATAGACCAAAAAGAGAGTTGTCTGTCGCTGACTTTGAGATATTGAGCGAATTTATTGACAAAGTTACAAGTCATTATAACGAAGAGACGGGCGAATTTATGCGTGGTGTTGTAGGCATTGAACTTTTGCACGGGTCAAGTTTTGATGACCAATTTAGATTCAAATTTTATGATAATCTCATTAAAACTAAGGGTTTGTACATTACAGGTGGTAGCGATTCTCATATATCTAGTATTAAGACTAACAACCTAGGATACATTAGGCAGAATTTCTCTATCAAAAAACTTGCATTTGTCGATGATTTTGACAAAATTTTAGCGCTTAGTCAAAAAGCAACAAGTGTAAAGAAACAAAAAGAGAAAGACTATGAAATATTAAAGGGTCCACAATGTTATAAGAATGTTGATGAACAAGTTGTGCTATTCAATGATTATAAACAGGTTAGAGCGTGCGAAATTATTGAGAGTCAAACTATATCAAAGAAATTGTTATCTTTCGAGAATGAAATATCCGCTTGTATTTTTGCTTTGAAGGAAAAATTATATCAAAATATTGATATAGACAAAAAAGACCATAAGAATCCAAATAATCTTAAGGAATGGACAAACTTATACAATATGTATATGTCATCAATTATTGACAACAAAGACATTTTCTTCGGTAATAAAGAAGTATTCTATGATTGGTTACAACATAGACTTGACTTTGTCAATCAAGCATATGAAGAAATGTACAATCTATCAGTTTTAGATGCTGACACGCAGATTCAACAAAATAATAGTTATGATAATCCGCATTTCACAGAAACAAGGAATATTATGAAGAGTGTCGCTAGTGAGATTGAAGGGCAAATCGCTAGTTATGGTGCTGAAAAGATATTGAACGCAAACAATAGCGAAGTAGAATATTCTCACTAAAAAATATTATTTATAGATTTACACCTATTTTATTATGATTAATTAGTAAATATAAAGACAATTAACTGATTTGTTAATTGTCTTTTTTATAATTATTAATTTTTAGTATAAATTTGTTTTTTTATTAGGTAGTATATAGATTTTAAGATAGTACTTATATTTGTAATGAATGTTATTATCATTAAATTTATAATGAATAATTTACAATATTTTTTATTATATTACAACGAAATAAGATGCTGTGAAGTGATTAACAGCAAATTTATTTCTTATATTGCATAAATTGTGCAGATAATTATTATAAATAATTCTATAATACTTAATTTTTTTTGAATATTAATTGCAATAATTAATTTTTAGTGTTATACTATTTATACTTTATTTGGAGATATTATGGAGAATAAAAAACAAGAATTTTGGAGAGTTTTTAAATTTTTGTGCTTTTCTGCTTCTGCAGGGGTAATTCAATTTGGACTTTTTACTTTATTGAATGAACTTATAAAATGGAGTTACTGGCCTAGTTATTTAATTTCAATTGTTGCTTCGGTCATTTGGAATTTTACATTCAATAGACATTTTACTTTCCAATCTGCTAACAACATTCCTAAGGCAATGTCGCTTGTATTCTTATACTATTTAGTTTTCACTCCGCTATCACTATGGTGGGGAGAAGCATTGACAAATGCTGGTGTAAATGAATATTTAGTACTTGGGGGAACAATGATTATTAACTTTGTAACAGAATTTTTGTACCAAAGATTCTTTGTATTTAGAAAATCTATTAATACAAATAAAAGAGCGCAACAACAATTGCAGTTACAAGAAGAGAATGTTAGTAAATAACTATAAATTTATAGATTAAAGTATGTTATTTGGTTATATAATTTGTCATATATTTTTATATAAAAGTAACATATACTTTGTGTAGATATATATTTGAATAAAGGTAACAAATATTTATAAATTTAGGCACAAATTGTTGTGCCTTTTTTATATAATCTAACATATAAGATATCATATTTTAAACATTCATAATATTAGTTTATTTTGTATTTTATGTATAGCGTTCTAATAGTTAAAAAAAAGTATGTTATTTTACAAAAAACAATTTATTTTAATCTATTAAATTCATAATAAAGACAAAATGTGAATATGTGAAAATTCTTTTATAAAATAATTTATAAAATTAGTTAATTAATTGACTTTTTTTTGCAAAAAGTATATCATATATAGAGAGTAGGGGAGGTGAAATATGAATGTCATTGAAATTCAAAATTTGACCAAGGACTATGGACACGGTAGGGGCGTTTTTGACATTAATCTTAATGTACAAAAAAGTCAAGTATACGGATTTTTAGGGCCAAATGGTGCGGGAAAATCTACTGTCATTAGGCATATTATGGGCTTTTCAAGACCGCAAAAGGGCAGTATTAAAGTATACGGTTATGATTGTTTCAAAGAATATTACAAATTCTTTGACAAAGTGGGGTATATTCCTGGCGAGATTGCACTTCCTGAAGGTTTGACAGGCAATGAATTTATTAGTATGATGATAAAATTGAGAAATGCCGAGTCTGCACCTAAATTAGATGAGTTGTTAGATTTATTTGAATTTAAGGCGAATGGGGAAACTAAAAAAATGAGTTTAGGCGATAAGAGAAAATTAGCAATAATTGTTGCCTTTATGAATGATCCAGAATTGTTGATTCTTGATGAACCGACAAGCGGACTAGACCCTGTTATGCAAGAAGTATTCATTGATTATATCAAAAAAGAGAAAGAAAGGGGCAAAACTATTTTTATATCATCTCATATCTTTAAGGAGATAGAAGATACTTGCGACATTATTTCTATTATTAAAGATGGTAAGATTGTGTCAACATTTGATGGCGATTCAATCAAGCACAGCAAGAATAAATCTTATAAATGCAAATTCTATAATGCTGAAGATATGCAAAACTTCCTTGAAGAACTAAAGAAATCGCCTTCGTATTCTAGGGTAAAAAATAAAGAACTTTATTGCTCGAAAGTTGAGAAGAACAAAAATCAAGTTATTGTCAACATTGTTGATGACAAGATAAATGTTCTACTTGCACTCCTTAGTAAATATAAGTTAATTGTTTTTAAACAAGTTGCTTTTACTCTAGAAGACTATTTTATGCAATTCTATATAGAAGATAAAAAATACGGGGGTGCATTATGAGTGAATTAATTGAAGTTCAACATTTAACTAAAGATTATGGTCAAGGTAGGGGAATATTTGATTTGAATTTCTCTATCAAAAAAGGCGAAGTATTTGGTTTTGTTGGGACAAATGGAAGTGGGAAGACCACTACCATTAGACACTTAATGGGCTTTTTGAAGGCGCAGAGCGGTAGTTGCCGTATAAATGATTTTGATTGTTGGAAAGATTCAACCGAGATAAAAAAGAGTGTTAGTTATGTACCGGGAGAAATCGCTTTTCCTGATTTGCGTACGGGAACAGAATTTTTGAAGGCACAAGCGGAGTTGTTGGGACTTAAGAGTATGGACAGGGCAAATTACCTTTGTCAAAAATTGCAGTTAGATACTTCTGCTAATCTCAAAAGAATGAGTAAGGGTATGAAACAAAAAACTGCTATTGTCGCTGCTTTTATGGCAGACAAAGACATTTTGGTACTCGATGAGCCGACTACGGGACTTGACCCGCTGATGCGTGATACCTTTCTAGAATTGATATTAGAAGAGAAAGAACGGGGTAAGACAATCTTTATGAGTAGTCATCTATTTAATGAACTAGAAGATACTTGTGATAGGGTGGCATTGATTCATAATGGTAGAATCATTGATATAACCGAATTAAATGACATTGACAATCTACCAACTAAAACTTACAAAATAGGTTTCACTAATAATGATGATTACAAAAAATTCAAAAGATTGAAGTTTGAAATTATTAGGTCGCAACCACAATACAATCAGGTAACTGTTAAGATTGACAATGCTCAAATTAATGACCTAATTAAAGCATTGACTAGGTACGAAGTTCAGTATGTGGCTGAGATAAAGTTCTCTTTGGAAGAACATTTCAAACAAGCACTAAAAAAATATAAGGAGGGGCAAAATGTTTAGTAAGGCATTATTTAAACAATCTATCAAAGCGAATTGGGTTAAGTGGATTTCTGTTACTACTGCTACTTGCATTATGCTTGCTATTGTTATCATTGTTTTGGGTAACTTAGGTATCAATGATATTCGTGATTCTTTGAAAGATGTTTTTGTGCAGGCCGACCAAGAATCACAACTCAAAGAGCAAGCGGTCGATGGTTATGAACTATATGTAAGTTCTGCAACCACTTATCCACAATTACACAATACTATGGTGCAAGGATTTATTCAAAGCATTATAAGCGATTATCAAACTCAACTTGATACATTACAAGGTCAAGGCGATATCAGCGCTGAACAAAAACAACAACTAATGCAACAAATCGCTAACCAATATGCTGAGAACTTAGATAGTATCGCTATGGGGACAAAAGAATACAAGGCATCATTCTTCTATAATTCTTTATTCTATTATGATACTAATTCTACTTCATTAGATTACGATGATTTAATAGACTACGCTTATCTAACTACTGTGTACGATATGGCTTATGCACAATTTATGGCAGGCGAGAATGCTACGAATGAAGAAGCAGTTATGAAGGCAATTATGGCTAAGACTACTGCACAAACTGCGATAAGTAAATACAAAGAATTGGGCGAGAATGCTAATTACCAAGAGTTAGGCCTTCAATATATGAATACATTAATGTATGATTCTACTTATAACTTGCAGATTCAACAAGGAGCGAGTGCTGATGACGCTAAATTATTTGCTGTGTCTGTTAAGGTAATCTCTAATACCGCTATAACTTCTTATCAATTTTGGTTGAATGAAGGTGGGGATGTTACGAAGGAAGAGGCGAGAGCGAATGCTTGTCAAAGTATCTCAGACCAGATACCTGAGAAAGTCTCCGAAGCGTTGACTGAATTGGGTAATATGGATATGTATTCACTTATCATAGGCTCAATATTTTATAGAATAGCAGGACTTTTGTTACCTATGGTATTTGTTATTATGGCTGCGAACGGACTTCTCGCTGGGCAAGTCGACTCTGGGTCTATGGCTTATGTGCTCTCTACACCTACAAAGAGAAGAACAGTCGCCGTAACTCAAATGGTTTATCTTGTAACAGCATTATTCAGTATGTTTGCGTTGTTGACGGCGGTTAGCGTCATCGCAGTGTTTGTGTCTGGTGGAAATGATTTTGCAATAAATTATGGTCAAATTCTACTATTTAACCTAGGCGCGTACTTAACTATGTTTGCTATCGCAGGCTTTTGTTATATGTGCTCAAGTATATTTAATAGAACAAAGTATTCGCTAGGATTGGGCGGAGGATTAACAATATTCTCATTAGTTTGTACAATCTTAGGACTATTCGGTTCAACAGTTGTACCTTCAGCAATGCGAATTGAACCTATGAATTTCTTCAACTATCTATCAATAATAACATTATTTGATACAAATGAAATAATGTTAGGTTCATTAGATTATATTTGGAAATTTGCTATCTTATTAGGTGTAGGATTAATTACATTTATAATAGGAGTATTTAGGTTCGAGAAAAAAGATTTACCACTATAATTTATGGCTTCATATTTATTAATAATTGTAAATTAATTAAATAATTAAATTAGTATGGATTAAGAATTTATATGAATATTTAATTCATACTTTTTTATATTTGTTGATATAAAAATTGTGTAAAATGACAAAATAATAGTATGAATCCATAGCATAATTAAAATTACTTGACAACTTTTGTTATAATTTGTAAAATTTATAAAATCAAAGGCAGGTTAATGATGTTTGAATTAGAGCATATTTTGTATATTATAATTTCTTTAATTAGTATTTCGTTAATTTTATTTGGAGCACACTTTATAAAATCACAAAAATGGAGAAATAGGTTTTTGATGTTTTGGGCGGTTGCTTGTTTTGCTTTTCACATTTCAACAATGTATTATACATTTTTTACAAATGGAACAGGAATAGGTAACGCTTACGACAATCAGTTATTCCCTATATATTTTTGTAATTATATGATGTACCTAATGTTAGTGGTCGCTTTTTGGCAAAATAAAGAATCTTATTTTTTCAAAAATGTTGCTACTTTTGTAGCATACGGTGGGGTGTTTGGGGCATTGATTACGCTGTTCTTTACTCCGCCAGGGGTTAGTTCTTGGTTCAGTTTTCAATCAGCATTATCTCACTCGTGTTTGTTAGTAAGTAGTTTATGGCTTTTCGTGGGTAAATATGTATCAATCAATGTTTATAATCTGGTACCTTATTCATTTGGATTAGTTAGTTGTGGTATAGTTGGCGGGTTGGTCGAGTTAATTTTTATGCTAGGCGGACTTCCTAGCCCTAATGCAATGTATTTAGTTCACGGCCCTATTGAATTACCTATATTTAAGTGGTGGATGTTTGTCATATGTATGTTAGTCATCATATTTTGTTTTACAGCGCTATGGGAACGATTTACACGCAAAAAAGAATTTAGGTGGTACAAATCATATAACGATATAAATCTATATCTTAAATTAAAAAGAAATATAAATAATAATTAAAAAAATAAAAAACTATAGTATTTGATAAATATAAGTTTATCAAAAATTAACTATAGTTTTTTTGTAGTACGAAGTTTTATGCGATTTCTAAATACATGATATGTAAAATATTTTTGTAGTATTTTATGTCCTTATTAATGTTAAATAAATTATTTGTATAATTTAATATCGTTATTTTATAAAAATACAAACTTAATTACTTTTGTTATTAAAATAATTGAACACATTTGAATTTATCTAATCATATTTAATAAATCATTTGACTAAAAAATAAATAATGTGGTATACTAAAGTTAACTAATTAAATAAGGAGTGCTAGAGAACATGTTTAATAAAATGAAAATGCTAGGGGGGGGGGGGGCGTAGATAGAGACTTATCTACACAACAAAATAATAGTCGTAATAATAAAGTAGGTACAAAATTTAATAACAAGGCAATGAAATGGTTAATAGGGCTACACATAATGTTTATGCTAATATGTGCGGTGTTTTTGTGTTTGTCGTTGTCAGCGTTGACAGCGTCAAAGAGCGCAGTAGGCACAGTAACCTTTGCTTTGACTGATAGTCCAACAATGACAATGAATATGAATTTTAATTTAAAGGGTACAGAACATACAACATATTTAGGAACAACGCAAGCAACGGGAGCGGAAATAAAAGGGACAACCGATGTATTAATTGTGAAGATAAGTCAAGAGTCGAATGTAACAATCAAAGCGACATTTGATAATAACACAATAATAGTGCCTAGTGAATTTAGTTTATCAACTAATAATGGAGTAGGGTTTACATTAAGTTCTAACTCTAATGGAATAGCAGTATTTGAATCAAGTGGCACTGTACAAGCGGAAGACTACATAATATTAGACAAGTTAATGAGTGGAATATATGTTCAACAAGAAGTAACTACACAAAACTATAGTATAGAGATAATATCACAAGTAAGCGAAACAATACCGGGTAAAGCGACACTTAGTGGAACATACACAAATGTCATAGAGAAAGAGCAAACAACATTCTCAGTAAATAATATCAACTATGGTTCAATAAGTGGACTAGGTATTTTTGAAACTATAGATGACAAAATTGTTATACCTAACGGAACAACATATTCTTCAAATGGTGCAACAATGACATTTACTGACCAATTTGGAAAAGTTATAGGAACAATAACTGCAGTACCACAAACAAATACAGCACAATATACTTATACTTTTAGCGGATGGAGTTTAAATAGTGGGACTATTACAGCAAGTACAAGTATAACAGCAAACTTCACAAGGACAACAAATAAATATACAGTAACATTCTATAATTATGATGGAACACAATTAGGGACAAACACAGTAGACTATGGCGGAACTGCGACCTATTCAGGTGCAACACCAACAAAACCAAGCGATGATACCTATGAATACAAATTCGCTAATTGGGTAACAACTTTAGGTGGTACAGTAGTTGATAATTTAACAAATGTAACTGCTAATCGAAATGTTTACGCTAACTTTACCGCTAGTGAATTACTAAAAGCCCCAATATTTGTTGCAAATAATACAAATTCATATAATTTTGATTTATCATTTAAAGTAAGACAATCTGCAACTAATGTGAG
>CALVIT010000051.1 GCA_944331845.1 uncultured Clostridia bacterium
GTAGAAAAGCACAGCACAATTGGTTTGGACGTGGGTTCAATTCCCACCGCTTCCACCAATGGTGGTAAATGAAGGAGAAAATTATGGTAACAAATATTTTAGGTATTTCAGGAGATTTTTGGAGCGCATTTTTGAATGTCCTTGGAATAGTGGGGTTAATTTTAATCGCTTTATTTATAGTCGTATTTATAGCAGATTGGATTTTATCAACAATGGATGGAAGAGAAGGTATTTTCTTCAAGAAGAATAGAAATCAAGTTAACAATACTACTAATATTACGAATAATTATGGCGAAAATTATTCTAAACCACAAGAGAAAGATGAATTTGTAAAAACTGAAGAAACTGTCGAGAAAGTTGAAGAAACTACTGATGACAAAGATGTTGATTTAGAGAAAGCAAGACAAGAAGAGATTGCTTTAGCGCAAGAGCAATATAATTTTGTACAAGAACAAGAACCAAAGGAAGAACCTGTAGAAGTTGTTCCTGAAGAACCAAATTATGATGCTATGATTGATGAAATCAATTCTACAGCATTAAATGCTTACAACAAAGCTAAGAGTGAAGAATTCGCTCGCAAAGTTCTTAGCGGTGAATCTAACGATGAAGTTGAAGAAGAACCAGTTGAAGAAGAGACTGAAGAAGTTCAAGAGGTTGAAGAACCAACTGAAGTTGAAAATACCGAAGAAGTTGTAGAAGAAACAACTCAAGAAGAACCTGAACAAGAAGTTGAAGAAGTTGAAGAAACTACTGAGACTGAAGAAGAACCAGTTGAAGAAGAAGTCGAAGAGACAGAAGAAACACAACAAGAAGTTGTTGAGAACACAGAAGCTCAAAACGAACTTTTGAGAAGACTTGAAGAGCAAATCAACGAGTTAAAACAACAATTAGAAGAACAACAAAAAGAAAATGAAGAATTGAAGAGAATTGCTGAAGAAGAGAAGGCAAGGTTGAACGAATTAATCGCTAAGAGAAATGGCGACGACGATGACGAAGGTAGAAGAATGATTGATTATGTTGGCAACCTTGATGAACTCGAAGCAAGACTTGAAATGTTGAAAGAAAGACTTAAGGCAAACGAGAAAGAGTTAAGAATAAATAAGAAAGAATATATCCCATTGTCAAGAGTTAAAAAGACACTTGAGAGTGATAAGAAGAAATTAAGAAGAAGAGAAGCAATCGTTGCTAAGAGAAAAGTATTGTTGTATGGTGTTAACAACTACGCAGATATCGATGAAGAAAAGGCAAAAGAATTGAATGAAGAACTTGATTTGCTTGAGGGGTTAAGATTAAGTGTCGCTCACTGCGAAGAAGTTATGGAAGCAAACAAGGATAGATATCCAATTCTTGAGCACACTAACAAGATTTTAACTGAAACAAATGCACAAATCAAAGCTGATATCGCAGAAGTTGAAGAAGAAATCGAACAAGCAAAATTGCGTGAATCTCAAAATAATGAACAAAATGACTAATAAAAATCTTATTAGATTATTAAATTCATTAGATTATACAAAACTCCTACGAAGAACATTGTAGGAGTTTTTTTGTATTTAATCGTAATTTGATAATAAATAAAATTTTGTTAATTCACAATATAAATTAATTAAAATTATACTTTAACTATAAAGTATACATTTTTTGTAATAGGTAAATATTTTTTTGTGCTATTTATATAATATAAAATCATTATAAATTTTTGTTATTAATTATTTGATATTTACATAAATATATGATACAATTTATTAGGTGATTGAATGAATTTCTTTAAAAAGTATTTAACTTGGAACAAATCGAAGAAGGAAGAACAAGTTGTCAAGCCCAAAATAGGACTTGCTTTAAGCGGTGGTGGTGCTAGGGGGTACGGGCATCTAGGAGCGTTAAAAGCATTTGAAGAACTTGGTATAGAATTCGATTGTGTAGCGGGTACAAGCGTTGGGAGTTTGGTAGGTGCTTTATACTGTTATGGTATGAAGGCAGATGAAATCATAGATAGGGCATTAAAATTGAAAGTTAAGGATATTAGGACTTCTAAAATAATCTTTGTGCCTTCTAAAACCAATAAATTGGAAGAATTGGTAATATCTTTTATGGGGGATATTGATATTAAAGATTTAAAAAAGAAATTTTGTGCTGTAGCAGTTGATATGATTAGCGGTGATGAAATTGTATTTAGCGAAGGCAGGTTATGCAAAATACTTGCTGCATCCTGTGCTGTTCCTGCGGTATTTGAGTGTGTGCCTTATGAAAATATGAATTTAATGGATGGCGGACTTGCTAACACGATTCCTGCAGATGTGCCAAAAATGATGGGGTGCGACAAAGTAGTGTCAGTAGATATCAACAAATATAGGGGGCGTGGTACTGATAGTACAAAACTTTTTGACTTGGTGCTTGCATCTATTAGAATATTGATGAAATCAAATTGTGTTAAGGGAAAATTGAATAGTGATGTTTTAATTGAACCCGAACTTAGCGATTATAAGTCAACGAGTTTTGAAGGGGCTGAAGAAATGATTAAAGAAGGTTATCGTGCTGTTATGGAGAAGAAAGACGAAATCTTGCAGTTATTCAATACTCAAGGCAACCAAACTGAAATCGCTAAAAAGCCTAAGAAGATTAAAGAGAAAAAGAAGCGTTTTAATAAAAACAAAACCGTTGATATTGAACAAGAAATTGAAATATTTGATAGTAATTTAAATTAAGGTGAATTATGGCTAATGATAAACAAAAATTAAAAAAGATAAAAAGTAATGTTAAGAAAAATTTTGTGTTTTCTAATCTAAGATTTTTCATATTTATATTGTTAGTGGTCGCTATAGGGTGTACATACTTAGTTAAGGACCCTATAGAGAATTTTGTTGCTGACATATTTAATGTCGACATAGAAAGGACTGAATTTGGCACTGTCATATCAAATGATGGACTGCAAGTACATTTTATAGATGTAGGGCAAGGGGATAGTATAGCAATAAGATTTCCTGATGATAAAACTATGTTGATTGATGCAGGAGACAAAAGCGCTTATAAAACATTGATTCCTTACTTAAATAATGTATTTTTTAAGGATGATGCCGAAAAAGAATTTGATTACGCACTTTTGACACATAGTGATTCAGACCATTGTGGTAGTATGGATGAAGTTTACGAAGAATTTCAAATTAACTGCAGTATAAGACCTTATGAATATTCTATAAATAGCAATAATGAAAATAGTGAATATGAAGAACCTACAAATATTTATAATAGTTTGGAGCAAAATACTGTTGGTTATGCTGAATATATTGAAGCAATTGAATTAGAGAATGATATAGCAGACGATAGCGATATTATGTATGCACAAGCAGGTATTACAATAACGAGTGATGACCCTAGCGTTAATTATTTATTAGAGTTTTTAACTCCTAATAAAAAATCTTATTCGACTCATAATGATTATTCTCCAATTATTTTGTTAGAATATAAAGATAAGAGTATATTATTGACAGGCGATGCTGCCGAAGCGCAATTTGAAGAATTAGACAATTTAATTAACACAGATTCAACTTTAAGAAATAGATTAAGTCGTGTTACAATTTATAAAGCCGCACATCACGGTAGTTCATTGGAAGGCTGTAATAATTTAACAGTTCTTAGAGAATTGAGTCCTGAATTTGTAGTAATATCCTGTGGCGAAGGCAATAAATATGGACATCCGCACCAAGAATTTTTGGATAATTTAAGCAAAGTTAATGTTCTTCCTGAGAATATCTATAGAACGGACTTAAATCAAAACATTATTTTTGACATATCTAAAGATGAAGGAGAGTTGAATATTGACTCTGACATAGCGGTTGATGCTTCGTTAAGTGGTGGGTCAAATTCACAAGCCCCTGTAATATTGTACTATTCTTGGTGGATGATAGCAGGAGTATTAGTGGTGATATGTGCTATATTGTGTTTTTATAATTACAAAAAGTTAGCGAAAGAATTTGATTAATAAATTAATGGTATTTGTTAGTTTTAAAATTCGTTTAAAAGTGATTTTAAATCATTTTTGCACGCATCTATTGAATATTTACAACATTATGATAAAATTATATATCATTTCAAATAAAACAAAAAAACGGTTGTTAAAACCGTTTTTTATGTATTGTAGACATTATTCAATGTTTTGGGCAGGTGTAGGGAATAATGGTAAGTCGAAATAACCTGAGCAAACATCTTCTGTGAAACTTTGGCAAGGTGGGATTAAGCAATACCCATAACTTGGTACTAATATTTCAGCATCTGCAACAACTTTGAGAATTAACGCTAGACAGCATTTTACCGTTAGTGGAGAGCCTGCATCAGCAGGGAATGTTCCTTCAGTCAATATTACGCCACCAGTTGCTTGCACTGAATATGGCATAATAGAAGGTTGCGGTACATATAGAACTACATCTTGGTCTACAGTGAATGAACCCTTCGCAGTGCCTGCTACATTGTTAGCATCAGTATATACAACTTCCACAGGTATGTTAATCGTAGCACGAACTCTAGCGAAGTTTGGTCTATCATCCAATCTCTCTATGGTAAGGTTTGATACTGTGAATGGTTGAGTAGTATCATTTTGTCCCGAAACAAAAGTTAATGGGTATGTAGGTGATGCTGGTCTAAAGTCTGTTAATACAATTTCTTGACCTTCGATTTGAGTTTGTTGTAAACAAGCATCAAATACCTTTTGAGTTTGAATACATATTCTTTCGCATAGTCCATTAAGTGGGTTGCCTTGAATAATTCCCGGTGTCCTATCGCTTCTTATATTTCCAATAAAAAATGACATTTTTTCCTCCTTATAGTGTTCTATTAAATAATATGTAATAAAAATTCAAATTGTGATAGTATTTGACATTTTCTTGTGAAATTGTTATACTTACATATAAGAGGTTTGTATGAAAATAACTTTGGCGGAATTTATAACCAGCATAGGCGATATAACAAAATATAAAGATTATTCTATGCCTGAGATAACTTTTGTTGGTAGAAGCAATGTTGGTAAATCTAGTTTGATTAATGCTTTGACTAATTACAAGAAACTTGCTAAAACAAGTAGTCTAGCAGGAAGAACTAGGTTGGTAAACTTGTTTTTGATTAATAAAAAATTTATATTAGTTGACTTGCCGGGCTATGGATATGCTAAAGCAGGGAAAGAAGTGCAACAAGAATGGCAGGGACTAATTGAAGGATATTTACAAAAATCTAAACAACTAAAAATGGTATTTGTTCTTGTAGATATTAGAATTAAGCCTACTGAACAAGACAAACAAATGATAAATTATTTGTATTATTATAATATGCCATTTAAGGTTGTAGCGACTAAGGCGGATAAAATTGGAAAATCACAAATAAAACCGTATTTAGCGAATATTGCGAACGAATTAGGACTTGGGATAGCGGATATATTCGCTGTCTCAGCACAAACTAAATATGGATTAGATGAAGTACTTAGTTATATGGATAATGTGCTAGATTATGACAATTTGGTTGCAAATGTTGATTTAATTGATAAAATTAAAGAAGGTAGAAGAGAGCAACGAGTATCTAAGCAAAGTCAAAAAAATACTTTAACTACAGAAATGCGTAATAAAAAATCTAATGTTGTATCATCATTAAATAAGAACTCAAAAAATAGTATTAATTCAAAAAATACTGTCCAAACTAAAAATAATCTACAATCTAAAAATAAATTGAATAGCAATAAAGAAAAGACTAATAATCTAAAATCTAGCAACAATGATAACAAAGCACTTCAAAATACTAAGTCAAAGAAAACACCTAGATATATACTAAAAAAGAGAAAGGGGAAATAATGAATATATTTGCAATAAGTGATTTACATTTGTCTATATCCACACCTAAGCCTATGGACATATTTGGAGAGATATGGGAGAATTATACAGAAGAAATAGCGAAAGATTGGAATGACAAAGTAGGAGATGATGATATTGTACTCTTAGCAGGTGATTTCTCGTGGGCAATGTACCTAGAAGATGCAGTTAAGGACTTTGAGTACCTTAACAAACTCAAGGGTAAAAAAGTAATGATTAGGGGTAATCACGATTATTGGTGGCAATCGGTATCAGCTGTTAGAAATGCAAGCCGTGATGACATATATTTTCTACAAAATGATAGCATAAAATTTGGTAATGTTATTATATGTGGTACAAGGGGATGGACTGTTCCAGAGAGAAATAAAGTACAAAGCGATGAAGATTTAAAGATATACAAAAGAGAATTGATTAGACTTGAATTAGCGTTACAAAGTGCTACAAAATCTAGGAAAGAAGGGGATACATTGATAGTTATGATTCATTATCCACCATTCAATAGTGCGTTAGATGATAGTGATTTTACAAACCTTATGGAGAAATACAATGCTAATATTTGTATTTTTGGGCATTTGCACGGGAAGAAAACACGCTCAGTTATGGAGTATAACAAAAGGGGAATACAATATTATCTAACTAGTTGCGATAAATTAGGTAATAAACTAAAATTTATACTTAGTAGTAATTAGATTATAACTATATAAATATAGATAAAATTATAAGTCAAAGTTTAATAAATATTAATCTAAATTAGAAATCAAATAATAATTGAAGTCAATATTAATTATAGATTAAATAATTGAATACTAAATTATATTTAGAATTAATGAATTATAAAGTATGATAGGTTAAATTATATAACAAATAATGTGTAAGATATGATGAATTTCATATCTTCTTTTTTCGACAAAATATAGTTAACTTATTAACTATAATATAGAACAATATTTCTATAAAACTTGTAAAAAAGCACATTTTTTTGTTGAGTATCAACAAATTATTAACAAAATGTGTAAAAGTGTTCAAAAGTGGTTGATTGTGTTTAATTTTTGTAGTATAATAACGGCAGAAGGAGGCGAATAGTATGTTACTGGGTACATATTTTTATACAGTTGACGATAAAGGCCGTATTAGAATGCCTCAAAAGCTTAAATCTCAACTTGGCGAAAATTTTGTTGTAACTAAAGGTTCAAATGGTTGTCTTTTTGTATTCTCTCAAGAAGAATTGAAGACTGCTATATATGATAAACTCAAAGAATTACCTTTGACAGCGATTGAAGCGCAGAAGCCTCTTAGAATGATTATGTCTTCCGCATTTGAAGTACAGGAAGATAGTGCAGGTCGATTTAATTTACCAAGTATATTAAGGGAATTTGCACAGATTGACAAAAATATTGTCATTATTGGCGTAGGTTCTAGATGCGAAATCTGGAGCGAAGAGAGATGGAACGCCTATAATGATTCCACACTTACTTTTGATGAAAGTTTTGCGAAACTTGGCGAGTTTAATATATAGGTGGTTGTTATGTTCGAACATAAGTCAGTTATGCTAAATGAAGTCATTGATAATCTTAATATTCAACCTAATGGAGTGTATGTAGATTGTACAGCAGGTGGTGGGGGACATAGTTTAAAAATCTTGCAAAATCTTACAGGTGGGAAATTGATTGCTATTGACAAAGACATTGACGCAATCAATGAGTGCAAAAATAAGTTTGCCGATTATAAGAATGTTATATTAATACACGATGACTTTCATAATATCAAAAGCATATTAGAAGAATTAAATATTGACAAAGTAGATGGAATTATTGTCGATTTAGGAGTATCAAGTTTTCAAATAGATACTGCTGATAGAGGATTTTCATACCGATTTGATGCACCACTAGATATGAGAATGAACCAAGAGCAAGTTTTGACTGCTTACGATGTTGTCAATAATTATAGCGAAGATGATTTAGCTAATATTATGTTCAAATATGGCGAAGAAAAATTTTCAAGACAAATTGCAAGGAAAATTGTTGAATATAGACAAACAAAAAATATAGAGACTACTCTAGAATTAGTTAATGTTGTCGAGAGTGTGCTTCCTGCTAAAGTAAAATTTGAGAAGGGACACAGTTGTAAAAGAGTTTTCCAGGCAATAAGAATTGAAGTAAATGGTGAAATAGAAGGTCTTAAACAAACTATAATTGATATGGTAGAAGTACTAAAGTCAAAGGGTAGATTATGTGTATTGACTTTTCATTCCCTTGAAGATAGAATTGTCAAAGATACCTTCAAAGAATTGGCGACCGATTGTATTTGTCCTAAGGAATTACCTGTATGTATATGTAATCATCACAGAAGCATTGACATTGTTAACAAAAAGCCTATTATTGCTTCAAGTGATGAACTCAATTCAAATAGTCGTTCAGCGAGTGCAAAATTAAGAGTAGCACAAAAAGTTTAAATTAATTTTGTTCTAAAATCTTAACAAAAGGAGTATAATGTTATGTCAATTATTAAAACTCAAACAGAAACAAAAGTAGAGACAGATGTTCAAAAGAAAGATGCAAAAAAAATACTTTTTGATTGGGCAGATGTTGAGAACGAGAATGAAATATCTAATATATCTAAAGACAAGTTGACAGAGTTTTCTACCGCTTATGAGAGCGATAAACTTAAGAAAATATATGATAACTATGACCTTGTTAGTTATGTTAAAGACACAGGCACAACTGATGAGAAGTTACTTAAGCAATCTCAAAAGATAGAGAAAGAATTTAATCAAGTCGCTGAAGTCGCTAGCGCTCCAGCCACTGCACATATTGAATTTCAAAAACTTAGTACTCCTAAAGTCGCTAGCAGAAAAGATGTTAAAGCGAAATTGAATTTTCGTGGTAAATTAATGGTTTTTGGATATTCTGCAGTTGTTGCTGTTTTAGGATTTTTAGCGATATTTAATATTGTTCAAATAAATAATCTTAATTCAGCGAATGCTCAAATACAAAGCGAAATTCGTCAAAGTGAAAATTCATTAAGTGATTTATATAATATCTATAAAGATTTGAATAACGAGAATAAAATCTCTGAAATAGTAGATGACAAAAATATGATTAAGTTAGAGACTTCAAGTAGTAGCAATATTACTTTAAGAGACCCTAAAGAATATACAAAGGAAAGCAATTGGTTCGATAAATTATGTAATTTTTTC
>CALVIT010000052.1 GCA_944331845.1 uncultured Clostridia bacterium
ATTAGTTTGAATATCTATTTCTTATTAATATTTACAAATAATGATTACTAAATTATTTTGTATTATTATGAATATTTGTTCATTTTCATTCTTTACAAAAATTTGATACGCTATATTTATAAACTAAAAAAAGATTGTTTATTTAACAATCTTTTTTACTTATTTGTTTTCTTCTTCTTTCATTTTGTCAAATTCTGTTTTATCTTCGTTCTTTTGTTTGCTTTTTGTTGTTCCCTTTTTGGAAGAAGTCTTTTTTGTTGAAGGCTTTTTTTCTTCAACTTCAGTAGGTGCTACTACCGCGTCAAGCACTTCGCTTTCGTTGCCTTCTTCTACTACTTCATTATTTGTAACTACTTCTTCTTTTATTTCTTCAACCTTATTGTCGCCTGCCTTCTTCTCATTAACAGGAGTTTCAATATTGTATATTGCGTAAACATCTACAGTCATATATGAAACATTCTTACCTTCGCCTGTCTCAATAGTAGCGACTTTACCACTAGGTGTATCTTTGATAGAAATAATCTTACCATAGATACCGCTATATGTTTTTATCTTATCGCCAACCTTCAAATTATTAGCAAAATCTTCAGCCATTTGAGCATCTTTTTTTCTTTTTGATGCAGAGAAAACAAGCATAAATATTAGGAATACGACAAGAATAATTAGAATTCCCCATTCCTGAAAGAAATTAGCACACAATTGTGTTATCATAATTAATTCACCTCTATTATAATGATAGTAATATGATAGCATATAAAATGTTTTTTTCAAAGCATTTTTGATAACATATTATATACAAAAATGTCGAATACAAATTTTAATATAGATTTACAATCAAAATAAATACAATTTATCTACTATAATTGTTGGTCATTTACCACTTGTTGCTTTTTTATTCTTTTTTGATTAAAAATTTCGTATACATAATAAATTGACACAAAGAATACGAGAGCGACACATTTAACGATATAAGACCCAGCGAGCATAACTCCAAAGTCTTCACCTATTCCACCTATTAAAGATGTTAAACCGAAATAAATCAATGAATTAATTAAACTCACAATAAATATTGATAAACACATATTAAAGTAGTTATGAATTTTATTCCTTAATTTGTCAAAAACAATTATTCCAATTGTTATAGCGACATAAGTTGCTATAGTACTTGAAGCATAAGATAAGAATCCCCAAATTAATTCAACGCCAAAACCTACTGACATCCATTTCGCCATAAAATCAAATATAGCAGTAAGCATAATACCTGCCATTGATGAATAGGTTATAGCCATAGCCACTTTCTTACCATAATCTTTAAGTGCTACAATAATACAAAAAGCAAATAATGTATATATGACAGCATCAACGCACCAAATAAGCCCACCGAAACTATAGCCATAACTACCTACATTATAAACATTTGCTGACACTGCAGCCCCTATTCCTAATACATATAGCGAGTCTTTGTTAAAAAAGTAGTATCCTATGATAAATGCGATAGCGACTATCACTGCTACTATTGGTAAAATATAAATCAAAATTTTCTCCTTAATATAGATAATAAATGAATGTTAATTCTATTAATTTGCTAAATTAAATAATATAAATCATACATAACTATAAAATTTTATAATTATCTAATTAATTTATAAAATAATTATGATTTATAATAATATTTACAAAATTATTATAAAAATTCATATAGCATATAATTTTAATAAACAATTTAATATTGCGTAGTAACTATTATTTAACAAAATTTTTATACTTTAATATATCAAATAAACTACTAAATATTTTATTTGAATACAACATTCCCTTGACCAAGTACCGCCGTCAATTCGCTAATTAATGCTATAGAATGGTCTACTTTTTGTGGCATTTTATAGACATTATTATCCCCTGTATTCTTAATGACTACTTCATAGATACCCTTGTGTTCATTAAGTATTGTATTAATTTTATTTCTTATGTCGTCATTCCACAATAATCTTAAATATAATTTTGGCATCTTTTGTACAACCGTATCTTCAGTCTTAACAGTTTGAGTTGGTTGCTCAGGTGCTCTTAATGGTTCTATTTTATCAACTATAATGTTAGGTGGATTCCCATCTCTAAGTCCAATATGTCCTGTCAACTTGACAATGTCTTCTTCTTTGAACTGACCTTTAAATTTATCATATTGGTTAGGGAAGATAACAAATTCACCTGTGCCATAGAAATCTTCAATGTTACCCGTAAGCATTTCTTTATTGCTTGAACGAGTCATTCGTTTCTTAACTTCAGTTATGATACCACCAATGACAATCGCATCGCCATCATTAACGCCATACACAAAATCATCGCTATCTTGCTCTTCATCAAAACTCTCATCTTGTAATGGTTTGAAATCTTGCGTTGTATGAGTAAAGTCTTTCATATCATCAATGAATTCATCTAATGGATTACCTGATACATAAGTTCCTAGAACTTCTTTCTCTAGTTTTAATTTCATAGAGTTTCTATATTCAGATATATTAGGGTAGTCAATGTGATTAGCGGCAGAATCATTAGCAAGCAAACCATCGAATAGCGACATTTGACCCGTCTCAATATTTTTCCTTTCGCCTCTCACAATGCTCAACGCTTGGTCAAGCCCAGCCATCAATACTGACCTAGGAATACCAAAACAATCCATAGCACCAGATAGTATCAAACCATCCATTGTTCTATGATTAGCAACCAAAGAACCTGTCCGTTGTAGAAAATCAAGTAGATCTTTGAAGTCGCCTTTTTCCCTTGCCTTCATAATTTCTTCGACAACAGGCAAACCTACATTTTTGATAGCACAAAGTCCATATCTTAAATTACCATTCTCAACACTAAAGTACGCCTTAGAGTGATTGATATCTGGCGGGAGAATTTGTATTTGTTGTTTTTTTGCAAGTGCGGTGTATGTCTTAATCTCATCAGAGTTAAAAATTCTATTATTCAAAACCGCACAAATAAACTCGACTTCGTGATAACATCTCAAGAAAGCAGTTTGGTACGCTAGATAAGCGTATGCGGCAGCGTGCGACTTATTGAATGCGTAAGAAGCGAAACTCTCCATCTCGCTAAATACTTGTTCAGCGACTTCTTTAGGCACTCCCTTAGATAAAGCCCCCGGTATACTCTTCTTCCCTTCTGGGTCTTGCCACCCATAAATAAATTTCTCTTTCTCAAGCGCCATTTTATCTTTTTTCTTCTTACTCATAATACGGCGCACATTATCAGCTTGACCTAGTGAATACCCGCCCATATCTTGGAATATTCTCATAACCTGTTCTTGATATACAATACAGCCATAAGTTGCCTTAAGTGTGTCTTCCAAAATTGGATGTGCATACTTTATAGTCTCCGGATTGTGCTTATTGTGTACATATCTAGGTATGCTGTCCATAGGACCGGGTCTATACAAAGAAATACCCGCTATGACATCTTCTAGACAACTTGGTTTAAGTTCACGCATAAAGCTCTTCATACCCGCACTTTCTAGTTGGAATACGGTGTCGGTATTTCCTGTACCTATTAATTCATATACTTTAGGGTCATCGTATTGACATTTGTCAAAATCTACAACAATTCCTTTGTCTTCTTTGACATAGTCTATCGCCAAATTAATATCTGTCAAAGTTCTAAGTCCCAAAAAGTCCATCTTCAAAAGTCCCAAGGACTCTAGTTCAATCATATCGACTTGTGTAGTTATGTCTTCACCATTTCTAGCACAAGCGACAAACTCATCTACTCTATCAGGAGCAATTAAAACGCCCGCAGCGTGCATACTTGTATTTCTAGGACAACCTTCGAGTTTTACCGCTAAATCAACTATTCTCTTTATCTCAGGGTCGCTCTCATAAATTTGTTTTAGTTCAGGTATTATGTACTTGTCATTTTCAGGTTTGCCCGTCAACCCAAAATAATGTCTTAATATTGGAGGATGCGCTATACCTTCTGGAAGTTTCCCGGGAATTAACTTAGTAATTTTGTCGACTTGAGAGTACGGCATACCTAGTACCCTTGCAACATCTCTTATAGCATTCTTAGCCGCCATTGTACCAAATGTTACAATAAATGACACATTGTTATCACCATACTTTCTCTTACAATAATCATAGACTTCGAGACGGCGGTCGACTGAGAAATCGACATCGAAGTCGGGCATAGATACTCTCTCTTTGTTAATAAATCTCTCAAAGAGTAAGTCGTATCTCAATGGTTCGATTTGAGTTATCCCCATAGCATAAGCAACGATTGAACCCGCACCTGACCCACGCCCTGGTCCTACACCTATGCCGTGCTCCCTAGCAAAATTGACATAGTCCCATACAACAAGGAAGTACTCAACAAACCCTTGATTATGTATAGTCTCGAGTTCCATCTCCGCTCTCTCACGAATTTTAGGAGTAATCTCAGGGTATTTCTCCTTAAGTCCTTTCTCTGTGAGATATCTCATAAATTCGTAAGGTTCCATATCATTCTCAGGTACATATTTAGGAATATAATTCTCATTTGCAGGCAATACATACTTCTTGTCAATATTGGGTATGTCTCCGTGTGCCTTCGAACGAATTACGACATCACACTTGTTCGCTATCTCAATTGTTCTATCAAGTGCCTCTTCATAATTAGGCAAGGCCTCGAGCATCTCTTCATAAGTCTTAAGATAAAATTCGTGCTCAGGCATTCTCATACGGTTCTCATCATCAATTTGTTTGCCTGTTTGAACGCACAAAAGCACATCTTGAGTCTCCCAATCTTCCTTAGTTAAATAATGCACATCATTTGTCGCTACAAGTGGTATACCTGTCTCTTTAGATATTCTCGCTAGTCCCTTGTTAACAACCTGTTGTTCAGGTATGCCGTGATTTTGTAATTCGAGATAAAAATCGCCTTCTTCAAACATATCTTTCATCATCAAGGCAACTTCCTTCGCTTCTTCATACTTATCTTGTATCAAAAGTTGTGGAATGTGCCCCGCTAAACAAGCAGACAAACAAATCAACCCTTCGCTATGCTCTCTCAAGCACTTGTAGTCAATTCTAGGCTTGTAATAAAACCCATCAATAAATGCAGTAGAATTTAATTTAATAAGGTTTTTGTACCCGACATTGTTTTTTGCAAGCAAAATTAAATGATAATATTTCGATTTATTAACTTTGTCAAATCTATCGTCGCACAAATAAAATTCAGTACCTAAAATAGGTTTAACACCTTTTGACAAACATTTTTTATAAAACTTTAATGCCCCGTACATATTACCGTGGTCAGTCATCGCCACTGCAGGCCATCCCCTTTCAGCGACCATATCTACAAGTTTATCTATCCTCGCTATACCATCAAGAAGACTATACTCAGTATGTAAATGCAAGTGTACGAAAGGTTTACCTTTTTTGTTGTCATTTTCTTTTTTGTCAACACTATCTTTATTTTTTGAATCAGTATTTTGTGTGTCTTGTTCTTTTGATTCTCCGCCTTTAGTTTGCCCAGCGCCTACCTTTTGACTCTCATCACTACTTGTCTTACTTAGATTAATTGATGCTGTCATATTGCCCGCTAATGAATAATTACATTCAAAATTTGGGTTTAGTGAATTATCATTATTCTGTTCATTATCGCCTTGAGTCTCATCAACATTGATTTCATTTTTTATCTTCTCAAACTCAATCTCATCCATATTGTCCATACAATAACTCCTAACTGTCAATTTCTTTTGCTATTTCAATTAATTTTCTAAATCTATGGTTAATTCCACTCTTTGTAAGTGGTGGGTCAGTTAATTTCACGAGTTCATCAAATGACGCTTCGGGATTAGCCAATCTCAATAAGCACAAATCTTGCAAATGCTCAGGTAAATTCTCAATACCTATTGTAGTATTAATCTTAGATATAGCGTCAAGTTGTCGCATTGAAGCATCTACTGACTTTGAGATATTAGCACAAGCACAATTTAATTGTCTATTAAGGTTATTCCTTACTTGTCTAATTGCTAACTCATTTTGTAGCACTAAAACAGCGTTGCTTGCCCCAACAAGTGCGAGTAAGTCGCTTATTGCTTCAATTTCTTTAAGGTAACAAATGACATTATATTTCCTAATCGTAGTTTTTAGGTTAATAGAGAATGCAGACATAATATGCACAAAATCTTTAGCGAAAGTCTCATTGTCGAACACAAACTCAAGATGATATCCGCCCCTATGCTTTTTTACACTATCAATCTCATCAATAGTAATGTTAGCACTTGCACAGCCCAAAAAAGCACCTTTAATATATGCTCTTTGAGTGCTCTCATCATTGACTACAAATTTTGAAATGCCGACTACTTTTTCCCATTTGTCAAAAGTATTCTTTCTTATCAAATAACAGTTAGTTAAGATTTTTGTAGCGAGTTTATCTTCAACAAAAATTGTATAGCGAATGCTGTCTTTTCTTATGTTGTCCTTAGCAGAACTAAAGTCAATAGTTTGTCCAAAAAGTGCTTCAACTAACTTAGTATACCTTTCTATAACCTGTTGAATCTCAGTAGATATTTTTAGTTTATAACTATCTCCGCCCTTATCAAATTGTCCACAAGTTTTTGTAAGTGCCGCAAGTTCAGCAAGGTTCTCAAAAGTTGTACCTAATGGTTGTTGTGCTACTTCAGTCTTCGCCCTAACAGAAAATGACATTTTTTATCTCCTATTAATTTATTTTCAATTATAATATTTATATATCATTTATGACAAGATATTATTAAGTTAAATATGCTAATTTAGCAGTTATACTGCATTAATTAGCAACTATACTTATAATTTAATACATATTAAGTATCAATTATTAAATATTAATTATCAAATAATGATTTATTAAGATTTACTATTTTCTCGAAAGGTATGTTATGCGTCTTAGCAAATTCAATACCCACACTGACATTGCCCACATTTTCGCTACGGTGAGCGTCCGAGTTTACAACAAAGTCAACTCCTGTCTCTAGCATATCATCAACTTCTTGTTGCGTGAAATACACACGCTTACCATTCAATTCGATTTTTGTACCCCTTTCGACACAAGCCTTAGCAATCTCCTTAGCATTGATAAGTATACCATAATTTAAGTGATTGACGAACTTCAAATCATATCTATCTATACACCTTAAATAAGCCAAAGTGTTCTTCTCAATCTTTTTTTGACTAGGTCTAAAAATATAATTCATCGCAGTAAAAGTCCACCAAGTAGCGAAACTTTCATTAGCAGCGGTTATGTGATACCCCATCTGCAAAAAATCTAATTGATTCTTATAATCTTCAATATCTAGCAACCCTGAATACCCCATAAGGTTTGCTTCGACAGTATGATACAATTTAATTTGTGGGTATTTCTCTTTGAATAGTTCTATTTGTCGCCTTTGTACCTGAAAATTAGCATAGGTAATACCCGCTGACCTATGCTTGAAGCCGTGGTCAGTTACAGCATACTCTTTAAGCCCAATTTGAATAGCGTGTTGTATATTCTCTTCTAGCGTGTTTTGACCATCGCTGAAAATTGTGTGTGTATGATAATCGCCATAAGGCACTATATTATCTAGTGAGTTTGTCTCGACACTAACGCTATTTTGTATTTCATTATTTTCTTTTGTCTCAATCTCAACCTTTTCTCTTCTCTTCATCGATTTCTCCTAAAAATTTCAACTCATATTGTAACATAATATTGTATTTTTTGCAAATTATGTTTCTAATAATCTTCAAAAGTTTATAAAATTGTGCACTTGTACCAAAACCACAATTGACAATGAACCCTGAATGCACTTTAGATACCATCACTCCGCCAAGTCTAAGCCCCTTAAGTCCACTCTCTTCAATAAGTCTAGCAGGTATGATATCCCCTTGTCTTTTGAATACGCTTCCCAAACTACCATAACCCACCGACTGTGTAGCAATGCGTTTTGCTTTGTTAAAATTTACAGTTTTTGATATCTTGTCTTTGTTATCATTAATGAAAACAAAATCTACTGAGATAATAAATTCTTCATCCATAATATTAGAGTATCTATAGTTAGTTATCAAGTACTCTCTCTCATTACAAAAATTTATGTTTTTTATTATACCACGCCTTACTCTTATGTAAATAGTTTTTTTTGAATTTTTATTTATTATTTTAAATTTTTCACAGTTTATAAATTTATTGTATTTTTTTGTTTTTGTATGCTTTTTATTAATTTTGCTATGCAATTTTATTTGCTTTTTTTGAGTTAAAAGAATATGATTAAAATATTTTGAATTTTTGTTGCTTTGAATAGATTTAAGGGTCAATACTTTAAAAGTATATTTTTTTGAACTATTTTTATTTCTACAAAATTTATCACACAATTTGTATAAATTATGTGGTAAACAAGTATTATATTTATAATAAACTTGTTTTTTTGCAATATTGTATACTAATACCCTATAAATATTGTCGCTCATTTGCCCACCAAATGCCCCTGCGTTCATCTTTGTTGCTCCGCCAACACTTGCAGGAATACTACAAGCAAATTCTAATCCCGTGTACCCTTTATTACAAATATAGTGAGATAATTTGACCGAAAAGCACTAGTTGACCTCCAATAACATAATT
>CALVIT010000053.1 GCA_944331845.1 uncultured Clostridia bacterium
GATTTAAAAGCATTTGAAGAAAAAATGTATGGTGATGTGTGGAATAAAGAAGCATATCTAAATTGGATGTATGAAAATTTGCTTGCAATAAAGTCCGTTATGAGTGAAACTGCATCAATATATGTTCATCTTGATTGGCACATAGGGCATTATGTAAAAATTTTAATGGATGAGATTTTTGGTGAAGATAATTTTAGAAATGAAATTGTTTGGTGCTATAGTGGAGGAGCAACACCTAAGAATTGTCTTCCTAAAAAACATGATATTATATTCTATTATTTAAAGAATTCAAAAACTTATTTGCTTGAAGATAATTTTAAAATGCCAATGAAAAATTATTCAATGAGTGGTTCTGGTAGAAGAAGTGATGGTAGTAAATATGATTTGAATTCTGTTACGCCACAAACAGATTGGTGGATAGACATATCTGCTCAAAATACCCAAGCTAAAGATGATACTGGATATTCAACTCAAAAACCATTTAAATTATTAGAGCGAATAATAAATATGGACAAAAGAACGAATATTATTGTTGCTGATTTTTTTGGTGGAAGTGGTGTTACTGCAACCGTTGCTAATAAGTTGAATAGAAAATTTATAACTTGTGATGTCGGAATAAATAGCATTCAAACAATACGAGATAGACTCATCTCTAATAAGGCTGAATTTGAAATTTTAGAAGTTAAAGATGGTGTGTCATTATACAGAAATCCACAACAAACAATGGATAAATTAAAATCACTTATTCAAGGTTTAAAAAATGAAGATGGGCTTGATAAGTTTTGGGAAGGTTCAATTCAAGATAGTAAATATGGAATGATGCCGGTGTATATTCCTAATTTACTTGAAGGAACAGGAAGAATTTTAGATACAAGGCTTGTTAATGAAATCATACATCAAGCATTACCTGATTTACCAGATAATGTCAAAAAAGTTATTGTTTATTATATTGATATTGAAGATAAGAAAGCAATTGATGATTTCATTAAAGAACAAAATGACACTGAAATAGAAATTGAATTTAGAGATTTAAAGGAGATTTTAAGTGAAGTTGTTGTTGGGGATGAAATAAATTATAAAATTTTAGACAATCAAATTGAAATCAAACACTTTTCAAGCGATAGAGTTCAACAAAAAATTGACAAATACAATGATAATCTGAGGGCGCAAGCAATAAAAAAGAAAGAAAAATACAAACCATTAATAATTAGCGATGAAGGACTTGAACTTATTGAATTTATAAGTCTTGATTGCACAAATAGTGAAGGAAGTTGGACATCTGATAGTGAAATAAAAGTCGAGAAAAATAATAATGTAACTATAAATGGCGAAAAAACAAAATCTTATTGGAACGGGAAAATATCCTTTACAAAGAAACCTTTAAGAATGAAAATCAGAAACATTTGTGGAGACGAAACGATTATTTTAATAAATTGATTATAATCAAATATAAGGTATGGAAAAATTATCTAAAGAAGAAATAGAAATTCTATATGAAAAAATCAGAAATGAATATATAGCTCAATCAAAATTTAAGAATTATTCATATGAAAATATAATTTATAAATCAATAAATTTTCTTGATTTATTATTTGTAGAGTTTCTTTTGCATTTAAATATTTGTTATAAAGAAGAATTCATGCTGAACAATTATCGTGCAAGCTGTAGAGAATTTATAAGATTATTCGCAGACAACTTACAAAGTGACAATTTGCCAACTTTTGAAGATGAAGATATTAATGATGTGGGGAATGAATTTAAAATATTAAATAATTATAATTATTTTAGAAATAAATTAGAAAAAGGATATATTGGAATTTGCGATATAAGTTATGATGAAGAAAATAATCTTATAGTCGCAGATAATGATATGAATGATAAGGAGTTGATTGTACGGAAATTAGACGCCATCAAACCTGCTTATAATGATAAATCATTTAAAAAAAATAATAGTCAAAATAAAATCAATTCTCTACTGGTAGGACAATTTTCAGACTTGCCTTACATAAACATAAATAATTTTATGCCAAATATTCAAAAAATAAAAAAATTATATGATTTTTTATTACAAGAATATGAAGATGACTGTAGTATTGAAAATAAATATAGTTTTCCTGATTTTTCAATGCAAGATTATAAAAAAGTTTATACTGCCATTATGGTTTTAGCGTATAATCAAATTGATAAGTTGTTAAGTAATGAAATTGAAGAGATTGTATTATGGAATAAAACTGATTTAATAAAATTTATATGTGATATAACAGAAGTTGATTTTAATATTACAAATTTTGTTCTAAATGAGTTTTTAATTTATGATAAAAAATTTTATAAAGAACTCTTAACAATTTATCAGCCAATTTTTAATGTATGCGATCAAATACTTATCAGTAGTTGTTTTACTTTATTTGGATTTGCTCAAGATAAATTATTATATGTAATTAATAAAAAAGTTGAGAATAAGGAACTTAATCTAGAATACAAAAAAATTATAAGTTCAATTGCAAATGATAAAGAAAAAATTATGATTAAAGATTGTCTTAATATTTTGTCAAGCAATAATTATAAAATTAAAAATAATATAAAATATTCTAAAGATGGTTCAAAAAATGTTGATGCAGAATTTGACATTGTTCTTTTTGATGAAAAAAGTTTAAATTTATTGTTAATAGAATTAAAAGATTTAAAAAAAGGCGACAATGAAATAGAGCAACATAGGATAGAAGAAAATTTAGAATCTTTTTGTGAAGATAGAGTCAATAAAGAAATTATTATTAAAGATGATTTAGTAAGATTTTTAAAGATAAATTTTAATTACAATCTTAAAAATGATATAAAGGTTAATATTGAATCCTTAGTTGTATCAAAAAATTATATAGGAATATCAGACGAGCATAAATTAGCGATATTAGATGAATTCTTTTTGAATAAGTTATTTAAAGAATCAAATTATAATCTAGGAGTGATTGTAGATAAAATAACAAATAAAAAAATATTTAAATGGACAAATACAAATGATTTCTTTTGCCAAGAAGTTTCAATACCATTTTTAAAATACACATTAAAGACAAAGGTAATAGCAATGAATAATTATAAAAAGTAAAAATTATATATAGCAAGCTATTAAGTATTATTAGTTATTACACACTTAATTCAAAAATAGTTGTAATGTAAAATAAAACGAACTTTGATGATTTCTCAAGGTTCGTTTTATTCTTGTTTGGTGCAGGGGAAGGGAGTTGAACCCTCACGATTAATTCACTAGCGTCTGAAACTAGCGCGTCTGCCTTTCCGCCACCCCTGCGTGTTTTATAAGTAATTTAAAGTTATAATAAATAATTCAAATTACTAATAATTAATATCAAATCTATAATGAACAATATCAAATCTATAATGAGCAATATTAAATTTATACTAAGTAATATCTCATATTTTTATAAATATATTTATAGTTAAAAATTATATAATGTATATTTTATAATGTACAAATGTGGTAATTACAAAATGGATATTTCATATTAACTATGAAGATAGGATATAGATTTTATTTCACTAATTGATAATAAGAGAATATATTTGTATTATATAATATTTTATCTAAAAAAACAATGATTTTTTGAAGTTTCAAAATGAATTCAATACTTTTTTGATACATATATATATGTCTTAAATAAAGTGATTAAATAAAGCGATTAATTCATTTATATAAGTTAGGGTGGACTGATTGAACTGTTGGAGTGAGTAAGTAGGTTATCATTATTTGGTTATAGTATTTGATAGAAGAAATAATATTTTGTTGTAGTTTAAATTATTGTATTATTTAAGTACTACATTAATTTTAGATATTTAGTTATATGTCTTTCTTAAGAATTAAGGGAAGCGGACCTTTAATTTAAATATTTATTAAATTAGAATATAGGACTAATAAATAATGATATCAAAGAAAATGTGTTGTCAAATGCTTGTCTTTTGACAGAATATATTGTATAATAAGCGTGTAAGGGTATGTTTGTTAACATATTATTAATCTTTATAATATATTATGATAAGAGGTGAGTATATGAACAATATGTGGAAAAAGATTTTCGTTCTATTAAGTGGTTATGTAAGTTTTATTGCTTTCGCTGTTCTTGGCGGACTTATTTGGTACAAGAATGAAGACAATGAAGAGATAAAGAAGACTGTTAAGCTTACTTTGATTATTTCTTTAATTTTTACTGCAATATCTGCTTTGTTAGGTCTTTACAATTATATTGGTAGTTTGTGGTCTCATTATTATTCTACTGATGCTTATGAGGCGTATGGAATAATAAGTAGTTTAGTTTCAATCGCTAAAATTATTGTTTTTGCTGTATTTATTATAAGAGAACTTGTCAATGGATTAGGTAAGAAGGAAAGTGCTACTACAACAAACAATAATAAATCAACTGCTTATTCTACTTCAAATAAACCTGAAAGCGTAGATGCTGATGAAGTCATTGTTGAAAAAAGCGAAAACGAATGACAAAAAAATGAATATGTAAGTAAATATGTAAAAAAGAATTTATCACAGAGATAAATTCTTTTTTTTATTACTTTATTTAGTTAGTTTTTGGATTAGAATTTTAACTTATATGACTTTCTATAAATCGAATATTATTTATATTATAAAATTGATAACTATAAATTGTGATACGACTTATAACACATAAATGTCGTAAGTCGTATATTAACAAGTTGTTATAAGTTGTATACTGCATTAATTGTAACAATTATTTTGTATCAATTCTATAACTATGCTGACACTTTCTCAACTTCACTATGATTCTCAACATTTGGTGTCATATCAAGATTAATTGTCCAGTCAAGGAAAGATTCTTTCTCAATTTTTAAATCTTGTAAGAAACTGTCTGCAACAACATTTCGCAAACATTCGTCATTGTATGCGTGCCCAAAATATTTCTTTACTGATTTCATTGTAGCGTTGAAGTCTTTAGGGAAATCATCTACAATTTCATTCATTCTATTTTCGAATTTATTAAAAATTTTCTTCTCTTTTTCTTCGTTGTCAAATTCCATTGTTAATAAACTTGTGCAAAGGTGCGCTAACTTACCTACATAGTGGTGTGATAGCACTTTGGCATATCGCTCTACTAATTCTCTATGTTTTGGGTTAGTCATTTCTTGTGCTTTTGAGTTATCCACATTTACACAATTAGAAAGGTTAACAAATGTTGTATTCAATATCTCTATCATCTTATCTTTTGCTTCCATAATATTATCTCCTTTATACATTGAACTTAAATAGCATTACATCGCCGTCTTGTACGACATAATCTTTGCCTTCAAGTCTAACTTTTCCTTTTTCTTTGGCTTGGTTAAATCCGCCTAATTCTAATAAATCTTTGTAATTTACTACTTCTGCCTTAATAAAACCTTTCTCAAAATCTGTATGAATTTTGCCTGCTGCCTGAGGGGCTTTGGTTCCTATAGGAATTGTCCAAGCACGCACTTCGTCTTCGCCGGCAGTGAGAAATGACATTAACGACAATAATCTATAGCAAGCGGTTATGAGTTGGTCAAGTCCGCTTTGTTTTATGCCTAACTCTTGTAACATTTCTTCTTTATCTTCAGGGGATAGGGCGGATAATTCATCTTCAATTTTAGCACATACTGTGATGACTTCTGCATTCTCAGCATCCGCTATCTCTCTTACTTTCGCTACATATTGGTTGTCTTGCTCGCCTATGTCATCTTCGCTGACATTAGCAGCATATATTACAGGTTTTGTTGTGAGAAGGAAGAAACTTTTAGCAATCTTCTTCTGCTCATCATTTAATTTAGCAAGTCTAGCAGGCAAATTTTGTGCTAATGTGTCTTTGATTATATTAAGTACTTCAAATTCCGCTTTGGCGTCTTTGTCGCCGGCTTTAACACTTTTTGCGACTCTATCAAGTCTTTTGTCCACGCTGTCTATGTCTGCAAGTATTAACTCTAGGTTAATTATCTCAATATCACTCTTTGGGTCGACTCTGCCTTCTACATGTATGACATTAGGGTCATCAAAGCACCTTACACAATGTACAATGGCATCAACTTCTCTTATATGACTGAGAAATTTATTCCCTAATCCTTCGCCTAGGCTCGCACCTTTAACAAGTCCTGCTATGTCAACAAATTCGATGGTGGCAGAGACTTTCTTTTTTGAATTATATAATTTCTCAAGCATATCAAGTCTAGAATCTGGGACAGCAACTATTCCAACATTTGGTTCTATAGTACAAAATGGGTAGTTCGCACTCATAGCACCCGCTTTAGTGATAGCATTAAATAATGTACTCTTACCTACATTGGGTAACCCAACAACTCCTAATTTCATTTTAACTCCTTATCTATACAATTTATTATAATATATAAAAGTGCATTTGGCAAGCAAAATATATATAATTTAAAACTTTTGAGCAAATAAAATTATTCTTTAGTGTTATACAAGAAATAAATATACAATACTTTGTATAATCTAAATTCTGTAAATAATTTATATAAGTAGTTAGATAAAATTAAAATAGGTTGATATTATAAATAGATACAAGCGAAATTACTGTAAATAAAATAACCGACAAAAAGTTAAATAAAACACCAAAGAACTATATAATGTCTATGCCAAGCGGTATAGATACAATAAAAACAAAATTTTAAAACAACAAGTTATTTTATTTTTGGTAGGGTATAAAGTCTATTAGTTAGATACTTAAAGTGATATGCCTATTTTTTGCTTTTTGATTGGGGTACGAGATTTATAGTTAAATATATAATAAATGATTTTTTAACTAATTTTTGCCTATTATAACTTATACATTCATAAATATTATAAAAGTAAAAAATGAGCAAAAAGAAAAATTTAAAATGTGTTTAAATCTTTATGATAAGTGTACATAAAATATGTTTAAGTTATTTATGTAAAATGGGGTAAAATATTTATATACAATATGTGAAAATTATTTCGCTAAAAAGTTCTAATAAAATATTTAGATTTTTTTGTCGAATAAACTACAAAACATTTGACTAAAAAGTTTAGTTTGTGATATACTAAATCAAATAACGCAAAAAAGGAGTTAAAATAGTTATGTTACAAGAGATGAAAAATGCTAGGGGGGGGGGCATTCTAAGACCCAAGAAATAGGGCAAAATAGCGAAAAAATAATACATAATGACTTAACTTATAATGAGTTAAAAGATACTAGAAATAATATAATAAATAAAAAAATAAAAAATGCACAAAATATTACCAAAATTGAGATTGCTAGCGAGTGTGCGAAAATAAACAACGAAGCAAACAATGGAGGTAATGAAATGCTAAATCAAGAAAACAACACTCATATAGACAAATACTCTAATAAAGAGACAAAAATATTGTCAAGGGCAGAAAGCCTACAAAAAAGAGTAGGTCAAAGAGTTGGTGTAGGTACACAGAATAACAACACTTTTATTCGTTCTACAGTACAATTAGTATTGTGGTTACTAGCATTTGTGATGAGTCTAACAATGTTATGTTGTCTTAGTGCAAATAAGGGTGACATTAATAGAGTAGATGCCGTTAGTCCGACTGCTATCTCTACAGTGGCTGAATTGAAAGCAGTAGCAAATAATTTAAGCGGTAGTTATTACCTAGCAAATGACATAACAGTAACTGACAGTACTTGGACCCCTATAGGGACATCATCTAGTAGTGCATTTACTGGTATATTTGATGGCAATGGACATAGTATCACCTTTACTCAAACTATACATATTACAAGCGAATCAGGCGATGCTTGTGGCGGAGTGTTTGGATATGCTGGTGAGGCTACAATTGAGAATTTAGGAGTCAACTGGGCGGGCACAGAAGAAGTGTCTATAATGGTAGGTAGTGAAACCAAATCTTACACAGGTCTAGTAGTTTCTTCTACTTCAAGTGCTAGCTATGCAGGTGGAATCGCTGGGCTTGTTAGTGCCGATATTGATCCAATAACCATCAATAACTGCTACAACACTGGTGCAGTAAGTGCAATTTCTACTTCAAATTATGCCTGTGCAGGTGGAATCGTGGGGCGGTTTGAACCTGGTCCTTTTGGTTTTCCATTAATAGTCAATAACTGCTATAACACAGGTGCAGTAAGTGCGGCTTCTATTTCAAGGTATGCCTATGCGGGTGGAATCGCCGGGTGGTTTGATAGTGACGGTGATGATTTATCAACCATCAGCAACTGCTATAACACAGGGGTTATTTCTTCTTCAGACTGTGCCGGAGGAATAGCGGGGTATGGTTCTGCAATAACCATCAGCAACTGTTATAACGCAGGAGCAGTTAGTGTAACTTCTACTGATTCTTCTTCAGACTGTGCCGGAGGAATAGCGGGGTATGGTTCTGCAATAACCATCAGCAACTGCTATAACACAGGGG
>CALVIT010000054.1 GCA_944331845.1 uncultured Clostridia bacterium
ATTTGGTGGACCATCAGGGACTCGAACCCTGGACACACTGATTAAGAGTCAGTTGCTCTACCAACTGAGCTAATGGTCCAAAATTTTATTATGACTCGTATAGTGTAACATAATATTTATTTTTTGTCAACTATTTTTTTATTTTTATTGATTTTTAATTAAATTTCTTATAAAATATATTATAAGTTACTAAATTGTATTTATTAATAATTAGGTGTTATAATGAGATTTAAGTTTGTTTGCGAGTATGATGGAAGAGAATTTAGTGGTTGGCAAGAACAAAGTAATTGCCGTACCATTCAAGGGGAAATAATGAATGCTCTTGAGAATTTATTTAATATGAAAATTGTCGCCTTTGGCAGTGGTAGGACAGATGCAGGAGTATCTGCTAAGAATCAAGTTGGCCATTTTGATGTAATTACAAATTTAAGACCATATAATATTATGATGGCATTGAATAGAAGATTGCCCGAGACTATTAGAATCAAAAGCATTGAACAAGCCGATGAGAATTTTCATTGTAGGTATAATACGAAGAAGAAAACTTATTCATATCATATGTACGCATCAAGTGTAGAGAGCCCGCTAAGAAGATTTACTCATTTACAGGTATGGCCTAACCTTGATTTTAAGTCAATGAATGAAGCGTGCAAGTATTTTGAGGGGACTCATGACTTCAAAGGTTTCTGTCAAGATAACCCACAGATTGTGTCGACTATTAGAACTATTTATTCTTGCAAAATGACAAAAGTAGATGATGATATAACTATTACAATTTGCGGGGATGGCTTTTTACACAATATGGTGAGAATAATATGTGGCACTATTTTGAAGGTGGGGCAAAGGAAGATTAGATTAGATGACATAGAGAGTATAATAGATAGTGGGGATAGGAGAAGAGCAGGGCAAACTTTGAGTGCAATAGGTTTAGTTTTAGAATCAGTAGAATATTAATATAAATATTATAAATTATACAAAATTAGTATCTAAAAATTGCAAAAACACTTGACTTTTGCTTAGAATTTTGGTATCATATTCAAGTCAAACTGATAAATGCTTGATTAGTCCCAAGCAATCTTAAGTACGACATTAACAAAGAATATGCTTCTAATTCTTTATGAGACCATATATTAATATAATTCGGAGGATAATTAAATGAAGACATTTATGGCTAATCCGCAAAATGTTGAGCGCAAATGGTTCGTCGTAGACGCTGAAGATATGATTTTGGGTCGTCTAGCAAGTGAAGTTGCTGCTATATTACGCGGAAAACACAAACCAACATACACTCCACATGTAGATTGTGGCGATTATGTTATAGTAGTTAACTGTGACAAGGTTCGTTTAACAGGTAAGAAGACTACTGACAAAATTTATAGACATCACACTGGCTATGCAGGTGGTTTTAAAGAAGTTGCATACAAGGATTTGATTGCTAAGAATCCAACTCAAGCAGTTGAATTAGCAGTTAAGGGAATGTTGCCTAAGAATAATTTAGGTAGAAAGATGCTTAAACATTTAAAATTGTATGCTGGTCCTGAACATGAGAACCAAGCACAAAAACCAGAGAAATTAGATTTGAAAGGAGGTAAGAGATAATGGCTGCTAGAACTACTGCAAAATCAAAGAAAGTTCAATATCTTGGAACTGGTAGAAGAAAAAAATCTGTCGCTAGAGTTAGATTAATACCTAACGGAACAGGCAAGATTGTTATTAACAAAGTTGACCTTGATACTTACTTCCCAATGGATACAATGAAGTACATCGTTTGTCAACCATTAACATTAACTAATACTCAAGAGAAATTTGATGTATATGTAAATGTATACGGTGGCGGATTCTCTGGTCAAGCAGGCGCTATTCGTCATGGTATAGCAAGAGCACTTGTAAGAGCTGATGAAACATTAAAAACAGAATTGAAGAAAGCAGGATTCTTGACAAGAGATTCAAGAATGAAGGAAAGAAAGAAGTACGGACTTCACAAAGCAAGAAAAGCACCTCAATTCTCAAAGAGATAATATTTTGTTATCTATATTTGAATATGTCTATAAAAAATGCTTTATATTGTATATAAAGCATTTTTTTATACATAGTGTACTTAAATAAAACATAATTAAAAAAGAATTAAAAAATGGATAAGTTAAAATTAATATTACCGAGCGAAAAATATTTTGAGCAAATACTGCAATACAAACTTGATATGATTAACGCTGAATCAAGTATGGATGGGTGCGGTAATTTACGCAAAGAAAGTGTTGAAGATTGGTTAAAAAAAATGTGAAGAATGGAAAGATGTAATTAATCTACCTGAAGGGTATGTAAGTTGCACACAATTTTTATGCATAAGGGAGCAAGATGATTCTTTAGTTGGTATGTTAAGTTTGAGACATAAGTATACTGAATTTTTAATTAATTTTGGTGGATTAATTGGACATAGCGTTGCAGTAAACGAAAGAAATAAAGGTTATTGCAAAGAAATTTTGAGATTAGGGCTTATTAAAGCGAAAGAAATAGGTATAAATAAAGTAATCATAACTTGTTTAAGTGATAATGTGGCTTCAAGAAAATGTATAGAAGCAAATGACGGAATATTTGAAGATGCTCGAGAACACGACGGTAAAATCATCAATCGTTATTATATAGATATAAATAATCTATTAAGTTAAATTAATTTATTTTTATTGTTATTATATTTAAAGCGAAAAATATTCTAAAAATTATTGCTATGTTAAATTCCTAATATTTAATAATCAAAATGTTTGATTTATTAAATGAGTATACTTTTAAAGAATTTTATTTAATTAACTTCATACAAAAAATAAAACAGGAAACGAGATATCGTTTCTTGTTTTTAGTCTTTATTAAGATACTAAAAATATAAAAATTATATAAAAGCATATAAATTATATCTTAAATGCAGTAATGATTAATAGGTATAAAAATGCTTGTTATAACAAAAAAATCTACAATTTGTAGACTTTTTTATGCAACATCTTTGGTTGTTGCTTCATTTTCATTTTTTGATTTAATACTGTCATTAGATTGAACAGATTTATTTAATAATTCACTTTTGTTGCAAGGTAAAACCTTAGGTTCGAAACCTTCAAAAATTATATTATCAACGAAATTAAAGCACTTTCTATATTCTTCTTGTGATTTAACTGTCCAACCTATAATAGGTAAGTTAGAAAATTTCTTAACAAATCTATTTGGCAATTCTCTAGCATCATAAGAAATAAAGTTAGGTTTGGAGCGCTTATTTAATTTCATTCTTCTTAAAACCATTCTTCTCAAAAAAGGTATGTGTTTAAATTCTTCGCCTTTGAAAGAACAAGCGATTTGTCCACGCAAAACATTTGGAGAATATTTAGCGAACCATTCCAAAGAGAGTGGGTTAAATGATTGAACAGCTACATCACCTTTGTATTGTCTTATTAATTTACAAACAGCCTTCTCTAATTGTCCAACTCTTGAATCATTATCCTTCAAATCAATTAAAATGCCTACTTTACCATCAACAAGTTCTAGCACTTGTTCAAGAGTAGGTATACATTCATTAGAATTCAATAACTTATATTCGCTTAGTTGTTCTTTGGTTAAATTTTTAACATAACCATCACGACCTGTCATTCTAGATAATTGTTCTCCAGAGAAAACAACTACTGTCCCATCGGCAATAAGTCTAACATCACATTCAATTATATAATTTTTGTCAATTGCTTTTTGGAAAGCGGACAAGGAATTCTCAGGGCTAATATGGTCGTGTAAACCTTTGTGAGCAATAAAATTTTTTGTTATAAAAGGTTCATCAATTTCAATATTCATAAATTCTCCTTAAAGACTATTTGGCTAGTAAGGGAAATATTTGGCAACTTAGCCAAAAGTCATATATATATTTCGCATTAGCGATAAATTCAATTTTTATAAGTTATTATACCATATTAATATGTTTTTGTCTAGTATTTTATTCAGTAAAAATGTATTTTTTTGTCATATTCTAACATTTTTTGGTATTGATAGTGCAAAAAATTGAATTTTTGTTTGTATTTTAACATAATTTTATACAATCTATAAATTTTATAACCTTAAAAAAATCTTCTAACAACAGGCACATATCTTATATACTTGACTATTTATGAGTAAAATTGTATAATTAACTTTAGGTGAAATTATGAATGATAGATTACAACATATAAGAAATTTCTGTATCGTTGCTCATATAGACCACGGCAAATCGACACTAGCAGATAGAATGTTAGAATTGACAAATACCGTGGCGAAGCGAGATATGGAAGAACAAATACTAGACAGTATGGAGTTGGAGAGAGAAAGGGGTATAACAATTAAGTTAACACCAACTAGAATGAAGTACACATATAAGGGACAAGAATACATTCTTAACCTTATTGATACCCCTGGGCATGTTGACTTCACATATGAAGTGTCTCGTTCGCTTGCTAGTTGTGAGGGCGCCATACTTGTAGTGGACGCTACGCAAGGTGTCGAAGCACAGACACTATCTAATGTCTATTTAGCACTTGAGAATAATCTTGAGATAGTACCTGTAATCAACAAAGTCGACTTACCTAGTGCTAGGGTCGATGAGGTTATTAAAGAGATAGAAGATACAATAGGATTGCCTGCACAAGATGCCCCTCGCATTTCAGCAAAAGAAGGAATCAATATTGACAAAGTGCTTGAGGCGGTTATAGAGAATATACCAGCACCTAAAGGAGATGAAAAAGCCCCACTTAGAGCACTAATATTTGATTCTAAATATGATAATTTTAAAGGTGCAGTGTGTATCATTCGTGTAGTAGACGGGGTAGTTAAAGCGGGGTCAAAGATAAGATTAATTCAAACGAGCAAAACATTCGAAGTAACTGAAGTTGGAGTATTCGCTCCACAGTCAAAGAAGACTGAATGCTTGATGGCAGGAGAAGTAGGGTACTTATGTGCTTCTATCAAAGAAGTTGCAGATGCTAAGGTAGGTGGTACATTCACTGATATTGATGCTAATGTCGAACCACTAGCCGGATACAAACAAGTTGTACCTGTAGTATTTAGTGGCATTTTCCCTGTAGATAGCAATGACTATGAAGAACTTAAAGATGCGTTAGATAAATTAAAATTGAATGATTCATCATTACAAGTACAGCCTGAAGTGTCGCAAGCATTGGGTTTTGGTTTTAGGTGTGGATTTCTAGGACTTTTGCATATGGAAGTTATAACAGAGAGAATAGAGAGAGAATTTAATATAGATGTTATAACTACAGCACCTAATGTTAGTTACAAGGTATATAAAACTAACGGAGAAGTATTAGAAATATCAAATCCCGCTAATTTACCTAAGGCGGTCGAGATAGACCATATGGAAGAACCTTATGTTAATCTTCATATATATCTACCACCTGAATATGTGGGTGCTATTATGGATTTATGTCAAGAGAAGAGAGCGACATTTGTTGATATGCAGTATGTAGACAATAAAAGAGTGAAACTTACCTATGATATGCCGTTAAATGAAATAATATATGATTTCTTTGATGCGTTGAAATCGCGTTCAAAAGGATACGGAAGTTTAGACTATGAGATAACAGGTTATAAACCAAGCGACTTAGTGAAATTAGATATTCTGCTCAATAACGAAATATGCGATGCGCTAAGCATAATTGTTCACAAAGACAAAGCATACGCTAGAGGTAGAAGTATAGCGGAGAAACTAAAGGAAGTCATACCTAGACAAATGTTTGAAGTTCCTATTCAAGCGTGCATAGGGAATAAGGTCATTGCTAGGGAAACTATTAAGGCATTCCGTAAGGATGTGCTCGCTAAATGCTATGGCGGAGACATTACTCGTAAAAGAAAGTTGTTAGAGAAACAAAAGGAAGGTAAAAAGAAGATGAGAAAGATTGGTTCTGTAGAATTACCAAGTGAAGCATTCTTATCTATCTTAAAAACGAATTAATGAGAAGTCTATACATTCACATACCATTTTGTGAACAAAGATGCTACTATTGTGATTTTTGTAGTTATGTTTCAAATAATGAGATTAAATCTAAGTATGTAGATAAATTAATAGATGAGATATACTCTAAGGGCACAGATGAGAATCTAAAGAGTGTCTTTATAGGGGGTGGAACGCCTAGTTCACTTCACTATCTGTTGATTGAAAGAATAATGACGGCGGTCAATAAATGCTTTAGATTAACTAATGACTCAGAGATAACTATCGAAAGCAACCCTAATTCTTTGAGCGAAGACAAATTGAAGGCGTACAAAAATTGTGGCATTAATCGCTTAAGTATAGGTGTTCAAATATTAAATGATGATATCTTAAAGGCGATAGGCAGAATTCATACAAGTCAACAAGTATACGACATAGCCCCGCTAGTATCAAAATATTTTACAAATTTTAATTTTGATATAATGTTAGGGTTGCCTAATCAAACAAGTAACGATATAGTCGATACTATAACTAAGTTAAATGAATTCAACCCAACTCACATATCAATGTATTCGCTCATTTTAGAAGAGAATACTAATCTATATCATAAAGTCAAAAATAATGAGATAATTTTACCAGATAGCGATGAAGTGGTAAATCATTATAATTTAGGACTATCAACACTTCACGATTTAGGTTTGGAAAGATATGAAATATCAAATTTTAGCAAAGCAGAATATCAAAGCATACATAACCTAAATTATTGGGAATGTGGGGAATATTATGGGGTAGGCCTAAGCGCTCACTCATATATAAACAAAGAAAGATTTTATAATACTTGTAATTTGCAAGACTATTTATCCCAAACAGATTTCAAAACTATCTATAAAGAAAAATTGTCAATACAAGAAATGATTGAAGAAAGGGTAATGCTAGGGTTGAGAATGACAAAAGGGTTAAATGTTGTTAAGTTAAAAAATGATTTGTCCTATGATATAATGTTAGACAAAAAAGATATTATAGAGAATCTAGTCAACAATCATTTTTTACAATTCAATGACGACTATTTATCAATTTGTCAAGATAAGTTTTATGTAAGCAATGGTATTATTGAGAAACTTATATAATGAATAAATGATACAATTTATTAAATGTATTAACAAAACTTGTAATAATAACTATACATGACTTAGTTAATATAGTTTTGGTATGTAAATAATAGTATATAGACTTATAGACTAAATAAATTATAAGAAATTAAATATAATACATCAAGTATTGTGTATTATATTTATAAAATACACAATATGTTGAGGTGATGAAAATGAAAATGAAACCAACAGTAGCGATTGTCGGGCGCCCAAATGTCGGCAAAAGTACACTATTTAATAAATTGATTGGTAAGCGTGTTAGCATAGTCAAAGATGAACCAAATGTAACTCGTGATAGAGTTATTATGGATGCTGAGTGGCTTAACTACAAATTTACATTAGTAGACACAGGCGGTCTAGAACTCAAAAGTCAAGATGAAATGCACAAGCACATAGTCTATCAAGCAAAATTAGCGATTGAAGTAGCGGATGTTATAATCTTCTTAGTTGATGGTAAAGAAGGACTTCTTCAAGGAGATTTTGAAGTCGCTGAAATATTAAGGAAATCAAAGAAACCTATAGTATTAGCGGTTAACAAAATTGACAACAATAAATGCGATAATTTGTACGACTTCTATCAATTAGGAATAGGCGATCCAATCGCTATATCAGGAGAACAAGGCAAAGGTTTAGGAGATATGCTTGATGAAGTCGTTAAACATTTTGATGAAAATATAGAAGATAACGAAGAACAGGAATTGCTTAAAATAGCGATTGTAGGCCGTCCAAATGTGGGCAAAAGCAGTCTAACTAATAGACTACTCGGTATTGATAGAATGGTTGTCGCTGACAAAGCAGGAACAACTAGAGATAGCATTGATAGTCTATTTAAGTACAACGGTCAAGACTACATTCTCATTGACACCGCAGGTATCCGCAGGAAAAATGCCATTGAGATTGACAGTGTCGAATATTATAGCGTAATTCGTTCACTTGATGCTATCAAAAGAGCGGATGTTTGTATCATTGTACTCGATGCTAGCGAAGAGATAACCGAACAAGATGTCAAAATCGCTCGGCTTGTTCACGAACAGGGCAAACCTTCTATTGTCGTGTATAATAAGTGGGACAAGGTCGAGAAAGATGAATCAAC
>CALVIT010000055.1 GCA_944331845.1 uncultured Clostridia bacterium
ATGATTAAGCATAATTTAGGTGTACAAGTTAAAACTAAAATCGAAATCAAAAAAATTGATGAAGATTTCTTTAGTGAAGAATAATAAAAATCAGGTTTGATATGTTAGATTCAATTTATATAGAAAATTATAGAGGATTTAAAAAACATACATTAAAATTTAAAGATTTAACTTTAATGGTAGGGAAAAATAATGCAGGAAAATCTACCATAATTGAGATATTAAGGATTGTTGCTTTAATAACAAAAAAGTATAAATATTTAACTTTTAAAGATGTCCCCTCTTGGATTAGTAATTTACATACAGAAGAAAGTCGATTTCGAATAAAAGGAATTTCTCCAGAAATAAAAAGAATTATCAGACAATATAATTCAATTCCTCATAGATACGATGGTATACCATATGCCAAAATTACATTTACAGATAAATCTTCGATTGAAATATTTTACGGAGAAAATGAAACCATATTTGCATTGTTAAGAAACTCTAATAATGAAATAATAAAAAGTAAAAGTAATGCAATGCGATATAATTTCCCTGAAGTAGCAACTTTACCTCAAATAGGCCCTTTAAACTTAGAAGAGAAAGTCCTTCAAGATGAAACAATTAAAAGAGCCGAAATGTTATCTACAACGTCATTACATTTTAGAAATAAGTTATATAATAATCAGAATCTTTTACCGAAATATAAAACTATCGTACAACAAAGTTGGCCAGGTTTAACAATCTCTGATGTTGACAACAATAATGGAATATTAACATTGTTATTGCGAGAAAATGATTTTATAGCTGAAATTGGAGCTATGGGGCATGGATTACAAATGTGGATGCAAATTCTATGGTTTATATTTACTGAACAAACAGCAAACACATTGATTATTGATGAACCAGATGTATATCTGCATGCAGATTTACAAAACAAATTATATGAGATTCTTTTAAATACAAATAAGCAAATTATATTATCTAGTCATTCTTTCGAGTTTATATCAAAAACTGATCCTAAAAATGTATTAATTGTACAAAAAAATAAATATAGATCAAAGTATGCTAATGATAACCCTACAGTTCAAAATATTATTGATGATATAGGGTATTCTTCGAATTTAGAATTTATTAAATTTTCTCATTGTAAAAAATGCTTATATGTAGAAGGTGATGACGATAAAATTTTGTCTTACTTTGCAAATATTTTACATTATGAAAATTTTAATGAAATTCCAATTATAAAAATTGGTGGCAAATCTCAATGGAAAAAAGTTCTTGGCGCAAACGAAATAACAAAAATAAGTTCTGGTAATACTATACAAACATATTGTATTTTAGATAAGGATTATTCTAAAGAAGAAAATAATATAAAAATGACTCAAGAAGCTAATGAACATGGGATCAATTTAATCATTTGGGATAGCAAAGAAATTGAAAATTATCTTATAAATCCAAATGTAATATGTAGAATTATTAGGCAAGAAAAAGAAATTTCTCTTGATGAAATTATTAAATTGATTGAAAGTATATTAAATAAAAATAAAGATAACATAATTTGTCAATTTGGACAAAAAATACAAGAAGAAGATAAAAGTTTGGGATATACCGCAATAACAAAAAAAGCAATTGAAATTGTAGAAAGCCATTGGAATTCATTAGATGAAAAAATAAAAATTTGTTCAGGAAAAGAAATCTTAAAATCAATAAAAGCGGAAATCCAACATAAATATAAGATTTCTTTTTCAAATAATAAAATCGCCAAAAGTTTTAAAAGTAATGAAATAAATCAAGATATTATTAAATTTTTTCACATTTTATATAAAGATTAATTGCAATTGAATGTTATTTTGCTAAATGTGTTATTAAAATATTCTTTGTATTATTTTTTCTCAAATGGGATAATATCAATTAGCTCTATGTTGTATTTTTTGCCTTGCTTATCAACACAAGTTGCGTAATCTATCTCTGCATCTGCAAACTTATTTTTCCATATACAAATCAGTAATCCGATTTCTTGTGTTTTTAAATTCAAAACCTTTGTACCAAAAAGTGCATAGTCTTTCTCTGTCATCATTCTTTCCTTTCAAGTATCAAATCTGAATAAATATCATCGGGCTTTTGTGGATCTATTAAAAACTCTTTCATAAATACAAACCTTTCTCTGCAAGTGTTTTCACAAATTACAGTGTCGAAGTTGTAGAAACCGATTACTTTGTAATACTCATTATCAGAGTTTTCAAAACCTCTAATCTTTTTTAGTTTGTATTTCTTGCCTAATTCAATCATTGTTACCTCTTATCAGCAATGACATTCATTACTCTTAAAAGGTTAAACATCAAGCAAACTCTTTCAAAACGTATCATTTCGACACAATTCATTTTTTTGAACACTTTTTGAACGGTATTAAAACAGGTTTTAAATACCATTTAAAAATTTTTGTTGTCAGGATAATTTATAAAAAATGCGTTGACGGTATCAGTATCTCGTCTTAAATTTTCTACGACTGGAGTAAGATTATACAGCTCTTCAATCTCTTGTTGCGTCCTGCAAAAATAATCAATTACAGTGACTGTATTGTAAATACGCTCAGCGAATTTTTCTAACTTCCTAAAATCTTTTTGTTTAATTCTGTATTTTTTGCTTTTATTCATACGACCTCCTTTTTAGGTGTCGTATTCATCACTTATAAGTGCTAAGAAGTCAAGTTAATACAATAAGTATTCACTACAAGGCTTTAATTCTAGTTGATTGGTTATTGTTGAATAATACAAATCATAAAAATTAAAAATTTTTTTGTCATTACAATGGTTGAGCATTATTTTAATTATTTTTCGTTTATCTTCTAATGAAACCTTTCTACCAAAAATAAGTCCCTGTAAATCTTCTATTTTGTAATTGGCTTTTCTATTTTCTTCTTTTTCATATGCAGGATATATTAAATCTTTTAAGATGATACGCTGTTCTTGTTCATATTCCCAATTTTTAGATTTTGCGCAAATATAATCTTCAGCTTTTTTGTGATACTCATAGTACCATTTTGCATGGTCTTCATAATATTTTAAGCAATTGCTAAATTTTGTTCTATCAAAATTGCATAACCAGAAGTCTTCAATTATTTTTTTAGGTAGCCCACCTAAAGAAGCAAAAAAGTTTATTTCAGGATATTCATTTGTGTATTTAACTTCTAATATTTTTTGTTCACAAAAGGCTTTGTATGTTTTATTGCTTTTATTGTCACCACAAGCAGAATTTAGAGTTAGGCATTTTTTACCATTAATCTCTTTTGTTTTATAAATTAAACAAATCCCATTTTCTGAGTTTGCATAATTTGACCACATTGGCTCATTCTGAAAGCTATTTGTAAAACAAGCAGCACAAAACTGATTATATAAAACCTTTTTAATATTTTTAATATAAACTTTTGGAAACTCAAAAGAGATTAAGTCTATGTTGTAAGTATCTTTATCCTCATGTTCTTTGTTTAAATATTTTCTAATTTGTTCTTGTTCTAATTCTAATTTATATATTAAATTTAAAATTTCTTTTTTTTCAGATTTATTTATAATATCAATTAAATTAGAGTATTCATTACAATATTTTAACGATTCATATATCTCTTTATATTCACTATCTTTAAATGGATCAATATTTTTATCAAAATTTTTAAATTCTGCATCTATAACCAAATATGCAAATTTATGCAGCTTCGTCAAAATCAATAAAATTTCATCAATTGAATACTTCTTGCAGGATTCTGCTAATTTAATTGGAACATTATGTATATCTAAACAATTAAAAAATTCATAATAAATCGATTTAAATGTTGTTTTCATTTCTGGCTTATCACTAAAATCGCTTGCCAAAAATACCGGCAAATAATTTGGATCAATTTTCTTTTTTCTATTCCTAAAATGTACATCATAGTAAACACTTGATAAAACGTATAAATAGTGCTTAAAAAGACCTTGAAATGCTATTTCATCACCTTGCCAAAATATGTTCATATAATCTTCCATTTGATCATTAAGTTCATCTGGTTTGGCAAAATATATTTCTAAATTTTCAAGTTCTTGAAAAATAAATGGATTATTTAATGAACGGTATCGGTATAAATATTTCGTCATATATATCCTTTTGTTTAAATTATAACCCAAATTTCTATTAAAAATAGAGGGGATATGTCCCCCCCTGTCCAACCTTCATTTATGTATTAAATTTCCAAGATTGTTCTTTGTGTATATTATGTGTATTTTCTGAGCTAATAGAGGTTTTGAACTCAGGATATTCATCACCTTTGGTTCTGTTATTGCACCATTATAGTGGTTCTAAGTTACTCAAGTCATCACTGTCCATTTTGACACTGGTCGTTTATGATCAATTTCCCAACCCAAATTTGTATCTGAAGATATTTTACAATAATCTTTACAACTTCATCAAAGCGCCAACAAAATCTTTTCTATAAATGTTAGAATTGCATCCTGGTAGCTTTTTAGCCCCCCCCCAAAAAAAACTTTGAGTTTTACGTCATCCGACCTTCTTGACACAAGATATTAGCGTGGAAACGCAAAGAAAGTCCGCAAGTTTTACAAAACAACATAAAAATTTGGACTATGCATCAATTTGTTCTATTTGAGGGTCTAAATTAATTCCATTAATCCATGATAATTTTACTTCATATCCAAACCCTATTAGATCTGTTATTATTCTATCCAAAGCAAGCTTACTTATAAATGTAAGTTTATTATCTACTTTTTCGTTTATTATTAAATACCTGATTGTGTAGTGCTGATGAGAATTTTGTTCATTTTCTATAGCATGTTCTGGGTTATCCATTTTTTCGTTAACTTTAGGAACAAATATCTTTTTCATTGATGCATACGCTCTTGCCGACACATAACCTTGGTTAAATAAATGACTCAAAGTTGCAGCTTTTGTTCCAATTTTTGTGTGAATAAATTCTTTATTATTTGGATCAAAAATGTCACAAATTTCCATTTTATCACCATCAATTATTATTTGTTTGCTAATTTGATCAAACAGCTCTCCGGAAATTTGGTTGCAAAATTCAGTATTAAATATCCGTTCTTTATCAATATGTTTATTATTAAGATTTTTTTCTTCAAGAATTTTCTGTGTGGTGTTTGCTTTTACTGTTTCATCAATCTGAATATTCTCTATTATGCTATTGATATTTTCATTTATACGCACATATTTATCTTGAGGTAATCCATACCATACAGAATTAGATAAGATGTAAACTTGGTCATCAATTTTCATTTCTCCATATAAACATTTTATGATAGACCATTCTTTATATTTTTGCCCATCCTCATTTATTAAAACAATTTTATCATTTATAAAATCTAATTCTTCTAAGTTTTCTTTTAAATTTAGATAATAACTTAAAGACAATTTTTCATCTTCATAAATTGTTCTAGGTTCTGATTGCAACTTATATCTAATTTTTGATATAAGTGTTGGATCATAATCTATTTCTGGTTCAAATAAGAAAAATTTAGAATCATTGTCATTTATCTTATCAATAAGAATGTTATTAAGTTCATTTTGCTTTTGGCTTGGCAGCGGTCGTAATCCTTTGAAAAATTTATTTACTACCTCACTGTTATTTTGAATATTCTCAAAAAGATTAATTAAATCTTTTAATCTATCATCCAAATAATTCCAGCATGGAATTTCTGTCTCTTTAAATCGCATCCTTATATTAAGTGGACCATATTTACCTATGACAGAACTAATAGTAGGAGAATTTGCAACTGCATTTAAGTGACGTATAATATCATTATCTTCCAATTCGGCATTAAATGCATCTTTAGATAATTCTTGGGCATTTTGGAATTCTGTATTTCTGGGGTTGCTTGATATATTACGAGTTCCAGCTCTTCTTATACTTGCACCTTGTTCAATTAATGCAATAGCAGTATAAATCCCAAAGGTCTCTTCTATTTTATTTTTTATTATATTGTGGCGTCCTTGACCAAAATTTATAGCAAATAAATAATCATGATTATTATATGTTATTTTTTTAATGACTGAAAGCCCTTCTGATGCCGTGTTTGAAAATTCATTTTTAATTTCGTCATTCCATATTTTTTCATCAAATTCATTAACCCAATTAGGTTTATTCCCGCTGTGCCCGCTTTTATATAGAAAATAATCATCTGAGTCTTCACCACCCCTGATAATATTATTCTCTAAATAATTATCTATATAAACACTTCGATTATTCAGATTGCATTCTGTCTTTAACAACATAATATTCAAATTTACAGTCTTGATTGCTTCTTCCGACACTTATCTTTTCCCTACTTAAATAAATTAATAAGATTATAATAACCGTAAAAAGAAGATACTATAGAAAAATTAACTATTTTTTAAGATTTTGTTATGCAATCAACTCTTCAATTTTTTGTTTTTGTTTTTATATTTTTCATAAATTCATTTATATTAAATGTTAAAATATCCAAAATTTCTTTTATTTTATATAGATTTGCAACTTCAAAAGTATCTTCATTTACAACTGGGGCAACAAATACAGAGAAAAAGATAAAGAAATCCGTTGTAGAGCTTCTTTTAAATATATTCTTTGATTTTATGATGATAAGTTACATTATGAGAAGTTTGCAGATGGAAGTGTAGTTTGCATAGAAGACGAAATACCATTTGAGATACCGGAATCCTGGGCGTGGTGTAGATTAAGAAATGTTATTGAACTAATATCTGGACAAGATTTACAACCAAGCCAATATAATGATGAAGGAAGGGGAATTTTATATATTACAGGTGCAAGTTGTATTGAAAATGAAAAATTAAAAAAAAATAGATGGACAGAATGTCCCAAAAGTATATCAATAAAAAATGACATTTTGATAAGTTGCAAAGGTTCTATTGGTACAATTGCTATAAATACGGAAGACGAAGTTCATATTGCACGTCAAATTATGGCAATTAGAACAAATATTTATTGCTACAACTTATTTATTAAAATACTTATTCAAAATATTGTTCCATTTATGCAAAGTAAATCAAAGGGTGTAATCCCAGGAATAGAAAGAAAAGATATTTTAGACTTTTTAGTTGCAATACCTCCACAATCCGAACAACAACGAATATCTGAAACCATAGAGACTTTATTAAAATTAGTGGATTTAATTGAGTCAGACAAAATTGATTTATCCGATTTAATCAAACAAACGAAATCAAAGGTATTAGATTTAGCAATAAAGGGCAAGCTTGTACCACAGGACCCCAATGATGAGCCGGCAGATAAATTATTAGAAAGAATAAGAGAGGAAAAAGAAAAATTAATCAAAGAAGGTAAGTTAAAACGTGATAAAAACGAGACCTATATTTTCAAAAATAGTGATGATAACTCTTATTATGAGAAAATAGACGGAGAAACAGTCTGTATCGATGACGACTTGCCATTTGAAATCCCTGAAAACTGGAGATGGGAAAGATTGAAAAATATATGTATTATTAATCCTAAAAACAGAGCTGAGGATAGGATGACAGCAGGATTTATTCCAATGCCATTAATTTCTCCAAAATATTTAGAGGCAGCAACATTACAAAAAAAGGAATGGAAAGAAATCAAAAAAGGATACACTCATTTCCAAAATAATGATGTTGTAGTTGCCAAGATTACCCCTTGTTTTGAAAATTCAAAAGCTGCAATAATATCAAATTTACCAAACAACATCGGAGCCGGTACTACAGAATTGCATGTTATTAGACCTATAAAATTAATATCAGAATATTTATATGCAATAATAAAAACTCAACAATTTTTAAGTTCCGGTAAGCAAGAAATGGCTGGTTGTGCAGGACAACAAAGAATTCCTACTAGTTTTATAGAAGAGTATTTAATTCCAGTCCCTCCATTTGAGGAACAAATTAAAATAACGGATAAATTAAAAAATATTTTTTCATATTTTGATAATATAGAAGAAGTAATAAAAGGCTCATAGGTAAAACCTAGAGCCTTTTTAATTACCAAGTCACAACTTTATCTACAATAGCTTGCTGTTCACTAGCTGTTCTTCGCAAATATATTCTTGTGGTCTCAATACTTTCGTGCCCCATTAAATCGGCAAGAAGTGCTATATCATTGAATTTATCTAAAAAGTTTTTTGCAAATCTATG
>CALVIT010000056.1 GCA_944331845.1 uncultured Clostridia bacterium
TAGAACTATTGCAGATTTGGATGGAAGCGAGAACATACAATTTGAACATATCGCTGAAGCAATAGGGTATAGAACTCTTGACAAAAAGTATACAATATAAAGGATAAATAATGAAAAAGTCAAATAATGATATTAACGAGAGAGCATCATTATGGTTAGATTCATTCTCATCTATTACCCTTAAACAAAAGTTTTTATTGCTAGATTATTTTATAGAACCTATGAATCTATATGACAATCTAATAAGTGATAAAGATTACATACAGGCTGTAGTTGGTGAGAATGTTTACAAAAAGATGTCTTTATCTAAGAGTGATAACTACATAGATGATTTAATATACGATTTAGATAATCAAGGTGTCAAATTTATATCAAAGTACAATGACAAGTATTCTAACCTACTTGCTAGCATCAAAAAACCGCCATTGCTTCTATATTACAAAGGCGACATAGATTTGTTAAAGTCTTTTTGTATAGGAATAGTAGGTACTAGACATTGTACGCATTATGGTGCTGACTGTGCTAGAAAATTCGCTAGTGAACTAGCAGACAATGGTATAACTATTGTGTCTGGATTAGCAACAGGCATAGACACTTTCGCACACGAAGGCGCATTGATGACGGGCAAGACTATAGCAGTCTTTGCTGGCGGTATAGATATTGTTTATCCTAGTAGTAATAACAATTTAGCACAATCTATCGCAGAAAGCGGTTTGATAATAACAGAGCATAAACCACACACTCCGACAAGAAATTACAATTTCCCCATAAGAAGTAGAATAATTGCGGGGCTAAGTCGTGGTATATTAATAGTTGAATCATCGTATAATGGTGGTACAATGCATACAAAAGAGTATGCTTTGAGCGAGAATAGAGATGTGTTTTGCATACCCGGTAATATTACGAGTTCTGCAAGCACAGGTACAAATATTTTGATTCGTAATCAAGAAGCAATATGTGCATTAAGTCCAAATGATATTCTAAGTTACTATTACATTACGCCAAAAGTTAAAGTAGTAAGTAGTTGCAAGGAAATTGACAAAGTAAGTGGACTTGAAGGACAGATAGTAGAACTTTTAGAATACGAGACAATGAATTTTGAAGATATTAAAACTAAATTGTCAATAGATGCTAAAACATTGATGAGAACACTAACTCAAATGGAGATAAAGGGCTTTATTAAGAAGTTAGCAGGAAATATGTTCACAATTAAATAAAAAATAAAATTTTTAATTTTGTCAACAATTTTGTTGATATATAAGTACACTATTAGTGTGCGAGCAAAATCAAAAAAAGAATTTATGGATGGTAGGTAGGCTTACGCCGAAGATGAGGGAAAATGATATTAGTAGTAATTGAAGGTTTTGGTAAGAGAGAGACAGTTAACAAGTATTTAGGTAAAGGGTACGAAGTTTTCGCCTCAGGTGGACATGTTCGTGATTTGCCTGAACGCTCATTTGGTATAGATATTAAAAATAATTTCCAACCATTGTATAAGAATATGCCTGATAAGGACAAAATAATTAAGGACTTACAGCAAAAAGCACAGAAAGCAGACTCTGTATTGCTTGCAACCGACCCTGATAGGGAAGGTGAAGCAATAGCGTGGCACATTGCTTATATATTAGGATTAGATATCAATTCAAAATGTAGAATTGAATTTCACGAAATCACTGAAGATGCTGTAAAACACGCTTTATTGAATCCAAGAGCATTAGATATCAACCTTATTGACGCTCAACAGGCTAGAAGAGTGCTTGATAGATTGGTTGGTTATAAATTATCACCTTTTTTGTCTAGGATAGTAGCACCTAAGTTGTCAGCAGGGCGTGTACAATCTGTCACATTGAAGTTGGTCGTTGATAGAGAAAGAGAAATTCTTAACTTTAAACCCGAAGAATATTGGACACTTACTGCTACAATGAGAAAGAAAAACTTTGACCCTAATGTAATTAATGATGATTTGGAGTTCAAAGCGACATTTAATAGTGTAGATGGTAAGAAAGTAAAGATTAAGAATGCCGAACAAATGCAAAGACTCTTAGAGAATATTAAGAATAAAGAATATACGGTCTATAATATAAAGAAAGGAGAAACTTATTCAAACCCTAATCCACCATATATTACAAGTTCAATGCAACAAGACGCACTCAACAAAATAGGTTTTAGTCTAAAAAAGACAACAAGCGTAGCACAAAAATTGTATGAAGGTGTCGACATAGCAGGAGAAGGACATTCAGCATTAGTAACATATATAAGAACTGACTCTACTCGTGTAGCACCACAAGCGCAGGCGGCGGCTAAAGAGTTTATTATAAAGAATTATGGACAAGAATATTATCCTGATAAGCCAAATATTTACAAAACAAAGAAAGATGCACAAGACGCACACGAAGCGATTAGACCTGTTAACATCAATAGAACACCTGAATCAATTAAGGGTAAAGTTGATACCGACATATATAAATTGTACAAACTCATTTATGAACGATTTATTGCTAGTCAAATGAGTAAGGCGAAATATTATTCTGTCAGTGCTGATTTAGAGACAGTAGACACTGATAAGAAATTTCAATTTAAGGCAACGGGTAAGTCTTTGCAGTTCCCAGGATATATGAAAGTATATAAATCATATAGCGAAGAAGAAGACAAAGAACAAGAGAAGATGCCTAATCTCGAGAAAGGCGACTTGTGTTTAGCATTGAATTACAAAGATGAACAAAAGTTTACTAAACCACCAGCAAGGTACACTGAAGCAAGTCTTGTCAAAACTATGGAAGAGAAGGGCATTGGTAGACCTGCTACCTATACACCAACAATAACAAACATTGCTTCTAGGAATTACACCGAGAAAGAAGGTAAATTCATTAAACCAACGGAGTTAGGTTTCAAAGTAACTGATATACTTACAAAGTATTTTGAGAATATAATGAGTTTGTCATTTACTGCAGAAATGGAAACGGAACTTGATGAAATCGCAGATGGTAAACTTGTTTGGCAGGATGTAGTCAAAGAATTTTGGGATGAATTTGAGAAGCAATTAGTAATCGCTGGCGAGAATGCTGAATCATTAAAATCAGCACCTATTGAAACCGATGAAATATGCGAGAAATGCGGGAGCAAAATGGTTATTCGTGAAGGTAAATACGGGAAGTTCTTGTCTTGCTCGAATTATCCAACCTGCAAGAATATTGCTAAAGATGTCAAAATAACTGATGACAATCAAATCGTTAAGGTTGAACCTGTTAAAGACATAGAGACTGACCAAATTTGTGAAAAATGTGGCGGTAAAATGCTCATCAAAACAGGTAAATTTGGAAAGTTTTTAGGTTGCTCGAACTATCCAACTTGCAAAAATATTAAGTCATTAGATGATGGCAACTATGGCGTATGCCCTAAATGCGGTAAACCTTTAGTAAAAAGGTTAAATAAGAATAAACGCTATTTTTATGGATGTTCAGGGTATCCAGATTGTGATTTCATATCTAACAAACCATTAGTTGCGGACAATACCGTTGTTGACAATAGCGGTACAAATGAGAATTTAGACAATAAAGATAGTGAATAATATTGATTTTAATATGATATTATTTACACATTTATTTAATTTAATTATTTAGTATTAATAAATAACAATTTTCATTCATTATTTTTTAAGTTTATTATGTTTCATTTTTGTTTTACAAAATTTGAAAATACTATAATAAATAAGTGCAAAAAAATATAAATTATGTTATAATTGACATTATTAAGGAGAAATTATGGAACAAATTCACAGTACAACAATTATTGCTGTAAAAAAAGATGGTAAAACAGCAATGGCAGGAGATGGACAAGCGACTATTCAAAATATAGTCGCTAAGGCACACGCTAAAAAAGTCCGCCGTATATACAATGACCAAGTAATAGTGGGCTTTGCAGGTGGGGTCGCTGATGCTTTGACCCTTATTGATAGATTTGAAGCAATGCTTCAAAAGTATTCAGGTAACCTTATGCGAAGTGCAGTAGAATTAGCGCAAACTTGGCGTAGAGATGAGGCGATGAGAAAACTTGAAGCACAAATGATTGTTGCCGATGCTAAAACTATGTTACTTATTTCAGGTGTAGGCGAAGTTGTTGAACCTGATGATGGGATATTGTCTATTGGTTCAGGCAGTAATTACGCTATAGCAGCAGCAAAAGCACTTGTTAATAATACAGATTTTAGCGCTAGGGAAATTGCAGAGAAAGCAATAAATATTGCAGCCGATATATGTATTTACACAAACCATAATATTACAATAGAGGAGATATAATTATGGAAATGTCACCAAAACAAATTGTCGAAGAATTAGACAAATATATCATAGGACAAGATAAGGCTAAGAGAGCAGTTGCTGTCGCTCTACGAAATAGATATAGAAGAAGTCAATTAAGCGAAGAATTAAGGGAAGATATCACTCCAAAGAATATTATTCTCAAAGGTCCTACAGGCGTTGGTAAAACTGAGATTGCTAGGAGACTTGCAAAACTTGTTCACGCACCTTTTGTCAAAGTTGAAGCAACAAAATTTACCGAAGTAGGTTATGTAGGTAGAGATGTTGAAAGTATCATAAGAGATTTGGCGGAGACATCTATTCGTCTTGTCAAAGAAGAGAAATTCGAAGAAGTTAAAGAGAAAACATTGTCTATTGTCAATAGACAAATGGTCAACTTAATATTAGAACAAAAACTTAAAGAGAAAATGGTCGAAGATAAAGATACCTTAAGAACAAATATTGAGAAAGATTATCTTGATGGTAAATTAGACGACTTCATAGTAGAACTTGATGTAGCGGAAGCACCTAAACAAGTTGAGATTATGCCAGGTATGGGCGCAATGGACTTAGGGGACATTGTAGGCGGAATTTTTCCACCAAGAAAGAAACATAAGAAAATGCCTGTCAAAATCGCTAGAGATTACCTTGTTAATGAAGAGAGTAACAAATTCATTGATATGGATACAGTTAGAGCGGAAGCGATTAGAAGATGCGAACAAGAAGGTATAGTATTCATTGATGAAATAGATAAAGTCGCTGGCAAGGGAAATGGCAAGTCAGGACCCGATGTATCAAGAGAAGGTGTGCAAAGGGATATTTTACCTATCGTTGAAGGAAGTACAGTTACAACAAAGTATGGTACTATTAAGACTGACTATATCCTATTTATTGCAGCAGGGGCATTTCATACAGCCAAAGTTGAAGACCTAATACCTGAATTGTTAGGAAGATTTCCAATTCAAGTTGAATTACAAAATTTGACAAAAGAAGATTTTATCAATATTCTAACAAGTACAAAGAATAGCATTATTCAACAATATAGTGAATTGTTAAGAGTAGATAATATTAATCTTGTTTTTGATGATTCAGCAATAGATGAAATCGCTGAAATTTCTGTTAGAGAGAATGAAACTAGCGAGAATATAGGTGCTAGAAGACTTCATACTATTATGGAGAACTTACTAGAATCAATATCATTCCACGCAGATGGTTCATTCCCAATGACCGAAGTTAAAATTGATAAGAATTATGTTGACAATGAATTGAAATCTACATTAAGTAAGTATGATTTGTCAAAATATATTTTATAATTAAATTTCAAATAATCAAATTGTCATATAAAATTCATTATATAGTCAAAATAGTTGTATAAAATTCATTATATAGTCAAAATAGTTGTATAAAATTCATTATATAGTCAAAATAGTTGTATAAAATTAAATTATTATAGTATAATATAATTAAACTAATTAATAGAAGGGAGAAAATTATGGAATTAAAACATCTTGATGATAAATCTTTTAAAGATTTTATAGATCAAAAAGAACTTACAATAGTAGATTTTTTTGCTACTTGGTGTCCACCTTGTAAAATGTTAGCACCAATAGTAGAAGAACTAGCACAAGAAGCAGAAGGGTATCAAATAGCTAAAATAGACATTGACCAAGCGATAGATATTGCTAATGAATATGGAGTTATGAGCATTCCAACAATAATATTCTATAAAGATGGACAAGAAATTCAAAGATTAGTAGGCTTTAGAAATAAAGATGAACTTCTTGATGAGATAAACGCATTAAAATAAATATTGATGGCAGTAAGTGATAAAACAAAATTAATCCTTACTGCTTTTTTATTAATATTTGTTTGTTAAAAAAAATAAGTTTGTGATTTACTAGCAATGAGGGGTACAGAAGATGGAGCAAAAAGATTTTTTATCAAAATGTGGTAGTAGATATAGAAAAAAAAATTAATATTTACTTTTGCATTTATATTGTTAATTTTATCTCTACTATTATTAATATTAGTAGCGACAAGCAGTTCATTATTTACCCATAAGAGCACAAAAGGAGCAGTAACTTTTAACATAAATTCTCCTACAATCGCCTTAGATGACAAGATAGAATTAAATTATAATGGAGAAGTAGGGCAAATAGGAACAATGACATATACAAATGATGCGGGCTTATCTACACAAATAGAAGATTTGACCTTAAATTTGTCTGTCCCACAAGATAATTTATTAGATGAGTATTATATTAAAATAATATATGATTTTAGCACAATAGATGTTGGTAATATAACATTTAATAATAGCGACTATGTTTTGCCTTATGGATTAATGAAAACTATGCAACCAACAGATACAACAAACGAATTTTATTCTATGTCTTGTAATACAGCAGGAGAAATAGCCCCATTTTCAAAATATGAGATAGATTTAAATATTTTTAATTTTATGAAAGACTTTCAGTTTGCGTATACTGAAACGCTAAATGCAAGTTATGAATTTAACATTATAGTTATAGTTGATTCAAAAAATACCTGCGATTCTGTAAACCGTTCTCAAACTATCTTAGGTGGAATATTAAATCTTAATATTTATCAATCAACTACTAATTTAACTTTTGATGGTGCGACATCTTTAACAATAAATAATTTCTCACAATTTGGACAATATATGTCAAGTACCGCTAACGAAGATATTAATTTAATTGTTAGTGGGAGTAATGTATACCTAAAATTTATATTTACAACTTCTGCTTTGTATGGAATTGGCGAAGTTACAAAAGATTATTCTGTTTCAGGAATTAACTGGAACTCTCAAGTAGTTACAGATGCGAATAATACAATTTTAACAATTACTAGCAAACAAATAATTAATGCGTTGTCAACAAGCGTAACTATAGATTTTGATGCATTATTGACAAATGCAAATTATCCTTATAATAGCAAAGAAACTCAAAACAATAATGAAAGAGCAGAATTTAAAATACAAGATTCATCAGACGGAGTCGATTATCACGATGTTTCGTATGATAATTTTGAAGTGTATTTCAATTTGACATGGGCTTTGTGCTGTGTAACAGGAGATACTTTAATATCAATTGATTTTAATGGAAATACAAAAAGAGCGGATGAAATTACAATCGGCGACACAATTTTATCTTATAATTTACAAACCGGAAAAATAGAAACGGATAAAGTTGTTGATGTTGTAGTTAGAACAAGAGCACTTATTTATAATGTAAAACTTGTTGATGGTACCATTTTGAAAATAACGGGAGACCACCCAATTTATACAGATAGGGGATGGATAGCTTGTGATAACTCCACTTGTGGATATGAAGGAATGGAATACATCAAAGACAAAGAAGATTTGAAAGTCGGTGATAAAGTTTTAACTGCGAATGGATATGTTGAAGTAGCAGAAATAGATAAAGTTCAGTATGAAGAAGGTATTACGGTTTATACTTTTGAAATAGAAAAAAATCATAATTTCTTTGTAAATAATATTTTAGTTCACAATCCTACGCCTTGTCCATTTTGATATCATAATACAAATATTATAGGTTACAACATTAATAAAACGCATTAAAGTAAAATATTTTACTTAATGTGTTTTTTTATAATAAATTTTTATATTAAGTGTTAAATGAATGTAAATAATATTTATGATAAAATAATCAAGTTTTTAGTTAAAACAATTCAAGATACAATACATTATTATTTAATTCATACAGTGTAGAACTATGATAGATAGAATAAATATATATAGATTATAAAAAGGTGATAATAAGTCCAAAATACGACACACGGGGGTGGGTATAAGAAAAAGGCGAAAAAAGTGT
>CALVIT010000057.1 GCA_944331845.1 uncultured Clostridia bacterium
TTGTTTGTTACTTTTAGTATACCACAACTTAAACTTTTTAGTCAAACATTTTTGACAAATTAAAAATAATTTTTTAGCATAAAAAATTCTGCAATCAATAAAACTATTGTATCAAAATTATGGTTCTATAATATTCGTGGGGGTCTATAAAATTTACCAAAAGAAATTTCTCTTTGGGTGGGAACAAAAAACTTTATTCTTTACTATGACTTTGTTGACCCTCATTATTGACAAAGAGCCAAAATATAATTGTATACAAAAAAACTATTGCGTACCTAGCAATAGTTTTTGCTCTTCGAAAGATAAATTTTTCCCTAGATTATCTTTGTGTTATTTTATTATTTCTGTTCCATCTTCAAGTGTGTATATAATTGAGTTGCCATTCTCACTCACTTTCGCTCTAATGTAACCACTTCCGTTAGCATCTTGATAGTAAATTTTAAGTTGATTTCCTTCTCTCTCAAATTTATAGGTAGATTCAAATCCTTCTTTAGAATATTTCATCTCAACTTCAATTTCATCTCTCTCGGTCTCAATCTCAATGCTTGTTGAGTCGTACATTATACCGTTCTTCCAAATCTCATATTGGAACTCTTGTTCTCCTCTCTCTGTCTCTTGTTGTACTATAACATAATTATCTTCATCAATGCTTGCTATGAACTCAATCTCGACTTCATCTTCTTCGACTGACTTCTCGCCATATATGCTATATTCATTGTCGCCGTACAACATAACCCCTGTTAGAGTAGACTCTATCTCGTCGTCATCGTCATCAGTTACTAAGGAATTATCTCTTTTTACTTCTTTGAATTTCATCTCAAATGTTTGTTTTGTTCCATCAAGATTTGTTATAGTGGTTGTTATCTTATAGTTATAATTAGCATCGTTCAAATGTTCTTTAGTACTAACAATAGCATTATTGCCGACAACACTATCGAATATATCAATGTATTGATTGATAATTTCCACATTTCTCTGTTGGTCAGTTGTCGCCATTTTAGAATTACTAGCGCCCACTGTAGCATCGCTTGATTGAGAACTTAAGTTGTTCAAAAACGCACCAGCAGTCGCTCCAGCGAAACCGAAAGCATCCGCTGAAGTGCTAAATGCGGCATTTTTATTTGACCCACATCCTGTCAAAATCAAACAAGTAACCGCAAAGCATATCGCCATAGCAAGTGTTATAGTTATAGTCTTAATACTTTTGGTCATAAAAAATAATCCTCCTTTGATAACCTACTCATTATACTTTGTAATAACAATTATTGTTGGTAAATTACAAAAATATTTCGTTGTAGTTATTAATACTATTATACAACAACAATTTATATAATGTCAAATTATTTTATTAACAAAATATCCCCTTAAATATGGGGATATTAGTCATTAATATTAATTATTCTCTACCTTAATTTGACAATACTTGTTTTAAAGCGTCGAAGTAAGATATTTTTTTAATGTCAGCGCTAGACAAAATGTCTATTTCTTTAAGCACAATGCTATCTTTAAGAACATAAGCAGTACCTATCTTATCGCCTTTTTTGAGTGGAGCAGATATATTGTCAACATATTCTATTTGAGTTGTGATATTGTTATCTTCGCCTTTTTTGTTAACAATGCTATATCCTTCTGCAAGGATAGGAGTCAATTCTTTAATCTTCCCGCCCTTAACACTTACAGCGTCAAGTTCTTGACCTTGTGTAAAGATTTTTTTGTTCTCATAGTTTGCATAAGCCCAATCTAACAAACTAGCACTCTCGCTAAACCTTTTTGCTCCGCTTTCAGCACCTATGACAACTGCTATGATACGCATATCATTTTTGTTAGCAGAAGCCGCTATACAATATCCCGCTTCGCTTGTGCTACCTGTCTTACCTGCATCACAACCCTTATAATATCTGATAAGTTTGTTTGTATTAGTTAGTCCTGTTATTCTTCCCGAAGGATGAACCAAGTCTTCCATCCAAATTGTGCTGTAGTGGTAGTACAAATCGTGTTTTAGCACTTCTCTTAATAATTTCGCTACATCTTGAGCACAAGAATACCCATCTACTGCAGGTAGCCCTGTAGCGTTAGCATAATTAGTATTTGTCATACCTAATTCACTTGCTCTAGCGTTCATCTTATTAACAAAGTCTTGTTCACTGCCCGCTATAGTCTCAGCAAGAGCCACGCTCGCATCGTTCGCTGATGCTACGATAGTGCTTTTCAACAAATCTTCCACGCTATAGTCGCTCCCAGCGTCTAAGAAGACTTGCGAACCACCCATACCTGCCGCATTCTTTGATACAGTTATCATTTGGTCTAATGCTAGATTTCCATTATCAATATTCTCTAGTGTCAAAAGTACGGTCATTAATTTCACCATACTTGCTATAGGTAATTTCTTATCAGCCGACTTAGATAACAACTCGTTACCGCTTCCAGCATCCACTACTATTGCCGATTTTGCGGTCAATGAGTCGACCAAACTCTCTGCTGTAACTGTCATTATACTAGGCAAATGCGAACAAAATAGATGCACACCCATTATAAGGGTCAAAATTGTTATTGCTAACTTGTTCATAATCTTTCTCCTTTATTCTATAGATTAAAATTTGTCAATAATGTCTTTGATTTTATTAATAATAGCGTCGGACTCAACATCTTCCATTGTTAGAATGTCTGTCTTAAATAATACTTTGTCGCCAAGGTACACTGTCGCAGTTCCTACCTTTGTCTCCGCCTTAATAGGCGCCTTAAGTTGATTAGGCAAGTCATAATCTACATTGATAAGCGCCTGCTCTTCTAGCGTTAGCGGATAACTAAACCCTTGAGGGTTATAAACACGCACTTTATTTTTTTCGCCATCTATGACGGGAATATTACAAATGTAGTTATAAGATTTTAATACTTCAACATTTTGATATTTTTTGAACGCTTCATTTAATAAGTTAGCGCTCTCTTCAAACATAGGCCCACAATTAAGCACTACACAAACTATAGTCTCTCCATCTCTCTCAACCGCTGACACTAGGCACCTACCAGCGCCATTAGTGAAACCTGTCTTGACACCAATACAGCCATCCAAGGAATTGAGCAACCTATTTTTGTTGACCAAATATCTTGTACCTTGTTCGCCACCACTAATTCTGTAGTTTTTGGTAGACACAATTTCTTTGAAAGTTTCGTTTTGAAGTGCCTTTGTTGTGATTAATGCTAAGTCATAAGCGGTAGTATAATGTCCGTCAGCGTCTAGCCCGTGCGGGTTAACAAAATGACTATTCTTTGCACCACAATCAAGTGCCGTTTGGTTCATCATTTCCGCAAAGTCTTCTATCGAATCTGCACAATGTAGCGCTAGTGCGACACTTGCATCATTTCCCGACCTTAACATTAACCCATACAATAGTTCTCTCGCTGTCAATACTTCGTTCTTCCTTAAGTAAATACTTGTGCCTTCTATACCCACCGCCTTATCACTTATCTTAAAAGGTTCGTCAAGGTTCTCACAATTATTTATGACAGTCAATGCGGTAACAATTTTTGTCGTGCTAGCCATCTTAAGTTGTGCATCCATATTCTTACTAGCAAGCACTCTTCCTGTCTTCATCTCCAGCACCGCCATACCCTTCGCAGAACAAGCGACATTGAGTCCCTCCGCCTGAACCGCTATAGGTCTAGGCATCAACGCACCAACCAAAAATGAAGAGAACAAAAACGCTAAAACGATGAAATATATTATCTTTTTCAATTTCCTTGTCTTCATTCTTTATCCCCCTTGTTGTTTGAAGCCATCTCTTCCTTCGCCTTCGCTTCAGCGACATTAACTTTGGTTTGCGACTTAAGATAGGTCTTTGCTAGGTCTGACATTATCTCCGCTAGTTTCTTATACGCCGACTCTTCTTGAATACTTATTAACTTAAATGCTCCATCCTTGCCAACCAAAAAGCCTATAGGCTTGACCGAAAACCCCGCACCTGAACCACCAGAGAATGGATACCCCGCTGACTTTTTGTGATTACAAGGTACAGTGTATTCTCCACCGCCCGCTACAAAACCTACTGATACTTTTGTTATAGGTATGATGACACTACCATCATCTAACCCTACAGGGTCGCCCATAACAGTGTCAACATCAATAATGCTCTTTAAGTTCCCCATCGCCTGCTCTAATATTCTTGATACAGGGTCGTCAACATAATTATCGTTGTCTTTCAATTTCGCCTCCATTATTTCCAATTTTTGTTAGTTTGCCTAAAAAATAAATAATTATACCAAAAATTTACCTAATAATTATTTTTTACATATAACCGCTAAAAACTAATCGTTATACTATCATTTTTGTATAGTCTAATGCTTGTTTATAATTATTAATATTTTATTACCTTATTTATCACTAGCATTGTGCGGGCTCATCCACTTCTTCTAATTTTTGCAATTTCTTTATCTCTCTAACTCGTTTGATAGTCTTAAGATTAGACTTCAAAAAAGAGAAAACAATATCAAATACATTGGTGTATAGTTCCATTTGAGCCGACAAAACAATCTTATTTTGACAAAATAGCGGTTCAGTGTCCACATTATAATTAGCCCCGCTCTTGCGAGTATATAATTGAGCAAACAACAAATCAATTATCATAAGAATACTACCCGACAAAATAGCGGTAGTCATCGCATCATCTTTCTTGCCCACTTCAACGCCTATAAATGTGTTGTCTATAATTATCTTGTGGCAAATATCATTGACAAAGTTTTGTAAGAAAATAACTGTCCTATCTTCTTGAGATAAATCAATAGTTTTCTCTTTGTTAAAGTTATTTTTTGTAGTAACTTGCCCGCTCGCTATCTTAAATTTGTCTTGCACAACAGACTTAGTTAAAATTTGTACCGCCAATGCGCCCTTGTTAGCAAGTAGATTAATGTAGAACATAAAATTTGATTTAATCGGTAAAAAAAACAAAAATAATAACACCGACACAATTATTTCAATAACCATAGTTTAGTTTTTATATTATAAAAAAAAATATTCACATTAAGTGAAATTCTTTATTGACTACACTAAAGTCCTATGTTATACTTCTTGCGGTGATAATATGGATATTATATATGAAATAGAGACAAAAAAATATGTTGACAAAATTATACAAAATTGCGTTGACCCAATGCAATATCTAGAACTAGCCCGCATACCAAATATTCCCCGTTCTTGCATAAATAGGTTGCAACAATTAGTAGCAAAGAGTCAAAATGATGAATTAATCTACAATTTTGCACAACAGATTAAAGGTAGTAACAAAGAATTTTTGTATAATAGCATAAGCATACAAAATAAGGAATTGAAAATTATCTTCATTATCAATTTTCTCAAAAATAAAATAAATGACTTTTATTATTTCACAGGTCTAGATATAGAATTATGCGAGAATATATTATCAAAGAAAGACATATCTATAAGAGAACTTACTAATATCGCTATAGAGAATAATTCAACGCCACTCTTATCTGCACTCATCAAATACAAAAATCTATGCAGTTGAATATATTATTATTTATAATGTATAATGTTCTAACTAAAATTAGATTAAATAAACTTTTGTGTGCATTTCTTTGATTAAATTAATTAAATAATCTATTCTATTCTTAATAACTCTTTGATTTAGTTACCAAATTTATCTAATAAGATAATAACTTTCCATCAATTACACAGTACCTTATTAACAAATAATATAATGCTTTATTAATAAATAATATAATGCTTTATTAATAATTTATACAATGCTTGATTAATAAATAATTCAATACTTATTTATAAATTTTATAATACCTTATCAATAAAGTATATAATGTCTTATCAATAAAGTATATTACTATTAATAATAAAACACCTATTGCCATTTATTATGATTTGTTATATAATATAGTTTAGGAGAAATAATATGAGTTTAGAGAATTACAAAAAATGCGGAATAAATTATTTTACAATGAGAATACTCCCATTAACTGACGAGCAAAAAGAATATTTACTCAAACAAGACAAAAATCAACTTAAGAATTGTAGCGAATACAATAAATTATTAGGACTTATATATGAGTACAAAAATTCTTATCATTTAGCACCATTAGTAAATAGATATAATTTAAAACAAAGTTATGTCAAAGAATTTAACGAAGCATATAGTGCCTTCGCTAAATCACAAGAACTCAACAATACAAAAACTAACGAAATAACAAAATAATTATAAAAAAACACGGAGTACATCCGTGTTTAGACTGTAGAAAAACGAAAATATTGTATATTAAAACACAAAAATATTGTACATTGCAATTTTTTAATTAAATATATTGTGTTTTGCAAATCATAAAACTTTATTTGTCTACAACCTGAACACGGAGTATGTCCGTGTTTTTTATAATTTATACCTTTACAATATAAGTACTAACAAATTATTATACAATAATACCATTACCGCCACTAAAACCTGTTACCTGCATTGTAATTGTATTACCGCTATCACTTACGGTTAATGATAATTCTCTACCTATTTTTGTAGCACCGCTTACACTTACAATATTTGTCGTGTAGTTCGCACTCATCTTTATTGTATAAGTTTTACCCTTTAATAATTGTGTGCTTATTGTCTGCTCTCCGCTACCTTTAGCAACATACATTTGTTGTACAAAGTTTCCTAAATTATCATACACATTGAATATAACCCCTACATTCGTTGTGATATTGAATGTAACTCCTACATAGTTTGACTCCCATACCGCATAGAGTGTGATTGTAGCATTGTTAGTAGTTGAAATATTAACTTGTGCTTCATCCACATAGTCTACTTGCCCACTGTCTGCCCTTTCTTTAGTTGTCGCCCAACCTATGAATGTGTAGTCATCTCTACTATATGCGTTCTTTGTCAAATTCTTTGGTGTGTCATAAGTCATTGACATTGACTGCATTGTTTGACCCTGTCCACCATTTGAATTAAATACAATAGTATAAGTATTTGCTACCCATTGAGCATATAATGTTGGTATTTGTGTTAAATAATAACTTGTATCGGTTAATACAACTTGCCCATTTTTATCTACATACATTGTACCATTAGTTGGAGAAGTGTAGTACCCATTAAATGTATACCCGCTTCTTGTAGGTAGTTCATTAGTCGCAAATTGTGTTTTTTGTGGTACTGATTCTGTAACTTCAAGTTGTGTAACAGAACCTGCACTACCACCATTAGCATCTAATGATATATTAAAGTTGATATAAGGTACTTTCCATTGAGCAGTTAGTACTAAATTATCTGTCAAAGTAACTTCTTGCCCACTTACATATGGTTGTCCGCTTTCATCAACCCAACCATCAAATATCATTCCAGCGGGTCCCTCGTAGTTTAAATCACTTATATTCTTTATAGTTGTTTGAAATGAAGACAAAGAAACTTTAAGTCCAAAATATTCTACCACCTCATCCCCAGTACCTTCGCCTGCTGTATAGGTAATATGGTATTCTTCAAACCACTTCAAATATGGTAACCCACCATTTACTCTATCTGCTTCATTTATAGTTGTACGCGTATCTATTCCCCATACACTTGTGAAATTCCATTGATATGAACTGTCCCATCCATAATCATTAGTGCCATCACTAAAGCCTCCAGTATAATTGCTAATTATTGAATCGGTATTAGTGCTTGAATATACAAGATAATCTGTAAGAGTCCCTAAATAGGTACCACCGCTTAAACCACTATAATTATGGTAACTATTATTTACAGTCCCACCACTTCCTACAATAGCACCTACAGTATTCCCACTAGGTGCTGTACCTATACTAAAGCAGTTGCTGATGGTTGAAGAATAAGC
>CALVIT010000058.1 GCA_944331845.1 uncultured Clostridia bacterium
GTGCTATCTACTCGTTTCACAATTGACAAGGGGAACCTTGTTGATAGTCAGCGTGGTGGGGGCGGTTATGTCAAAATAAAGAAAATACCAATTGATGATAATTATTTTGATATGATTCTAAAAAGAATTGGCAATAAGATTGATTATAATACAGCTTGTCAAATTATTGATAATTTATTTACAAATGGCAAAATATCTAAAGAACAAAAATTATGTATCACAAGTGCTATAGAACCCAAAGCTCTTAAGACTCCCTTTTTGATAGAGGAAGACCTAAGGGCTAAAATACTTACCAATGTTTTGACTAAAATATATAATAAAAATTAATATAAAAGGAGACATATTATGTTTTATTCATTTAACCCAACTGAAAGCGTTAAGAAAGTTATACAGAATGCAACTGAATTTGCTTTAATGCACGGAAGCGATCAAGTAGGTTCTGAGCATTTGCTATATGGAATAATTTCCATTAGCGATAGTATGGCATCTAAATTGTTGAAGAATTATAATGTAACTAAAGAATCTTATTCAAAAATGTATGAGGATAAGGTAGGGGACGACTTTGGGTTCGTATCTAGCGATCCAACTTTCACTCCGAGAGCAAAGGAAATCTTTAGAGTCGCACAAACTTTGTCTATGCAGTTGAATTATGATTTTGTAGGCACTGAACACTTGCTTTTGGCAATCGTTATGTCTAGTGACTGTATGGCTAACACCTTGTTAACTCGTGGTTTTAAAGTTGATTTGAACGAATTAAGAAATCAACTTTTAGGCGTTCTAAGAGGTGGAACAATTAACTTTAACGAATATGAACAGAAAGAAACTTCTAATAATAATATACAAAATAATCTCAAGAGCCCATTGGATGAAGAATTGTTAAGTATGGGGTCTGATTTGACTCTTAAGGCTAAACAAGGGAAGATTGACCCTGTTATTGGGCGTGAAAAGGAAATTAATAAAATAATCGAGATTTTGTGCCGTAAAACAAAAAATAACCCTGTATTGATAGGTGAAGCTGGTGTAGGTAAATCTGCGATTGTAGAAGGACTAGCACTTGCTATCGCGAAGGGTGAAGTTCCAAGTCTACTTAAGGATAAGGTTATTTATTCTCTTGAAATTGGTGGACTTATGGCTGGTACTAAATACCGTGGAAGTATGGAAGAGAAGTTAAAATCTGCCATCGAAAAAATTATTGCAAACAAAAATATTATTGTCTTTATAGATGAGATTCACACTCTAGCGCAAGCAGGAAGTGAACAAGGTGAGATTAATCCTGCTGATATGTTAAAACCTTATTTGTCAAGGGGTGAACTACAAACAATTGGTGCTACGACAACTGATGAATATAGAAAATATATTGAGAAAGACAAAGCATTGGAAAGAAGATTCCAACCTGTTTTGGTCGAAGCACCAAATGTTGAGCAAACAATTGAGATTTTGAAAGGTTTAAGAGATAGTTATGAGGCATTCCACCAAGTTTCAATTCCTGATGAGGCAATAGTGGCTGCTGCAACTCTATCTGATAGATTCATTATGGATAGACAACTACCTGACAAAGCAATAGACTTAATCGACCAAGCTTGTAGTAAGGTTAAAGTTAACAATTCAATTGTTTCAAGTGATTTGAAGGCAAAAATGCAACAGATTAAGGAACTTGAGAACAATAAAAATGAAGCACTTATTCAAGAAAACTTTGAAAGAGCAGCAAAGTTTAGAGATGCTATCAAAAAATTGACTGATGAAGTCGAGAAAATGCAAAAAGACAATGAGAATAATTATCAAAAAAATCAAAATCAAATAACAGCGGAAGATGTCGCTCAAATCGTTTCACAATGGACTAATATACCTGTAACAAAACTTACTGAATCTGAAAAAGATAGATTAAATAGATTAGAAGATATATTGCACAAAAGGGTTATCGGGCAAGATGAAGCAGTATCTGCAGTCGCTAGGGCAATTAAAAGGGCGAGAGCAGGACTTAAAGACCCTAAAAGACCTATTGGCTCATTCTTATTCTTGGGGCCTACAGGTGTTGGTAAGACTGAGTTATGTAAAGCACTTGCTGAGGCAATGTTTGACGATGAGAATCTAATTATAAGATTAGATATGAGCGAGTATATGGAACAACATAGTGTCGCAAAATTGATTGGTTCTCCACCTGGTTATGTTGGACACGATGAAGGTGGACAATTAACAGAAGCAGTTAGAAGAAAACCATATTCTGTAGTGCTTTTTGATGAGATTGAGAAAGCCCATCCAGATGTATTTAATATGTTACTTCAAATATTGGATGATGGTAGACTTACTGATTCAAAAGGTAGAGTAGTAAGTTTTAAAAATACAATTATCATTATGACAAGTAACTGCGGAATTGGTGCTTTGAACCAAAAGAAACGACAAATAAGTGAATCTGGTGGCGAACCAATGACTGATGAACAAGTCAAAGATTTCTTAATGAATCAACTTAAAAATCACTTCAAACCTGAATTTTTGAACAGAATAGATGTTATAACAATCTTCCATTCTTTAACTCAAAAAGAATTGGCACAAATAGCAAAAATTCTAATGAAAAAGTTATGTCAAAAATTAAAAAATCAAAACATTGATTTGAAATTAACTGAAAGGGCATTAAAATACCTTGTAGAGAAGGGGTATGATAGTGAATTTGGGGCTAGACCATTAAGAAGAGTTATTGAACACGAAATTGAAGACAAGTTGGCGGAATTGCTTTTGAGTAATGATTTGAAGCCTACTGACAATGTCGTTGTAGATGTAGAAAACAATGAGTTAAAATTAAAAATTAAGTCAAATGAAAAAAGTAACAATTAATTAAGTTGAAATCATAATCTATTAATTATAATATAAAAGACATTCTATGCATTTAGTGTAGAATGTTTTTTTTATAAGAATATTGTAGGTGTTTTTAAGTTGTAATTACAAAAAAACTATGATTTACAACTCTAGTAATTATATTAATGAATAAAAAAACTTCTATAAAATTATAGAAGTTTTTTTTACATTAGTTATTTAATGTTGGATTAGTGTTTGGGAAATTAGAATTTTTTATTTTCACTGCATCTTTTGATGCTGTTTTTAATTCTTCGCTTGAAGTTTTATTATTATCTTTTGATGAGGTTTGTTCATTTTGGTTATTATTTATATTTTGAACATCATTTTTTGCTTCGTTGATTGTGTCATCTACTTGTTTATCAAGTGGAAGAGTATTTCCATTGTCTAATTTCATAACATTTGTATTTTTAGTTGTATTTATTTTAGTTGTATTATTAAGTGTAGAAGAATTATCATTGATATTTTGATTATTATTACTTGTATTTGCAGTGTTTTTTGTATTGTTTACTTGATTGTACATTGCAGTATTTGAATTATTGTTTGTATTAGTGTTTTGATTATTTACATTTTGATTTTGTGAAGTTTGATTTGTACTTCTATTATTGTGTGTTTTATTAATTGTTTTCATATTTTTAAGGTTGTTTTTTGTAATATAATCGCCTTCGGGAACTACATTAGCTGTTGTTGGTGTATTTGACATAACATCAACTGTAGTGTTAGATGCTCTATTATAGATATTAGTTGTAGCATTTTGTGAACTTGCATTATCTAAAATAGATTTTATATTGTCAATCACGCTTATTGCATCATTCATTAGGGTAATTTTTTGGTCAAAAGCATCAAAAATTTGTGCGAAAGATTGTTGATAATCTGTATTATAGAAGTTAGTTTCTAATTTTAACCCATATTGTGATAGTTCATTGTTATTTAATGAAAACAATTTTTGCGAAATATCAAATAATTTATTTGCTTGTTCATCAAGTTGTTGTTTTTGAGTTTCAGTCAAAGTAATGTTATCATAATCATTTGTATTCAACATTGATATGGCATCATTTGCTGAATTTCTTAAATTAATATAAGTTTCTTTGTATGTTTGACCATTATTTGTATCATTTGCTAACTCTTTAATTTGCATTGCTAAAAATGCTAGTTGATTTGAATTTTTAGAATCAAATAAGTTTGAATAGTAGTAAACTCTATTACCTTTATAATTGTTAGTACTATTTGCTGTATTGTTATTTGAAGTATTATCTGTAGAAGTATTATTTAATGTTGTATTTTGATTATTTAAGTTAGTAGATTGATTATTAGTATTGTTTTGATTTGTTGTTTTGGTACTAATAATATTGTTATTTACATTTTTGTTTTGATTATTAGCATTTTGTGTTGAATTAGAATTAATCTGCTTATCTATTGAATTATTTAAGTTATCAGTGTTTTGATTCGTGTTATTAGCAGAGTAATAACTTGTTTGTGTCTTTTGAGTATTTGTTAAATTTGTGCCATTGTTGCTACTTGTATTTGTTGTAGTATTGGTCTTATTTATATTTGAATTCGTAGTACTTGTTGTGCTAGAATTATTGTTTTGATTGCTTATTGTTTTTGTTTGAGTAGCTGTGCTTCCATTATAATTGTTGTTATAATTAATTCCGTTAGTGTTCATTCTATATGTGTCAATATTTGAATAGGCAGGGCGTGTCAAAGGTTGCTTATAGGTGTTAACATTAGAACGAGGATTATAACTAGGGTCTACATTATAGTTGACACCATTAGGATTATAATTAGTAGTATTGTATGTCCCATAGTTCGCAGGGTTATAGTTATTATATAAATCATTATAATAACCATTATTGTTGTTCATATTACCGTACACATTATTATAAGCGGTAGCATTATTAGTACAATTCCCGTTTGGACAATTAGTGTTATTAATTGTTGAATCATTGTTATTTAATGCAACATTAGTTGTTTCTTTGGTCGTTTGTTGCTCATTTGATTGTGAATTCACAAATTGAACATCTGACTTATCTTCTTGTGTTATAGTTTGTGGGTTTGTAATTTGAACTGCTGTATCTTTAGCGATAACTGCAGTAGTTCCTCCTACAAGAGTTGTTACGCCAAGCACACTTGCTAGGCAGATTGATATAAATTTATTCATATTTTCCTCCAATAAAGTTTCTTTATTATTTGTTAAAAAATAAAAATTATTAAAAAAATATAAAAAAATTTTTAATTTTATTTAATATTATATTTTGTTATAAAATTTTTTATGAAATTTAACAAAAATCTTTAAATTTAAGTTTAATTTTCATTTTTTTTGCCTATCATTAAAGGTGGGTAGGATAATATGAATAAAGATGAAAGAAATGCAAGATACAATGCTTATGTAGAATCAAAAATTCCTAAAACTCATAATTTCCCATCGCTTATATATGCTTTTGTAATCGGTGGTATAATTTGTATTTTGGGGCAAACAATAAAGGATACATTGTTAGCAATTTTTGATACTATGACACCGCAAGAAGCGAGTAATTGGGCATCAATAGGCCTAATTTTTTTAGCATCACTATTGACGGGGCTAGGTGTATTTGATGATATTGGAGCTATCGCTGGAGCGGGAACTATTGTTCCTATTACAGGTTTCTCGAATTCAATCGCTAGTCCTGCGCTTGAGTTCAAAAGAGAAGGAATTATCTTTGGTATGTGTTCCAAAATGTTTATAGTTGCCGGTCCTGTTATAGTCAATGGAGTTGTCGCATCAATCGTAGTGGGTTTAATTTATCTAATAATAGGAGCTTTTTAATGTCAAGTAAACAAACAATAATATTCAAAAATCAGCCTAAAATAATAAGTTCTTATTCAATAGCAGGGCCGAAAGAAAGTTATAGTGTCTTCGCACCTTATTTTGATTTGGTCCTAAAAGATGATTTGTGGGACTGTGATAGTTATGAAATGGCTGAAAGAAAAATGCTTGAGCATGTCATATTTAATGCGATTGAGAGAGCTAAGATGAACCCCAAAGATATTGACGCTTTGATTTGTGGCGATTTATTAAATCAAATAATCAGTTCAAGTTTCGCTGCTAGAAAATTTGATGTAACTTATATAGGGTTATTTGGTGCGTGCTCAACAATGGCAGAATCATTAGCGGTAGGGGCTTGTCTAGTCGATGCAGGATATTTTGACAAGGTCGCTTGTGCTACTGCGAGTCATTTTTCTTCTGTAGAGCGACAATTTAGAATGCCACTAGAGTTGGGCTCTCAAAGACCACCAACTGCACAATGGACAGTAACGGGGGGCGGGTGTTCTATTTTATCAAATGTTGGGAAGGGACCTAAGATAACAACCGCTACATTTGGTAAAGTTGTAGATTATAATATAACAGATGCTAATAATATGGGCGCTGCTATGGCTCCCTCAGCAATGAATACGATGATTCAACATTTCATAAATACAAATACAACTCCTGATGATTATGATTTGATAGTTACAGGAGATTTAGGCAAACTAGGTGCAGAAATTTTAATTGATTTGATGGAATACAATGGGTATAAACTCGGTCAAAATTATATGGATTGCGGACATTGCATATATACAAATGAACAAAATACATTTATGGGCGGGTCAGGTTGCGGATGTTCAGCATTAATGCTAAATTCTTATATTATACAAAAAATTAGAGAGAAGCAATATAACAAAGTATTATTTATCGCTACAGGGGCATTATTAAGTACGACTTCAAGTTTTCAAGGCGAGTCAATACCCGGAATTGCACACGCTATTGTCATAGAAAATTAAAGGTGAATTATGTTTGATTTATTATTATATCTCAAAGTTTTTTTAGTGGGGGGATTCATTTGTTCAGTTGCACAAGTGTTAATAATTAAAACTAAAATAACTTCAGCACGAATTCTTGTATTATTTGTGGTTATTGGTGTATTTTTGGAGGCAATAGGAGTCTTCGACTATTTAATAGAATTTGCTGATTGTGGTGTAACTATACCAATCTTAGGGTTTGGCAAGGCGCTAGCAGAAGGTGCAATTCTGGGGGCACAAGAGAGCGGACTTATTGGCGTATTTACTGGCGGACTTACAAAAACTGCTGGCGGAATCGCGGCGGCAGTAGGATTTGCATATTTATTTGCAATTATATTTGATGCAAGAACTAAAAAAAATATGTAAAACTTCTCAACTTTTGAAACTTATTATCATATAAATAATATTATGAGAAAGTATAGGTCAAATGCTTTAACAAAAAAACAAAAAAGGGTTAGAAGATTTATTATATTTCTAATAATATTAGTATTGATTGCAATGGGCATATTGTTATATTTTAATAATATTGTAAACCCAATTATAGTTAGTATAAGTGAAAGCAAAATCAAAATGATGACATCACGAGCGGTTAATAGTACAATATCAGAAATACTATCTAATAATGACATTTACGATGAATTGGTTACTATAACAACTGATAGTCAAGGCAAAATCAGTATGATACAGGCTAACGCTGTTCAAGTTAACAATTTGTCTAAAGAAATATCTAAGCAAGCGTTATCAAGGGTGGAGAGCATAGGAGAGCAAGGTATAGCGATACCTTTGGGAACATTCTCAGGTATGCCACTTTTTGCAGGAAAAGGCCCTGATGTCTTTATTAAAGTTTCACCTGTAGGAACGCTAGATTGTTTGTTTAGGTCGGAATTCGTTGAGGCTGGTATCAATCAAACATTGCATAGAATCTATATTGATGTAACTACTTCGGTCAATTTAATTTTGCCTATATTTGATGATGTAGTTAAGACTTATACTCAAGTAATGGTTTGCGAAAGTGTAATAATAGGGGAAGTACCTGAGTTTTACTTTAACAATTCAATGGGTTCATTACTAGATTTGGTTCCTGATAATAATAAATAGAATACGCTAAATATAGCGTATTCTATTTTTATCATACTCAAT
>CALVIT010000059.1 GCA_944331845.1 uncultured Clostridia bacterium
CAATGTACCTTTAGTACACAAGTCAAGAGCCCTGCTCTTGTACTAGGGTCGTAGGGGATGGAAAATCCCCTACACACTCTACCCAGCTTGCAGGCGTAAAACTCTATGTTATTTACTTTTTGCAATTTGCAAAAAGCAAAATACTTTAAGTTTTTCGCACCTAGTTTGGTATGTGCACCCATAGTACACAGGTCAAGGGGGAATCCCCTTGCCTAAGGGTTGGTAAGGGAACGGGTAGTTCCCTTACACCATATTTCTTGCGTACTCAAGTACATTCAATGTACCTTTAGTACACAAGTCAAGAGCCCTGCTCTTGTCCTGGGGTAGTAGGGGATGGAAAATCCCCTACACACTCTTACACAACTTGCAAGCGTAAAACTTTATGTTATTTACTTTTTGCAAGAGCAAAAAGTAAAATACTTTAAGTTCTTCGCACCTAGTTTGATATGTGCACCCATAGTACACAGGTCAAGGGAGACTTCCCTTGCCTAAAGGTTCGTAAGGGAACGGGTAGTTCCCTTACATACACACACCCCACCCTTACACCCCCACTAACTACACATTTTGTTAAGTAACTTGATAATCTCTTTTTCGCTACTAGGAAAAAGATGACTATAAGTATTCAAAGTCTGCTGAGTATTAGTATGTCCCAAGCGTTTTGAAACGAGCATAACATTAGCCCCTAGATTAATAAGTAAACTAGCGTGCGAGTGTCTAAAGTCGTGAATCCTAATAGTCTTAATATGCGCCAACTTGCTGTACTTCTTTAGTGCTAGCGTGTAACTATAACTATTAAGCGGGCTATCTCCACCAAATAAGAAATGCCCACTAATGTTATTACTATGTTTCCACTCAATGTAACTCTTTAGAATGTTTGACAAATTATTAGGCAAACTTATTCGCCTAATGCTAGATAAATTTTTAGGCGAAGTAATCTTGTACTTGTCATCATTCAGTGTCTTTCTAGTGAGCGACTTGTTAATCTCAATAATGTTCTTGTCGAAATCAATGTCTTCATCACTTAAAGCCAAAACCTCCCCAACCCTAGCGCCCGTGTAATATAGCGTACTAAAAAAAGCGGAATATAACTCCCGCTTAGTTTCATTCTTCGTGCGAAATATTTGATGAAGCAATTTCTTAAATTCAGCGAAATCATAGAAATTCATTTCTTTAACCTTCTCACAATTTCTCTTAAGCGGTTTTATGTTCAAAACTATGTTCGGTAAATCATAATACTCTTGCACAAAATTCAAAAAAGCACACAGTTCAGCCCTAATATTATTAATGTATTTGATACTATATTCTCTATTTGTCTTAGCACTCCTAAGTTCCATAAGTTGCCCCCGCCAACTCAATATGTCATACTTAGTAATATTCTCAATTCTTTTCTTACCAAAGTATGGCAATATATGTAACTTAAAAATATTGCACTTATTATAAATAGTCGCCCCCTTTAGTGTCCTACTTATCTTGTTAATGTAATCATAAAATATGTCTTCAAAATTTTTAGTAGTCGATATAGCACTCTGCTTAACAAAATCATTATAAGCACACTCTGCCTCTTGCCTACTTTGAAACCCTGATAATCGCTTGTTAACAACCTTCCCACCCACATTGTGTTGGAAACGCACCGACCACCTACCCACAATAACGGTGTCGCCCCCACACACTCCACACCTATTCAACCTGCTTGCCCTATGACAACAAGCGCACTCTCGCCTTTCTCTTAACGAATAACTTGGCATAATCAAAAACCTCCTAACGCACCAAATTTTACCAATTATAACACTAAATTTCAAATATGACCATACCAAACTAAAATCATTATCATTTACTCCAGAAATAATACCCTTAATACAATATAACTATAATACAGTAAATAACAACCAACCAAAACAAAATCATCAGTCTATACTTAATATTGCAAACACTATACTAGAACTCAATAATTAGTTATACACAAAAACCTAATTTAACGACTAGCAGTATACTACAAAATAATAATTACCAACCAACACCAGTAAAATATAAAGAAACGATATCTAATATTCTAAATTAATATAAAAAGTGCTTTCTACTCAGTTGAGATTAATTAAAAAAAGTGTCATCTAATCAGTTGAGATTAATTAAAAAAACAGTATCTATTCAGTTGCAAATACTGAAATAAGAAACATAAGAAAAAAGGAGATTAAAAAATGCAAAAAGTTTCTAAACAAAGTCTTGCAATGTTAGCACTTTCAATTTTGCTTGCTATCTCAATTGCATTGACATTCACTTTCGCTGCTTTACAAGATTCAAAGACAGCAACCGGTACTATTACTTTCCAAGGTGGTGTAGGTTTAGTTTATGATGGTTTAACTAATGCAGATGGTGCAATGGAATTTTCTATTACATACAGTGATGAGGGTAAACCTACTTTGGCAGTAACAGGGTCTAATGGAGCTGTAGAAGAAAAACAATTTGGAGATATCGCTTTAAAAATAGCTAACACTTCTCAAAAAGCAAATGTTACTGCAACTATAGCATATTATAGAGGCACAGATAGTCTTATAGAAGAAGAAAGTCAAGATGCTGACTATGTAGCAATTAAGAAATATATTGACTTAAAAGTTGCATCTTGGAATAACCAAGTAGCTGGCAGTGAAGTTGTTAAATTTTCTAACTTATTAAAAGCTGATGCAATTACTAGTGCTACTGACTTTGCTAGTATTGTTGATGCTACTGATAGAATTAATAAGATAGTTATTACATTCAATGCAACTGTTGCACAAGCATAAGTGAATAAAAGAAATTCATAGGGCTTAATTAGTCTTATGAATTTTTTTGTTATATTAGTTTAATATTGCATTTAGTTATAATCTGCAATGCTTTTAGTCAAAAACTATAATGAATCTCTTATAAAATATAGTTTAATTAGTTATTGTTATAGTTATATTCAATTAAAGCGTAAATATCATTTGATTATAATTTGTACTTAACTTTATTCTATGTTTTTATCTTTATTATAACATACTAACTACATAAATTCTTACCTATACAAATGACATACACAATTATATCTATGCAATTCTTACTTATACAAATTCTATACACAATGCTATTTATACAAATCACCTATACAAATACTATATACAACTCTATCTATGCAAATTTGACCTATACAAATACTACATATACGAATGTTATATATGGTATTGTTAATATAAATAATTACCTATACAATACTATCTATGCGAATATACCTGTGCAATACAATCTATGCAAATACTATTTATGCGAATATACCTATGCGACATATCTATGTAAATATGCCTATTTGAGTATACTTATGTGAATATATCTATCCGAATATTATCTATACAAATGCTACCATACAAATATTATTTATGTGTATATTAAATATATGTATACTATCTATATGTATGCTATTTATGAGAATAATACTCATACATAATACTTGTACAAATACTATATAAAACTTATTATAAAATCTTCTATTAATTCTTGTAAGTAATCTTCTTTGTATTTACCATAAATTCAACTAATTTAACTAAAATAACAAAAAAAATTCATAAGACTGATTAAGTCCTATGAATTTCTTTTATTCACTTATGCTTATGCAACAACAATTTTTTCTGTTTCTTCTTCAATTGCATCGGTAACTACAACAACATCAACTGTAATTGTATAGGTAATTGTTCCACCTACTACAGTATCTGCCTTGTGTCCTGTAGCTAAAGTAATTATATTTGCTAATGAGATTGTTGCAGTTTGATCAGCAGCCAATGTAACGCCATATTGAGTACCATTAGTTATACCATTTGTTGTTATAATTTTTGTTGAATTTTTATCTGCATTAGTACCATCTGCTAGTGTAATTGTAACACCTAAATTAATAGCATTAGTGTCTTCATTTGTAATAGTCCACTTTGCTCCACTATTACCACTGTCAATAGCATATGTAACATTTCCAGATGCGTCAATTGAAGGTGTTACTGTAAATGATCTACTCTCATCATTGTCATTATTTGTAAATCCTGTTGTTGTGATTGTAAATCCACCACTAAATGTGATAGTACCTGTTGCTTTTTTGCTACCTGACAAAGCAGCGAAAGTGAATGTCAATGCAATTGAGATAGCAAGCAAAATTGAAAGTGCTAACATTGCAAGACTTTGTTTAGAAACTTTTTGCATTTTTTAATCTCCTTTTTTTATTATGTTTCTTATTTCAGTATTTGCAACTGATTAGATATTGACTGTGGGGTTATAGACAATCTCTAACTAACCTTTTGCAACGACGACGACAACCCTAGTAAGTACTAGAATTCTCATCTTGATTTGATTATATATTTTCGCACAAAAATTGTCAAACGATTTTAGTATCTTTTTTAAAAAAAATGTAAAATTTTATAATTTTTTCTCGTATTTTTGTGCATTTTGCACAAAAGACTATTTTTTTGTAGATTATTTTACTTCATAGTTGTGTTATACATATAACTATAAATCTTGAATCACTTATAACTTAAATTTTTGTACTTTTATACTTTAGTCAAAAATTTTTCACACACTTGTTAGACCGACAACTACACTTAGAAAAATTCTAAAAAATTTTTAAAACTTATCTATTCTACACATTTGGGTAAGTATTTGGGTTAAATGGGTAAGTTTATCAATAAGTATTTATGTAGACTAATCTACTTCCCTAAATTCATAGATTGGCCATACTCAATACTGATAGATACAACTACACACATTAACCTAATTTCATAAAAACATATACATTAAGTTATACCCTATAATGCCTTACACTTTCAATAAATGTTACTCATTATAAAACTCACATTAACTATAGTACATACATAATATAGTACATACATAATACTCTTATTATAGTACATTTATTATAATGTATACATAGTTTGCTTATTGTAGTACACTTATTTTAGTAACACTAATTAAAATTATTAATCTTGATTATATTACATTTATATATGTTATCACAATTCAAATATCTTCTATAGTTATAACTTTAATGCTTGCTAATAAATAATTGATATTAATTAAATTAATCAACAAATACTATGTTAACTAATTCTACAACCTTATATTAATTCTTATATTTATTTGCTACTATCATAACTTATTATCTACTATTGACATAAATCATATATCTCTTTGTTATAAATGTTTTAACAACTCAATTCATAACACATTAATATTTATACATTATATGCTTGTAACTATTATATTTTTTTGTTATCTATTAGCATATTAAAATACTTTCGAACAATATAATTTTACTCTCTTACATTATTCAATTTATAAGTTGTCGCTTAATTACCGCTTATATGCTATCGCCATTTGTGATACAAAAATTGCATAGTTTATATCTCTATCCCGCACCGTCTAATCAGTTGCAAATACTGAAATAAGAAACATAAGAAAAAAGGAGATTAAAAAATGCAAAAAGTTTCTAAACAAAGTCTTGCAATGTTAGCACTTTCAATTTTGCTTGCTATCTCAATTGCATTGACATTCACTTTCGCTGCTTTGACAGACAGCAAAAAAGCAACAGGTACTATTACTTTTAGTGGTAATGTAGCACTAGAAATGGAGTGTGGCATTGGATCACCAACAGGTACTGGAACAACAACTGATCCATTCGTTTTTACATACCAAGTTAATGGTCAAACTTCAGCTGCTGCTACTGTAACTGCTATCAATGCTGAACTTGCAAATGTAACATTTGGTCTTGCTGATGCTTCAAACGATGCTTATATTCAAGTTAAAGTAACAGCTACTGCTGGTGGAACTGCGATAGTTTTAGCTGATGGTACAAAAGATACCGCTTTTGGTAATAAAGTTGGTGAATTAGGCACTGGTGCAGTTTACACTACAACAGATGTTACAACAAAAGATTCATCATACAATTTAGGTCAATTTGTACAAGTTTCTTCTATTAACTTTGCAACAATTTCTAATTCAGATACAATTAAAATCACATTAGAAGTTAAGGCAGCTTTGAACAAAACTGATGTTATTATTGCTTAATTTGTAAATAATTAACAAAAAAGAGACTGATTAATTTCAGTCTTTTTTTGTTTAATTGCTTATTTAACTAATTCTACACTTAATTAATTACTAGAATCAGTATTATTTTTATCTTCAATATTTTCACGCCATTCAATATTTGTTTCATATTCACAAAAATTTACAGTAATTTGCTTTGTATTCGAATCTTTTGTATTCTCACGCTCATTTATCAAAGATACTACAATATCTTTAGCGTGCTTTTCTCTTTTTTCTAATGCTTTAACCACAAAGCATATAAGAATTGTTGTACATATCAATGCAATACCGCCAAGGATACATAGTGTTATACAGCCGACTTGATTGTTACTTTTAAAAGCACAGATTATCCCACAAATTATTGCCGCTAATGCTGCTGCCGAGAAAATATTAAATATTACTAATAGCCATATACTATACATTTTTTCTTGATAACATATTTTGTTTTCTTTATTTTGTCCGTTCTCTTGTTTATCTCTACACATTTTGTTCTCTCCCTTTTGCTTCTCTTTTGACTCTCTGCCATTCAAATTCAAGTATTTTTTTTGTATATTTTATTATTTGTTCTATTGTATTCTCAATGTTTTCAACATTATTTATTTGAGTACTAGATATTGTACTTTGTTGATTGTTATTTTGAGTAGTATCAAGTATCATAAAATTTATTTTGCTTAATAAGTTCGAGAATGCTTTATTGTGCTCATTCCCTTCTTTAGTTATATCACAATTAAGTCTAGTTAATAGTATTGTCCTTGCTTTCTCCGCTTCAAATATTTTGTTATAAATATCACTATCATTGTTATTATTCTCTTTCGTGCTATCATATTTATTATTCTTATATAATTTATTTAATAATCTCAATGTTGCGACAATTATACCAACTTCATTTCTAAATTCTACTATCCAATTCATACGACTTTTTGATACATTATCAGCGAAGATTTGTTTACAAGAATTTTTATAAATAAGTATACTACCTAGAATACTAACAAAACCGCCACACACGGCACCTATCAAAGCACTTATAATTACACTTGTTGCTTCTGCCATTCCATCACCTGTACAAATTATATGATATAGTTTATAATATTTTTAAGAATTTGTCAACAGTGCTACAAAACTATAGTTTTTATGATTTAGAATATAATTAAATTCTAATAATATGTATTTGTATATTCAAATTATATAATATAGATAAATAAATTTTCGAGTTTGTATACAAATTATTTACATAAGGTAACAAATACCACTATATATAGTTAATAGCATATAATTTTTTTACTATCTAATATTATTAAAACTTTTTATAAAAAAATCATAAGACAATATAATCTTATGATTTACATTCAACTTCATATAAGAACTAATTACAATAGTAT
>CALVIT010000060.1 GCA_944331845.1 uncultured Clostridia bacterium
TGTGTTACATAATGTCTAAAGTCAATCCATAACTTTTTTACTGCTTCGTCGTCGTTACGGTCTACAAACTCAGGACTCGCTGTAAAAGTTCCAAAATACTTCCAAACATTTGAATAAGCGTAACCATAAAACATTTCACAACTTCGTTTCGTCGACTTATTGACACTATCTTGTACCCTTAATATGTCAATATCATTTCTTAATGGGACCCATAATCCTTCTTCATTCTTAGCAAACAACCTAGTACGGTCAATAATACCTTTATCAGAGCGTTCTCCATAACATACTTCAAAAGGGTCAAAATATTTAACTATCTCTATTCTATCAATATAGCGGTTAATAATAACATTGCCATATTGCTTTTTGTATTCACTAGTAGCGAAAACTTCACTTCTAGTTTTTAAATCTTGTTTATTCATAACATAAACTCCTTTGTTATGAATTTTTGTATACAATAAATTTGCAAAAACCTAGAGTTTAAGCCATTTATTAACAAATAGATGTCCATAAGTGTTCCCTAAATCAAGTATAGGGAACACATAACTTCTATAATTTGTGCATAATAACGGCGGGCGGGGCAAGGTAAACCACGGCCCCGCCCACCGTTACTATAACTCAATTCTTTTGTCTTTTTCTATCTTATACAGAGTTCTATAATCTTTCTTGTATCTCCGAAATATTATTTTTTCAATCTTTCTTCGATAAGACTTTCTCATTGAATATGCATTATCTGCTAACATATTAAACTCTGCATAATAATCATAATTTAACTTTGAAAAAGACTTTTTGTTTAAATTAAAATATTTGTTTAATTTAAGTAATTTAATAAAATAATCAACTAACTTATTCATAAATCACCTTTTTTTGTAGTATGTACTAGGAACTTCAGTAGGGTTGTTGTCATTAAAATTGTCTATTGCTTCCACGCTGTTATCTACTATTTCACTTAATTGATAAGTAAAATCACGATATTGAGCGTTTTTTAAATAATTAGGGAAACAATAATAAGAATTATAAAACTTTGTTATATCATCCTTAAATACATAAGTTTTTGACTTGCCACCTTTTTGTTTACCACTAGATAGATAATTTTCATAATCAAAACTACTACTAAATTCTTTTGTTTTCCATATAGTTTTTACAATATTACCATTTCTATTTTTAACAAATTTAATAGATTGAACTTCTATGACTAATTCCATCAATTCACGAACATTAGCATCAAGTAAATTTAAGCGCTGACAATCAATGTAAAAATTACAACCATAATGTCCGCCTGTCTCGTAATATTGACTAACAAAATCGCTTAATACAAATGACATACGACTATTCAATGGGCGTTGACCTTCAGTTATAAAAAATTGACTAAAAGGGGGAAACAATAAAGTTTTGTGCTGTGAATTTGGTAGTCCTAAATAAAACGCATTAAATTTATATGAACGCAATACACCGTAATCATAAGATTTATAAATTATATCGTAATTTGAATATACCAAATGGTGTTGTGGTGGTAATGTAAAATTATACCCGCCGTTATTTAATTCAATTATCTTTTGTTTGCCTTGTAAATAAATGTTATAATCTAACATTGCCATTATAGCAAATAAAGTCAATAAAGCGGTTTTACCTGCGCGGAGGAGACCGCATATTCCTACTATCATTCTTTGTACCTTCTTTTTAAATCAGTATTATTTTTTTTTATTGTTGCTAGTTAAGCCGGCAGTAGGAATACTGCCGGCTGCTATGTATTTTGTTCGCATTTTTTAAATGTCAAGACTAAATGTATTTGGGGGACCCCCTACCCCCAAAGTCTTGACATTGAAAAAATTGCTAGTTCTTAAACAAAATTAGTACTACTAATGTAGTTTGTTATTTTATAAGTTGGACATTGTCTGCGTACTCATAGATTGAGTATACTTTAAATGACTCTATTTCTTGTGGTGTAAATTCTCCGGTTTGGTCAAGGTCCATTCCAAAGTTACTTACTTCAATCACGAAACCTTTACCACTAGTTATATCTCCTTGTGCAGTTAAAGTTGCGTTGTTGTATAATTTAATTGATATTTGACACTCAATAGAAGTACTATTTTCGTCTTCATAATAAAAATTACCACTACTAAATACATATATATCGTAAGCAACATTATTATTTTCAACTAATGATAATCGAGCATTCATTCCTAAATTATCATCGTTATAACCTAATTCTAGATTATTAATATCAAATACGATTTCGAATTCTTCACCGCTAATATCGAGTGCACTATCAAAAGAACCACGAACCATAGTTTTATCTTCGTTTGAGACCCAATTAATGTTCTTGTCAGGATAAACGATAGGTAGTTTCGTTTTGGATAAATTAATTACCCCAAAAGCAAAAAGTAGTCCAACTACTATTGCTGCTATTATTATGACGCCAAGTGCGCCGGTTAAAATTTTTTCTGTTCTCATTTTTTTTTATCTCCTTATTTTTAAATGAATTTAACTTTGAAACAAGTTATATAATAAGAACTATGTTCTTTAATATAACTAGCATTAATTTTTTCTAAATTAGAACAATAATTTAAAGTTCCATCAATTATCTCAACTTTTACATAGTAATAATACGGTAATTCTTCAGTTGCTGGTCCAGTTGTAATAAAATCATCTGGAAGCAAAAATCTTGCAGTATTAACGAATGTATAGTTATCAGATTTATATCGTTCTAGCAATATGCCTTCATCATCAGGGTTAGTATTAAAATCATATAGATATACATTAATTGTAATATTATCTAACCTATAACTCTGAGAAGCATCTTCGAACGTTAAAGTGAATAAATTATGACTATCAAAATACATTTCTGTATTACTTCTGATTAATTCAATATTTGCATTATTGCTCGGCAAACTGACATTAGGTGTTTGTATAGTTGTATTAGAATTATCTTTATTTGAATTAGTAAATAAAATACCTACAACTATAACTAAAACGATTAACAATAATAATATTATTTTATAACTACTATTCATTTGTTACTCCTTGGTAGTTGTCATTTCAAATACTTTATTCACAAAATTACAATCAGATGGTATAGGATATTCTTCATTTCCATAATGAACAGTGAATGAAAATAATATAGGTTTAGTTACTTCTTCACCATTGCTTGTAACATTAAAATAATCAGTAACATCCACTATTACTACATAAGTATCATAACCACTACTTGATGTGCTTACAGCATAGGTGCACAAATTATAAATGAAAGCATTTATATTATATACCGAATATTTAGGTTCAAAATTATAAGTAGAACCATCTTTTAATACAGTAATATCTCGTAAATAATTGCTTGTTTCTATACTATCAATTTTTTGCAATGGAGAAAGTTCTTCATAATAATAACCTACTGCAGTATTTCCATTACTAAAACATTGATTGCCCAAATAAATAGGGCGATCACTTAAATCAGTATACAAAAAACCGCCTGAACCATTTTTGTTAACATAAAATTCAACTGCTGAAACTTCCTTTTCGCTATAATATCCATTATCTGCAGTCATATCTACATACAATGCCTTAGTATAATCAACAGTGCTCTCATCTTCATTAACTAAACCGTTAGAAGGGTTAGTTACTACTAAACCAGTATCAGTAGTATATACTTTAAACCCCGTATCTACCGGAATAGGGTCAACTTCCAAATTCCCCTGGAATATCTCATCAATCCAAGTAGGTGCATCTTTTTTGTTCAAAGAACTAAATCCCCATAATGCTATTACTACTACCAATATGCCTATTAATACACCTGTCAATATTCTTCCTAAATTTGACACATTAAACCTCCTTTAATTTGTAAAATTGAACCAATACCAAAGAAATCAAAACCATCTCCTAGTAAGTAAAACAATTTTGAAATCATACTAAAAATAAAACCTACTAAATCAAATACCCACGGACCTAGTATTAAACCCGCAAGTATTATTAATACAATTGTTAATATATTCATTTCAATAACCTTTATTTTTGAAGGTGCTTTGGCATTGGTAAATTACTATCAAAAACTTTCTCAATGTTAATACAAGTTTTACCGGCATTCTTATATAACCCATCAAAAAGTATATAACATTTAACTACATCGCCTAACCTTAAATTATCAGCGACTTTGTCAAGTCCATCATCAATATTTAATTTAACAACCTCACCGCCACCATATCGATTGAGTTCCGCTACTTCTATGTAGTTATACTTACCGCCTTCTTTGTATTCGCCTTTTCTATGTGATATGTAAAGTTTTACAAATGGTATTGCTTCTACTAAATCTCCAAATACACTATCTTTTACTTCATTATTATTTGCCATAATTCATATTCTCCTTATTAATTAAAATATTGTTTGTTTTTTCTAAACCTAAAATCTTTAATGCATTTTTCTTTTTTGTTATTTCTTGTAAACTCATTTTTTACTCCTTTTAAACATTAATAACTATAGTTTTTTTGTTTGAACTTCTTGTTCTTGTACTTCTCTTTCTAGTTGCAGTTTTCTTTCTTGCAGTACTTCGACCATACCTTGCCACTTTGACACCTCCTTTAAAAAAGAGCAGATAACACCTAAAGCAAAAAAATTATTAATGGTGGGCTTTGTGTTTCTACTCCTTTTTATATTTTTTATAACTCCAAAATGGAGTATGCTTTGATTATAGCACAACAATATGGAGTATGTCAACAAAATGGAGTACTTTTTTTATATAATTATAAAAATTTTATAAATTTGTTAAAATAGGAGTTATATGGAAATAGGGCAAAAGTTAAAAGAATTAAGAATAGATTATGGTTATACACAAAAAGCATTAGCAAAAATGTTAAATATTTCACAACAAGCATTAAGTCATTATGAAATGGGAGATAGAGATATAAGTATAGATTTAATTAAAAAAATTTGTGTATTGTTTGATATTACTTCAGATGAGTTTTTAGATATTGACAACAAAGAAGAAAGAAAAAAAATAAGCATAAAAAATTCATTTAATAACTCAACTAACAAAAATATAAGATTTTAACTATAGGAGATAAATAAAATATGACACAAATTAAAAAATTAGATACTATTTACAATTTAGTAAAATCAGCAAATTATCATCAAATAATTGTAAAAAAAGAAGGATGGAAATATACAACAGCAAAAGTATATAGAATTAACTTCAAATATAGACCTATAGAAATCGGTGCATATATTAATGATGTATATAAAAAAATACCTAATACTCCAGATTATGAAATAATTAAAATTTTAAATGACAAAATTGTTTCAATTAATAAAAAAGATTACTAATAACTAATTGTTATTAGTAAAAAAATATTAAAATATTAATGCGACTTGTAATCAGCAGGTTGTAGGTTCAATTCCTATCACTAGCCCCATATACCATATCTAAAAAATAAAGATTTGGAATTACAACAATATGGTATAAAAAAGATTAGCATCACTGCTAATCTTTTTTTGTCTAATATTTTTGTTAAATAGTGCTACTTCTTGTGAATAGAGCTAAATGTTATGTTATAATTATTGGCAATATGTGATTCATTTTTTTAATATGAATTTATATAATGCTATATCATCAGTTACTATAATTAAATAGATTTATTGTACATTTTAATATAAATATATGGAATATAGAAGGTAAAAACTAAAATATATTGTGTATATTAAATGCAAAGAGTTTTTTTAGGACATAGATTAATTCATGTAATAAGTATATTTCTGTTTTTGCTAACGACAAGTCGTTTTCTTCTAATCCCGCTTGTAATCTTACTAAACTTTGGCCGACACTTGATATGTTTTTATGGTCGATATAGAATGCCATTGTTCCTTCTTTGCTTTCCCAAAAATTATGCATTTTGTTAAAACTGTCTAATACTTGTTCACTATTCAAATAATTTTCATTTTGGGTTATAGTCGCTTCTACATAATTTATGTGTGCTAACATTTCATTAATAGTTGAGTCAATAAATATTTGTTCACATATAGTTACAGTTAAGAGTGCTACCAACAAAACTGCAAAAAATATTACTTTTTTTACCATCCTTTACCTCCATCAAAATCGATATGAAGTGTTTGGCTTTTGCCTGCTTTAGTTTGTAAATAAATTTTACCATTGTTGTCGATGTTCATAATTAAAACTTTTTTGTAAGAAGATATGGTATATTTTTTTAAGATATTTTGAATAAAATTTGTGTCGACATTTGCTAGTTGAAGATTCTCTTTGTTAAGTCGTCCGTCATCAATTAAAATTATAGGGTAGGTACTTTCTTCTGTTACTATTTTTAAATCTTTATTTGTCGCAGGTTTGTTTTCGCTTTTTATTATAACTGACATTTTGCCGTTTGTCTCAATAATAGCGTATTGTACTTCATCAAAATTGCTTACATTGCACCCACGCAGTGCTTCCTGTAGGTCATCTAAACTCATATTTAACGCTTTGAGATTTTGGTATATTATTCCATTCGGTCCTATAACTATAACCGGTTTACCGTTAATAAGTTTTTGAAAAAAAAGGCTTTTTCTTGATAACAATGATAAGAAAAATTGTAGTAGCACAAGTGCTATTAATGGTATCATTCCTATTAATAGGGGAACTGTCGAGTCAGTCATAGGTATTGTGGCTATGTCAGCAAAAATTAACATAATTACCAATTCAAATGGCTGTAATTCGCCTATTTGACGCTTTCCCATAAGTCGTACTAAGGCTAAAACAATCAAATATATGATTATAACCCGTAAAAGTATTGTAAACATAGATTAATTTTTTGTAAAAACATAAATTTTATTCAAAATTATAAACATTTTAAAAGAAAATGCTTGACAAAATTTAAATAATATTATACACTTAAGACAAGTATTTTACCTTTACAAACCAAGGAAAGATAATATGGACATTGAGAACAGTTTAAGATATAGTAGATTATTAGATTTTTATGGGAATTTACTTACGACTAAACAACTAAAGGTCGCTACATTGTTTTTTAATGACAACATTAGTTTATCTGAGATTGCAGGGATTGATAACCTAACTCGTCAGGCAGTGTATGACCTAATTAAAAGAGTCAAAGCAATTCTTGACCAATATGAAGAGAAACTAGGTTTGTATGGGAAATACATTGAATCAAAAAAGTTCTTAACTAATCATTTAGATGTGAACTGTTTGAATCACTTTACACAAATTTGGGAGAATTAAATGGCATTATTTTCAAACTTAAGTGAGAGATTAAATCACATTTTTAGTAAACTCACAAATCGTGGAAAACTTACCGAACTTGAGATTAAGCAAGCAATGCGTGAGATTAGAGTCGCTTTACTTGAAGCTGATGTTAACTTCTTAGTTGTTAAAGATTTTATCGCTAAAGTATCAGA
>CALVIT010000061.1 GCA_944331845.1 uncultured Clostridia bacterium
TATTATAGAGCCTATAAAAATAGAGCCTATAAAAAATAGAATACACCAAGAATAGTGTATTCTATTTTTATAATACTCAATGTATTGTGTATTATGATTTGGGTAGGTTTAAGGGAAGAATTATCTTAATTGATTTATTTGAGTATGGGTGTTTGAATGTTACTTTATAACAGCGTAAATAAAAAGTTTGCGAAGCATCTAAAAATGAACTACCATATTTTGTATCAAATTTTAGTGGATGCAGGATATGAGATAAATGACATCTAATTTGATTTGTTCTTCCAAATTGTAAGTGGCATTTTATAATTGATGTGTCTTCTATTTTATTGTATTTTAGTCTTCTATAGTATGTTATTGCGGGTAAACCATCATTAGACACTATTCTTCTTTTTAACACTTGACTGTCTTTAATTGGAGCATTAACTGTGCCTGATAGTTTTGTTTTGCCTTCAACAACTGTGATATAATATTTTTTTATATTTCCACTATGACTGAGAATATTCTCTGTAATTACATTCTTTGCAATTATTACAATACCTGTTGTGTCAGCATCTAGTCTATTTAATGCCCTGAAGGTTATTTTTCCTAAGTAATGTATGACTCGACTTGCTAGACTGTCTTTGTAATTATGGCTTGGGATAGTTGGTAACTTGTTGGGTTTATCTACTATCAATATGTCTTTGTCTTCATACACTATATTTAATGGAGCATTAGAGTAGGGGTAATTTGTTGTTGCTTTTTTGTCTTCGTAGTTTATTTGTAGAGTTTTACCTTTAATTATTGTGTTTGTCAAAATTTGTGGGCAGTTATCTATAGTGAGTATTCCAAATTCTTTGGCAAGTTGTGTAATAGTCCTATAGGATAACCCTTTGTATTTCAAAAACTGCTTTATGGTAGTAGTTTTATAGTCATTTTTTAAACTTATCATAATTTTATTATATATAATTTTAACAAAATTTTCAATAGAATTGACATTTATAAAAAAATTTTATACAATATAATTTATAAAAATAGGTGAAATTATGATTTATTTTGACAATGCAAGTACTACCAAAATCTCAAATCTTGGGTTAGAGTCTTATATAAAAGCATCCAAAGAGTCTTATTTTAATTGTTCAAGTTTACACAAAGGGGGTTTACAGTCAAATAGAGAATTAAATAAGGCAAGGAACATTATATTAGAATCAATTAATGCTCAATTCAATGATAATCTAATATTTTGTTCTGGGGCGACTGAAGCGAATAATATGGCATTATTTGGTTTGACAAAAAACAAAAGTAGAGTATTGACTTCGGTAGGTGAACACCCATCAATATATAATACTGCTAAGGCATTAAAAAATTCAATAGTCGATTTTGTTCCGCTTAATTCACAGGGACAAGTTGATATAGACAAATATTGTCAAATGATTAATGATAATGATTATGACTTCATCTCTATTATGTATGTCAATAACGAAACGGGGGCAATTAATGATATTCCTAGACTTGTTGAAATCGCTAAGTCTAAAAATGCAAAAACAATCTTTCACAGCGATTGCGTTCAAGCATTTGGCAAAATAAATGTGTTAGTTGATAATATGGGCGTTGATGCGATTTCATTGAGTGCACACAAAATAAACGGACCTAAGGGAATAGGTGCTTTGTATTTAAAGAATGGAATTCATCTAAATCCTATAGTATATGGTGGTGGGCAGGAAAACGGTTTAAGAAGTGGTACTGAAAATTTGCCTGCTATAGTCGCATTTGCAAATGTTGCTCAAGACAAAATATCAAATCTAAAACAGAATTATAATAATGTTCTTGAAATTAAAAATACAATTTTAAAAATTTTTGATGATAAGAATTTTGACTATAAAATTAATGGGTACAAAGATGGGTCCCCTTATATATTATCTATTTCATTAGTGGGCGTAAAGGGTGAAGTACTTTTACATCTATTAGAGATGGACGACATTCTTATAGGTACTGGGTCCGCTTGTTCTTCTAAATCAAGCGACAACAGAATTTTGTCTTCAATGGGTAATTCTAAGGAAGAAGTCGCTGGGAATATTAGATTGAGTTTTGGAGTAGATAATACTAAAGAAGAAGCAGAATATGTAGCGAACAAAATAATTGAACATTGCTCTTATTTACGCTCGCTATAAATAAAAGGGTGAATTATGGAAAGATTAATAATTTTGAGATATTCAGAGATACACCTTAAGGGTGCTAATCGTGGATTTTTTGAAAGAGCTTTGTATGATAATACTGTTAGAGCAATTAATAGTACTAAAGCAACTGTAGACAAAGGCGGTGCAAGGTACATTGTTAAAGACTATAATGTTGTCGATGAAAAAAAGTTAATATCAAAATTAACTAAGGTTTTCGGTTTTAATTGGCTTTCGGTAGCACTATGCGTAGATAATTCAGTAGATAGCATTTTGGATGCAGTTAAAGAATTTAAGATTCCAAATGGCACTTTTAGAGTAACGACAAGACGGGCTGACAAGGATTTTCCTATTCATTCTAATGAATTATCTGCTAGAATTGGAGAAATTGTCTTAAAAAATAATCCTAACACTAAAGTTAAGTTAGAAAATTTTGACAAAGAACTAACTGTAGATATAAGAGAAAATGGCAAAACTTACCTATACTTAAACAGCATAAAATGTGTAGGTGGGATGCCTACAGGAAGTGCAGGAAAGGCAATTTGTCTATTATCAGGTGGTATTGATAGTCCTGTTGCTGCTTACAAAATCGCTAAGAGAGGCGCAAAAATATACGGAATACATTTTCATAGTTATCCGTATACAAGTGAGCGTGCTAAACAAAAGGTTATAGATTTAGCAAAAGTTTTGGCTCAGTATTGTGGCGATTTTAAACTCTATTTTGTCAGTTTTACAAAAGTTCAAGAAGAAATACACAAAAAATGCAACTCAAAATTTATGATAACTATTATGCGAAGAATTATGATGCGTATAACTGAGAAGTTAGCATATAAATTAAAATGTAAAGCAATAGTTACGGGCGAGAGTTTAGGCCAAGTTGCTAGTCAGACAATGGAGGGAATAATATCATCTAATTCGGTGGTTTCTCTACCTGTATATAGACCGCTTATTGGGGATGATAAGAATGATATTATAGATGTTGCAAAAGAAATTGGAACTTTTGATATTTCAATCTTACCTTATGAAGATTGTTGTACTGTATTTTTGCCTCGTAATCCAATTATAAAACCAAGACTTGAATCAGTGTTAATTGAAGAAAGCAAAATAAATGTAGATGAACTTGTCAAAGAGTGTTTACAAAATATCGAAATAATACAAATTAAAGCATAGTAAGAATATTATAATTTTTTAGCAAAAAAGACAAATAAAATTATTTGCCTTTTATTTTTATATACTGTACATTTATACTATAAGTTATGCTATAATCATTTACTATACATTATTATATATGATTATAAATTAGCGTTGTATATTTATTTAAAGAGTAGGGGAGAAATGTAAATAACTATATTTTGAACGAAAGTATTATAAGAATGAAGATTTCAAATCTTTAAGAATCTTATTCTCAATTCGTGATACTTGAACTTGCGACACGCCTAATTCTTCAGCAATCTCCATTTGTGTTCTATCTTGAAAGTATCGTAGTATAATTATTTTCCTTTCTTTAGGGGGTAGTTTATTTATAAGATTTTTTAATGTAATTTTTTCTAATGTTAAGTTGGGGTTTTCATTTTCATTAGTAATTTTATCTGCTAAACTTGAACTGTCGTCGTCATCTACATTATCATAAATAGATAATGGTAATTTTGTGGCGTCAAGTGTAAATACAACTTCTTGTACATCCATTTTAAATTCTTTTGCTATAACTTCTAATGAAGGGGTATATGAATACTCTGCAATATATTTTTCGATAAACTTTTTAATTTCTGTCGCTTGATGTTTTGTAGAGCGAGAAACTTTAATGTATCCTTCATCGCGTAAATATCTTTTTACTTCGCCTAATATCATTGGGACAGCGTATGTTGAGAATTTGACATTATATGAAGTGTCAAATTTATTTATCGCTTTGACAAACCCAACACAACCAAGTTGAAATAAGTCTTCATATTCAATTCCCTTCATTTTATAATGTTTTATAACACATTTAACAAGAGGGGTATTTTCTTTAATTAAAGTATTTTTGGCGTCTTCATCACCACTTTGAGCAAGTTTAACAAGTTTCAAAGTCTCATTGTGGTCAATCATTCGCTACCATTGCCTTAGTTTCTAATGACAATTTTTTTGTCATTTTTATTGTTACCCCTCTAGTACTATTGTTTTTAACATCGACTGAGTCCATAAAACTTTCCATAACAGTAAAGCCCATTCCACTTCGCTCTTCATCAGGTTTTGTGGTATAAAATGGTTCTCTCGCTTTTGCGGTATCAAAAATGCCTATACCATAATCAGTGATTGTGATAACTACTTGGTCATTTTTTAGTACTACATTTATTTTTATATCTCCAACAGTGTTAGGGTAGGCGTGAACTACAGAATTTGTTACCGCTTCAGAAACTGCTGTCTTAATATCTATTATATCTTCTAATGTAGGATTAACTTGAGCGCAGAAGGCAGCGACCGTACTTCTAGCGAAAGCTTCATTTATTGATAATGATTTGATATGTAATGTCATTTCGTTTTTCATAATATCCTCACTTTAACTAATTTTTGGCATAATTTCATATAAGCCTGTCATTTTAAAAATTTTCTCAATGTGATTATTGGGGTTGCAAATAAAGATAGGAATGTTTTTTAGTTTCATTTTCTTATACCTGCCTATCAATATCCCAATACCTGTGCTATCCATAAAGTTTAATTCCGATAGGTCGATGACAATTTGTTTTATTTGTGATATTTGCATAATATTATCCATTTCGTTTCTAGTAAAGTTAGCACTCATTTCATCCAATTCTCCAGAAAGGCTGATATACAAAGTGTTATTATATAATCTATTTTTGATTTGCATAAAACCTCCGTACAAGTATAATAACACCAAAAAAATGTTTGATTTTAGAAAAAATTAAAATATTATGAAAAATTATGTCAAAATAGTTGACAATATTATTTAAAACACATATAATAATAAAAGTTTTGAACCATATTTTAAAACTATATTGATTTTTATTAAATGAATTTTTTGTAAAAAATAGTAAATTTTCAAAAAATTTTATAAAAATTAGTTGACAATTAAAAAAAAATAATGTATTATATACGAGTCAGCCAGTCGCAGAAGCGGGGTGTAGCGCAGTTGGTAGCGCACGTGGTTTGGGACCATGGGGCCGGGAGTTCGAGTCTCTCCACCCCGACCACGATGGATCTTTAGCTCAGTTGGTTAGAGCAACCGGCTCATAACCGGTCGGTCCGGGGTTCAAGTCCCTGAAGATCCACCATTGCGATTGGCACAAGATGGCCTGGTAGTTCAGCTGGTTAGAACGCTAGCCTGTCACGCTAGAGGTCGAGAGTTCGAGTCTCTTCCAGGTCGCCATTTATCTAGTGATAACTAGATGCCTCGATAGCTCAGTCGGTAGAGCAGAAGACTGAAAATCTTCGTGTCGGTGGTTCGATTCCGCCTCGAGGCACCAAAGTTAACTTATCTATGCTAGTGTAGCTCAATTGGCAGAGCAGCTGACTTGTAATCAGCAGGTTGTAGGTTCAATTCCTATCACTAGCCCCATATACCATATCTAAAAAATAAAGATTTGGAATTACAACAATATGGTATAAAAAAAGATTAGCAGTGATGCTAATCCTTTTTTGTCTAATATCTTTCATTAAATAGTGCTACTTCTTGTGAATTCAAACAAGGGGTAGACTTAATATAATACTTGTTTGTAGTCCTGATATCAGTATGACCTAACCAAGATTGTACTATTTTTGGGGAGATACCAATATCAGCACAACGAGTCGCAAATGTTGTGCGAAAGTTTTTAATATTCACATTAAATGGTAAAATCTTTTTTAATCTCTCAATTTGCCACCTAATACCTGACTCACTTACTCTAAATACTCTACTATTAATATCATTCATATTCATATTATTAAATAATTCACTTAGTTGTTTTGTAAGTGGTATTAATCTATCACTACTAAAAGTTTTTGTACCTTTAATATGAATTAAATTATTTTTAAAGTCTATATCTTGCCAACATAAGTTTAATGCTTCACTTCTTCTCACGCCAGTTAAATAATAAAAACGAAATAGGGCAAGCACATTGCTATTGTTTACATTGTTTAATATCATTAGTATTTGTTCCTGACTATATGCTGTACCTTCCTTTGCTTTATATTTAACCGCCTTTAAATATATCGAAATATCTTCAGCAATAAACTTGTTAAAATATGCAAATTTTAAAAACTCTCGAGAATATATAAATAAATCTTTACGAGTCTTATTAGCAGGCAATCTAGCGAAACATAATTCAAAGTCAATAGGCAATAACTTATAAACTTCTTTATCAGGTATATTTGCCTTTAGTAAACGAACAACATTTCTTAAACTACGAATAGACCCAGCACATAAATTAGGTACTTTAATTTTAGTAAACCAATTATCTAAACAATTATAAAAATTTTGTTTAATAATCTTCTTTGAACTTAAATTAAGCATAGCATCCATTTTTTTATGTAGGTTTAATAATTCAAATTCTATTTTATCAATTTTTGTCATAATTAACCTAATATATCATTTTCAGTAAGTCCTAAAGACTCCAAATCTTCCAATTTAATTTCATAATACTTTGCTTTGTCTGTAACTTTGACTAAATCTCCACAAGTGGAGTCAATAAAACAATCAAGTTTGTTTATGTCGTCGTCGTCAAAATAATATAATTGTTTGTTTTTAAAATCAAGATTACGACTAGCAAAATATCTTTTTTTGTTGTAACCAATTTGTGTACTATCTTTTTTCATATACTTTGCAAGATAACGAATAGTGCCTGCTTGGTCGTTTGCTTCTTGTGGGACTTCACAAATTGTAGAAAAACCATATTTCCACAAATCAAATAAATATAATTTTGAACCACTCTTAGAACGAACCCACCTACCATTTTTTTTAAAAGGGTGCATAACACTACTAAAATCTACATTACCAAATAATGCGTGAAAATGTAATGCACCTTTAGGATAAGCAGGGCAAGGTTTGTGTCTTTCAGGTACACATAGAAATTTTATTTGTTTAAATTGTTTTAAATGTGTTACATAATGTCTAAAGTCAATCCATAACTTTTTTACTGCTTCGTCGTCGTTACGGTCTACAAACTCAGGACT
>CALVIT010000062.1 GCA_944331845.1 uncultured Clostridia bacterium
ACACTCACATTCGCTTGCACTAAATCTTTTAACAACTCATCATTATTGAGTTCTTTGTAGTCAAATTGATATGGATTGCTTTTTGCTTTATTTATTTCTTTATTAGAATTACTTTTCGACTCTTTTACATCCCTATCAAATTTGTCAAGTTGTTCTTTCGTTCCCAACTCCTCAATAACTCTCCTATGTGCTTTAATATCTGCTCCTGGAACATTTTTTGCAAATTCTTGATTAAAATATAAGTTACCACTATCAATTACTACCTTCTCAAGTGCTTTTATGTCTGCCCCTTTAATGTCTCTTGCAAATATATAATTTAAACTTACTATATTACTATCAATTACTACTTTCTCGTGTGCTTTGATATCCGTGCCATTAATTTCTTTTGCAAAGTAATAATTAATATAAGCTTCTCCACTATTAATTACCACTTTACTGTGCGCTTTAATATCAGCACCTTTTATATATTTTGCAAAAAAACAATTATAAAACGCATTCCCACTATCAAGAACTGCTTGACCGTGTGCTTTGATATCACAATTTGGATGCATTAAAGCATAACTAAAATTTTCTTCCGCACTTCCACTTTTTATAATTTCCAATTCTTCTTCGTCCATTTTTATTAACTCCTAGTTTTGATAATATTGTATCATAAATTTTAATTAAATTCAATATTTATTTAAAAAAGTTTTTTTAAAAAAATTATCTTTCAGTATAAAATATATTTTACAAAAAAAACCATACAACATTAAATAAAATTGTATAGTTATTCATTAATAGATTTATACACAAGTAATCATCTAAAATACTTACTAATGTACATTTAATTTTATGAAAATTTTGGTATTCACTATATCTTAATCATTATAATTTTGTTACCTTAACTTTGCTTATTCTATGTCTAACATTCTCGTACACTTCAATTTTAACATTTTGATACTCGAATGATACGCCTTTATTTGGTAATAATCCCAAATGCTCGCATATCCAACCACCTACAGTGGTAGACTCTATTTCTTCTAAATTGTCGGCTTTAATTTTAAATAAATCAAAAAATGTTTCAAGTTCTACACTTCCAAGCACAATAAAATTTTTATCATCAATTTTTTGTATAGGTTCTTCTACTTTGTCAGATTCATCGTAAATCTCGCCGACAAGTTCTTCTATACAGTCTTCCATTGTTACAAGTCCATCAGTTCCGCCAAATTCATCTATTACAATAGCAATTTGTGATTTGTTTTTTTGTAAATGTTTTAATAAATCATCGACCTTAACTTGCTCTTGAGTGAATAACACAGGTTGGATAATGTCATTGATATTAGGTTTATTCTCAACTTTAGCAAGAAAGAAATTTTTCTCGTGAATAAAACCAATAATGTTATCAATGTTATTCTCGTATACAGGCAATCTTGAGAATCCCGATTTTTTAAATATTTCAAAGATTTCATCCATTGACATACTCTTCTCAACAGCAGTTATATCTACTCGTGGAGTAAATATTTTACCAACAACAACATCATCAAATTCAACAGCTGAACGAATCAATTCGCCATTTTCTTTGTCAATACCGCCCGTATTCTCCGCTTCATTGATAATGGTAATCAATTCTTCATTAGTAACGCTCTCTTTTGGCATTCTAAATATTTTCTTAACTAACTTCTGTAGCAATAAGAAGAATAGACTCAAAGGGTAGAACACAAAACTTATACCATAAATGATAGGTGCCGAGAACATAGCGTATTTCTCAGGAAAACACTTAGCCATTGTTTTAGGTAAAATTTCGCCAAAGATAAGAACAACCAAAGTCATAATGACCGTTGTCATTGTAGCAGCGAGAGATTGGTCATTGTACCAAATTTGACCAAATATAATAGTTGCAATAGTTGTCGCTAAAATATTGACAATATTATTTCCAATCAAAACATTAGTAATTAATTTATCATAATTGTTAGCGATTTTGAGAACGAGTTTCGCCCTTTTATTGCCACCATTAGCCCAATTCATAACACGGATTTTGTTAAGACACGAGAAAGCGGTCTCGGTCGAACTAAAGTACCCAGACATAATGATGAGAATTATCAAGACAATAATAAGCGAACCCATTTGTAAATTCTAACTCCTAATTAAATGCAAATTCTATTATATAAATAGTTAAATCTTTAATTAAATGTATTATATCATAATATACTACATAAGTCAACAATATATAATAACTACACGAAATTTTATCAATAACGCAACAATAGCTTTTTATAATTACAAATTTATATAGTAAATAAACATTACATTGTAATCTTAAAACTTTTCTACATTATAAAATAAATATAAATAACTTTACTTTACAACGCAATTATGATACAATGAGTTAAATAAAAATATTACAAAAGGGATTTTATGACAAAAGAATATATAATTAGGCGTGCAACAAAAGAAGATGCCGAGCAATATACAAAATTAAATAATTTAGTGTGGCGTCAAGCGTACAAAAATATTTTTGACAACACAGTTTTTGATAAACGAGAAAGTGCTGATAGTGTGTCAAACTCAATTGATTATTTTATAAAACAAACAAAAAACTCAAATGAATTTTGTTATGTGGTAGAAAGACAAGGACAAATAATAGGACAAATGACTGGTGCGTACTTATCACATATTGAGCATTATTCACAAAGGAACTTCGCTGAATTAATGGCAATATATATTCATCCAGACTATCAACATATTGGCATAGGTAAAGAATTACTTAATATTTTCAAAAGTGAAATACAAGCCAAAAATATTTCTCATTTTGTTATAGGCGTATTAGAAGAGAACTACCCTGCCCGACAAGCCTACGAGAAATGGGGTGGAGTATTAGACAATTATAACAATACCTTTGCAAACAAAAAAGTAATATACTATGCTTATACTGTAAAATAAATATAAAACAAAACGAATTAAATAATTTTATGATAGAACTATTACAAGAGATAAAACAACTTGATAACAAATTTAATGTTAGATTACATTTAAAGACTAATGACCTAATGGAGTATGATAGTTTTGATTACCTTTTTGAACACTACAAAATTAACTATGAGAATAGATTAAAAATTGAGCAACAATCTTTTAATTTTGGAGAGTGAGAAACCACAAAATAAGCAATGACCTTTGGTCTACAAAAAAATAGGGTCGCAAGTATGAAATAAGCCACTTACTATAAGTGGCTTATTTCCTAGTGTTTTTGTGGTGCGCCGTGAGAGATTTGAACTCCCGACCTTTGGTTCCGTAGACCAACGCTCTATCCAGCTGAGCTAACAGCGCATAATTTTATTATGACTATATTATATTATCACATTTATATTATTTTGTCAACATTTTATAATCTCATTAATTTTATTTGTCAAAATTCATTTGATTGTATTATTTCATTTTATTAATCCTATTTATAGAATTTATAAATTATAATTTAGTATATAGTTTTATAAAAATTATGTTTCGTTATAAAAAACTATGAAAACAACAAAGACACATAACTACAAGACACATAACAAAATAATTTTAGAACAAAAAGTATTAACAAAAAAATGGTTTACCTTACATTATAAAGGTTCGCCATCTCTTTTTAGTCTTAAGTTCTCTACTTCAAAATTTTGTTTATCTATTTGTTTAATATGTAAATCTATGTAGTCTTCAAAATCTTTGTTGTTGTCATAAAATTCTTGACTACAAGTTCCTATCACTGTAAATGACCCAGCATCTTCAAAGTTCCTAGCGAGTCCGTATAGACTCTTTAATGAAGCGTTCTTATCTTTCTCGCTCATTTCTAGATTATCGTATAGGTTCTCAATATTCGCAACAATAAGTATGACTCTCTTACCTAATTCTGCTAATCTCTTAGCGTGGTCAACCGCCAACTTGTATGTAAAATATTGTGTGTCATAGTTGTCGGAAAAAAGACTATAAAACATTTCGACATTGTCGACCTTTCTTAATTGACTGACTTTGTCAGGTGTTAGATTTAGCCCCATTAAGACAACACTCTCACAATAGTTGTACACTTCATTTGTGAGTCTTAGCACATAATTTAACAAGTCGTGTTTTGCCCCGCTAAAGATAACTCTATCCCCATAGAATACTGTACCACCGCTAAAACTAAAATATCGGTCTTTGTCAAATGATACTTTCTTATATTCGAATTGCTCGTTATAGAAACCTTTGTATTGTTGCCCTTCTACTTCCTTGATTGAGACAGCCATAGGAAGATTTTTTTCATTTTTGTTTACGACTTCTACAGCCACATAATGCCCATTTCTCAATCTTCTTTTGTCAACAAATTTAGCAGGTATCCACGCTACCCTTTCTAGCATAACAGGGTTATCATAACTAATTACATAATATTCTTGTTCTTTAGTTTCAATTACATACCCCTTTATAATGGAAGTCTCGCCATTATTGACAATAAGGTTAGAGTTATTAAAGACAATTTTACCCTTACCATCGCAGGTATCCATACTAATAATAGCGCCAGCGGTATCCTCATTGTTGACTAGATTACTCTTGAGAGGTCGACCTAACTTAGTCTTAGGGAAATAAGGTTCTTCATCGCCATTTTGAATAGCGATAATGTGGTTAACAAGTTCTTCACTTTTTTTTGTTGTAGGCGCTTTGACGCCGACTTGATGAGCAATATATCTCAACTGATAGATGCTAAAACTTCTCAATTGTTCTTCTGTGTAAGCCATTCCCTTCTCCTCCTAAGTAAATTTGTAAAAAATTAAAATGTGATTGTATTATTATGTATAATTATGTCAAAAATTATAACAAATTTAAAATTAATGTCAAAAAAACAAACTTCAACGATTATTGTAACATAAAATGTAATTTTTTGCAAATACAAATACTAAATAATTGTTAATTTGACACAAAGACTTGACACTTTTTAACTAATTAAGTATACTAAAATAAATAGGAGCAGTTATGGGATGCGTTTTTAAAATAATAACAGGAGTTGTATTTGTAGGACTAATAATATTTATTATAGTCAAATATTGGTAATATGCAAAAGAAAAGTTATTTGACCTGCGGGGGTGTATTTTTAGTATTTATAGTCATTGTAGTAGTTGGCGGTATCGTAGGAATCAATGCCATACAAAAATCTTTTAGGGCATCAATACTACAAGAATTAGGTTTCAATAGTGAACAAGAATTTGACGACTTTGTTACTATTATGAACGACCCCTTTGATGAATCAGTTTTTTATCAAAACACTTATGACCAAAGTGACAAAGACGCAGTAACGCAAACCCTATTAACAAATATACAACTTATTGACAACTCTCCCCTATTCTACGATAATGGTTATCTAAATATTGAAGCAATCGACAAAGAAAATAATGTCAGTGTCTTAAATGCGATGCCTTTCACTACAAAACAATTTGCATACTTTGAGACATTGCTATACGCCTCATTGTTTGCTGACGAAAGCACAGAGAATAATAAACTTCTAACTGATACCCAAATTCTTGAATACAGAATAATATCCCCAACAACTCACGAAGTAGTTGTCAAATTAAATACACAAGAACTCAAAAGTGCTCTAAGTGATTATGGAAGACCACTACCTGATAACTTGTATTATACAATTAAATATGATATAATTGTAGATAACAATGAATATATAACAACTAACCAAAGCATACAATTTAACGCACTAAATGAAATAAACAACAATAAGTGCATCAAATACTTTAACGGAATACTACAAGACCATCCGGCTAAAGTATTTAGCGACTTAATGATAGAATTAGTAAATAGTTTTGATAATACAACTCACACAAAAAAAACTATTGCAGAAGAAATAATAACTATAGGAGGACAAAATAATGAATAAAGATAGATATAGATACCAAGACACATTGAACGCCAATCCTATAGTATATGATGAAGACGAAGACATTGATAGTCAGTCGCAAACAAATACCCAACCACAAATAAATATGCCAACAGCACAAAGCGTCACGAACGCAGTTTCTAAACTTGGTGGTAACAAAAAAGATGGACAAGCAGAAACGCAAAAAATGAAGAACAACCCCATTAATTCAAATTCAAATAAAGTAGGTAAAGGTACAGGTTCTTCAAATGCACAAGGCAAATCAAATGCCGTATCCAAAGGCGTAAATGCTGTCAAAGGCAAACTTGGTGGTAAAAGCGCTTCAAAATCTAGCGGAGCAAGCTCAAAAGGTGCCAAAGGTTCTAGCGGAGCAAGTAGCAATTCAACAAGTTCTAGTAGCACAAGTCAAGGCGAAGTAGACAAAGGCGGTAAATACGATTTAAAGAAATCGCTTTTGAATAAATTTAAGTTTAAGTTACAGAAAAATACCAAAGAAGAAGAGAAAGCGGAAGCGGAAGCAAATAGATGCGACCCGTGCAATGAATTTAAAGCAGGAAATGGACTCGATTTAGGCTGTGTAGATTGGGGCAAATGTGCATTTGCTAAACCTTGTTGTAAAAAATTTCCATACCCATGTAGTTGTATGGCGTATATGTGTTTTGGAGTAACATTCATAGGCGGACTACTAGGAAGCATAATATTATTCTAACCATTATACAAAATATAACTTAAAAATTTAATATTCAATAACTAAAATAATTGGTCTAAAAAAAGCATTGTTTCAATGCTTTTTTTATTTGTACTAACTACATTTTTTTTGTTATAGTTTATTTTTATGTCGGGGCTTTCCTATTCCCTACTACTGACGTTCAAGGAGAAAGTAGTTGAACTATGTAGTTTAGTATGGTACTCTTACACAACTTGTGTGCGTATGACTCTATGCTATTTACTTTTTGCGATTAGCAAAAAGCAAAATACTTTAAGTTCTTCGCACCTAGTTTGTTATGTGCACCCATAGTACACAGGTCAAGGGGGAGTCCCCTTGCCTAAAGGTTTGTAAGGGAACGGGTAGTTCCCTTACATTATCTCTGTTATGCACACAATACAAGTCTCGTGCTTAAAACTTAATAATATTTACTTTTTGCGAAAGCAAA
>CALVIT010000063.1 GCA_944331845.1 uncultured Clostridia bacterium
TAAAAAACAGGAAGAAATATAAAATTTCTTCCTAATGGTTTTTTATTTTGAGTGACCCCTATGGGGTTCACTTCATTCACCCGTGGTTTTTATTATAAATTTAACTCAATTATTATTTAGCATATTCAACTTTACGAGTCTCACGAATAACATTGACTTTAATTTGTCCTGGATACTCTACTTCTTGCTCTATTCTTTTTGCAATGTCTTTAGCTAAAAACAAAGCATCATCATCAGATATTTCATCTGGTTTAACCATTATTCTTATTTCTCTTCCGGCCTGTATAGCGTATGCTTTATCTACGCCATCAAACGAATTAGATATTTCTTCAAGTTTCTCAATCCTTTTGACATAGCTTTCTAAGCTCTCTCTTCTTGCACCTGGTCTAGCACTCGAGATAGCATCAGCTACCTGAACTAAAATTGCTTCAATCGACCTAAAAGGTACATCACCATGATGTGCTTCAATACAGTGTACTACCGCATCATTTTCTTTATATTTTTTTGCTAGTTGTACACCTAATTCAACGTGAGAACCTTCTAAATCTTGGTCCACAGCTTTACCTATGTCGTGTAATAATCCGCCTCGTTTTGCTGTTTCAACATCTACGCCCAATTCTGCTGCCATCATACTTGCTAGATGAGCCACTTCCATAGAATGGACTAAAACATTTTGCCCATAACTTGTACGATATTTTAAACGACCTAAAAGAACAGTCAAAGCAGGATGCAGTCCATGGACATCGACTTCATATGAAGCATCTTCCCCTACTTGTTTCATTTCATTCTCTAAGTCTTTTTTTACTCTTTCAGCCATTTCTTCAATTCTAGCAGGATGGATTCTGCCATCTAACATTAATTTCTCAATAGTTCTTTTAGCTATTTCTCTTCTTAATGGGTCAAAACTTGATAAAACTACAGTCTCAGGAGTATCATCAATAATTAAATCAATACCGATCGCATTCTCAAGCGCTCTAATGTTACGCCCTTCTCTACCTATTAACCTACCTTTCATTTCTTCATTTGGAATAGAAATTGTAGATACAGTAATGTCTGCGGTATGGTCAGTTGCGCATCTTTGTATTGCTTGTGTTACAATATTAATTGCGTACTTATTTGCATTCTCTCTAGCTTCTTCTTCCATATTACGGACTTCGGAGGCAATGCTTTTTCTTGTTTCTTCTCTAATGCTCTCAATGAGAGTATTTTTTGCTTCTTCTTGAGACATCTTAGCGATTCTTTCAAGTTCAGCAGTGATTTCTGATTTCTTGTTTTCTAATTCAACATTGTAAGAATTAAGTTCTTCTTCTTTTTGTTCAAGTTGTTGTTTGCTAATTTCTAATTGTTCAGCCTTTGTTTCTAAGGTTTGTTCTTTTTTGTTTTGATATTCTTCCCTTTGTAGAACTCTATCTTCGATTTTTTGAATTTCTTGTCTTCTTTCCTTAATCTCCAAATCATTATCAGCTTTTAACTTAAATATTTCATCTTTCGCTTCTAAAATGAGTTCTTTCCTTTGGGCTTTAGCATCATTTATGGCGTCTTCAATAATCTTTTTTGCCGATTTTGTAGCGTTGTCAATCTTTTTTTGAACAATTAACTTGTACAAAAAATAACCGCCAATAACCCCTATAGCCACACAACCTAAAATTATTAAAATTAATGGGAAAACACCGATACTGATGCTATAAAGCATATTTATAGTCATACCGATTATTTCTCCTTAAAAAATTGTATATACTTTGTATATACATAATACATTTTATATTCTTTTTGTTTTTTTGTCAAGTAAAATATATATAATGGAATTAATAAAAATAACATACTGTTGTATTGTACTATTTGAATATTATAGCAAAATAAAATTTATATTAAAATTATTGGATAAAATTATGTTTTAATTTATTGAAAGTGTAAAAAGTAGTTATTATTTAGAATATTTTATATTTACATTTATATTCTTACAATTATAACAAAAAGGCAAACAACCTTTTCAGTTATTTGTCTTAATATTAAATAGTTATTCATCATCAACAACATTAAATGACGCTTTTAATTTGTCATTAATTTCATTAAATAGTTCTTTATTCTCAGCGAGATATTGTTTGACGGCCTCTTTACCTTGTCCAATCTTTGTATCATTGTAAGAGAACCAAGAACCGCTTTTTTGAATTATATTTTTCTCTACTGCCATATCCAACAAACTACCTTCCTTGGATATACCTGTTCCATACATAATATCAAACTCTGCTACTTTAAATGGTGGAGACATTTTATTTTTGACTATTTTTGCTTTAGTTTTATTCCCAATAATTGTGTCTCCATTCTTTATTACATCAGCTTTCCTTATATCAATTCTTATGGATGCATAGAACTTTAATGCTTTACCACCTGTTGTTACTTCTGGCGAACCAAACAAGACGCCCACTTTCTCTCTTAATTGATTTATAAAAATAACACAAGTATTAGATTTATTTATTATACCTGTTAATTTTCTCAACGCTTGAGACATTAGTCTTGCTTGTAAGCCTATAAAACTTTCACCCATTTCGCCTTCAATTTCTGCTTTAGGAGTCAATGCAGCGACAGAGTCGATTACAACTATACTAAATGCGCCACTTCTTACTAATGATTCAGTTATATCCAACGCTTGTTCACCTGTGTCTGGTTGAGATAAATATAAATTCTCTACATCTACACCAATTTTTGAAGCATATATAGGGTCTAGTGCGTGCTCAGCATCAATAAAAGCGGCAATACCTCCCATCTTTTGTGCTTCAGCTATTATATGTAATGCAACCGTGGTTTTACCTGAAGATTCTGGTCCATATATTTCAATAATTCTACCTTTGGGAACGCCACCAATACCTAAAGCATAGTCCAATGTTAGACATCCAGTCGGTATGACATCCACCTTTTGATAAAATTTATCGCCTAATTTCATTATTGAGCCTTTACCGTATTGTTTCTCTAAATCTGCCAATACTTGCTCTAATATTTTGTCTTTGTCTTCCATAATTTTCTCCATTTTTAGAACATATTTTTGATAATTATATTATACAGCATAATTTGAAATATTCAAAGCATTTTGACGAAGTTTTTTAATTATTTCAAAAATTACGGTATTTGTTGCGTATTTTATTATAAATGGTTTATCCCCTGATGCTTTATGCTTATATACATTAACAGCGTTGCTATCTCCAATGGCAGTAAAAAATAGACCATTCAAATCTTTGTTAGTGTTATTTATAAAACCCGTTAAAACGACTGCAATATCACATTTTGTCTTATTTAAAACATTGGTTGCCATCTCATATACTGATTCTGCGCTAACCTCGGTATATTGTGATAAAATTTTATTATCTACGCCTAAAATTCGATTTATCGATTGTGTCGATAAGAGAACGATTGCATCATTTATAATTTTGTTAGCATCATTATTATTTGTAATCGATCTTACTACTTCCCCACCTGTAAATGTTTCGGCAATACTAATTTTAAGATTTCGTAGTGTTAAAATTTCGCACACCGCTTGAGATAATGTAATATCTTTAGATGCATAGAAAGATTGCTTTAATTCTTTAACAAACAATGAAACAATATTATCTTGTATATTTTTGTTAACAGAAGATAAAAATCTAAATATTATTAGACTATCTCCAGATTCAGTACTTACATAATAATCAAAAACATTATTAGATAGTTTATATTCTTTCAAATAGTTTTTAAGATTAATTTCGCCTATACCAAAACATTTTATGCAATAATTCGCATAATCTATTTTTAGATTTGTTTTAAGCATAGTGTGAAAATCATCAAAGGAATTAAATATATTTATATTTACAATTACAATATTATTTGCTGGACTAATAAAAATTCCATTACCACAGTCTTGCATTTGATTTAATGGGACGAGCAAAGCGCTTGCTTTTTTTGAATCATCTTCTACAAAGATTGTTAAGCCTTTTGAAAAAGACTTATAATCTATCCCCAACAAGTCATCGACAAAAGCAAATTGAGTTATATCTAAACCCAATTTAAAAAATTGTTTATACAAAATATTATAATTATCGACTAACCATTTTACTTTCTCGTTATCCATAACGACAAAAACTGAAACATTCATTAATCACCCTTCAGGACATTTCTATTCTTATAAAAATATTCAACAGTTGAATATATAACCATAAACATAGCAAGAGCGCCGATAGTATAAACAATGTAAGATATTATGTCTACAGCAAGTCCACCGAACCAATTCTGTTGTAAATTACTACCCAAAAACATCATTCCTACTAAAGCGATATCCAATAGTAAAGTTTTAAGTTTTCCTGATTTATCAGCAGCGATAACTACGCCTTTAGTACTTGCGACTTGTCTTAAACTATTAACCAAATAATCTCTTGCAAAAATTAATGCACAAATGAGAATATAAACATATATTGGCAAAATAGAATCAACTATAATTATAAGTATACCTGCCATAACTAATAATTTATCGGCGATTGGGTCTAAAAATTTTCCTGTGTCCGTAACTTGATTATTCTTTCTAGCTAAGTACCCATCTAAAAAATCTGTTACAGAAGCGATTATAAATAATATTGTTGCTACCAATTTCCCATAAGGAATACTTGAAATAAGGTAAAATGCCATAATAATTGGCACAAGCACAATTCTAGAAATTGTTATTTTGTTAGGTAAATTCATTTAAATTTTAACTCCTTTTGATTACTCTTCCTAATAAATCATATTCATAATATCCAAATATTTCGACTTCATAAAATGCACCTTGTTCTACCCCATCAAAAGGTTCACAGTATATTACTGTATCGACATCTGGAGAATTATATTCGCTTCGCATAACTATACAATCATCATTCACTTCATCGCAAACGCATATTAAAGTTTGCCCGACTAATTTTTCATTATTTTGTTTTACAATGTTCTTTTGTATGTTATACAATTTCTTTCTTCTAATTCTTTTTACAAACGGACTTATTTGGTGTTTTAAACTATATGCTGGTGTTCCATATTCTCGAGAATATTCAAAGACTCCAACATTATCTAAACTGAATTTTTTAATAAAATTTTTTAATAATACAAAATCTCTATGCGTTTCACCTGGGAACCCAACTATAAATGAACTCCTTATTGAGATTTTATTTGATTGATTTTGTATTTTTGTTATCAAATTACATATTGAATCGTAGGTACTCTTTCTATTCATTCTTTTAAGAATATTGTCGCTTACGTGTTGCAATGGTATGTCTATATACTTACAAATTTTGTCTTCATTATTAATTAATTCAATTAATTCATCGCTAATCAATTCAGGATAACAATAGTGTAATCTTATCCAATGTACTTCAGGGATTTTGACAAGTTCTTTTAGTAAATCTACAATCTTATATTCTTTATACAAATCAATACCATACCTTGTTACATCTTGAGCAACAATAATTAGTTCTTTTACCCCCTGATTTACTAATGCTTTGCATTCATCAACAATATCTTCAATAGGTCTACTTCTAAACCTTCCACGGATTTTAGGTATTGTGCAGTATGTACAAAAATTATCACATCCGTCAGCAATTTTGACATAAGCGTAATGATTAGGCGTAGATAAAATTCTGGTAGGTGCTACCATTCTACAAACATTACCCAAAGTTTCGCCGTACAATTCATAGATTAATTCTGAAATCTTATCATAATCATTGATATTTACTAATAAATCAATGCTATCAATATTACTTTTGAGTTCTTCATTATTTCTCGCCACCAAGCAACCACAAACAATTATTTTTTCACAATTATTTTTCTTTAGTTGTTCGACTTCAAGTATTCTATTGATTGATTCTTCTTGGGCACTCGCTATAAATGCACAAGTATTGATAATAATTATATTAGCTTCTTGTATATTTGAAACAATTTGAAACCCTGCATTTTTTAATAAATACAAAATTTTTTCACTATCTACAGTATTTTTGTCGCAACCAAGACTAATAAGTGCGACTTTCTTATCATTTGGATTCATTTTTTACTTTAACTCCGTTTAATTAACTTTTATCTCCGTATAATCTCAAGAATTCTTCCATAGTAATAAAGATTTGACGAGGTTTTGTCCCATCGGCCTTAGATATATATTGTCTTTTTTCTAATTCATCAACAATGCGCGCTGCCCTATTGTATCCAATACTAAATCTACGCTGAATTGATGAGATTGAGCAAATCTGCGTTTCTATAGCATTTCGTAATACAGGAATGAAATATTCATCTTTAGTAGCATCAGCGCCATCGCCAAAACTTGCTTCAGTTGTTTTCTCAACCATAATCGCCTTCTCAATCTCAGGGTCATA
>CALVIT010000064.1 GCA_944331845.1 uncultured Clostridia bacterium
TCTTTTTGCGGGTTGTAGCAATTTGGAAAAAAATAAAAAATATGTCGACTCACTAAATGTTTTCCCAGTTCCAGATGGGGACACAGGGACAAATACATTCTTAACATTAAAATCAGCAGTAAATGAGATTAATAATTGCACCTCAAATAATTTAGAAGATTTGAGCGATGCATTAGCAAAAGGCGCATTAAAAGGTGCTAGAGGGAATAGTGGAGTTATTCTCTCGCAAATATTGAAAGGTATTTCTCAGGTTACAAAAACTTGTAAAGAAATCACTACAAAACAATTTGCTAAGGCACTAAGTGAAGGTGTTGCTACCGCATATAAAGCTGTTACAAAACCAAAAGAAGGAACAATCTTGACAGTCATAAGAGTAATGGCAGAAGAAGCAGGGACTGCTTGTAAAAAGATGACTGAATTTGAAGACTTCATGAAGTATGTTATTGATAAAGGCGAGGAAATATTGCAAAAAACGCCTGAAATGTTACCAGTACTAGCAAAGGCAGGGGTAATAGATGCTGGTGGTCGTGCTTTAATGGTCATTTTCCAAGGTTTCTATAAGGTCATTATCAACGATGAATCTTTTGAATTTGAGATGACAGATACTGCAGAGACAGCAGATAGCATCAAAGAATTCCATGTTAACCTTGAGGCTTTGGCTGACATTGAATTCGGCTATTGCACTGAATTTATGATAATTCATATGTTTAAGAAAACTACTGAGTCCGATATTGATAAATTGAAAGAAAGGTTAATGGCAATTGGTGATTCCGTAAATTGCGTAGGAGATTTATCTCTTGTTAAGATTCATGTCCATACAAATGAACCTAACAAGGCATTAGGCTACGCTTTGGAATTAGGCGAATTGTATAACCTTAAAATTGAAAATATGAGAGAACAAAATCGTGAATTAAGAAGGATTGCAGAGAGTCGAAACGAGAAACCTTATGGTATGGTTTCAGTATGTGCAGGGGATGGACTAAGTGCAGTATTCAAAGATTTAGGTGTTGACCACATAATAGAAGGTGGGCAAACAATGAATCCTAGTGCAGATGATATCGCTCAAGCGGTAGAATCAGTACCTTCGAAAGTAGTTTATGTTTTCCCTAATAATAAAAATATAATTTTAGCTGCAGAACAGGCTAAGGCATTAACTCAAAAACAAATTTGTGTTATTCCTACAACAAGCGTACCTCAAGGTATATCTGCTATATTAGCATTTAATGCAGAGGCAGATAAAGAAGAAAATATCAAAACTATGAATGAAAGTTGTAAAATGGTGAGAAGTGGGGCAATAACTGATGCTGTGAGAACAACTAGCGTGGATGGTTTTGACATCAAAGAGGGTGAGATAATCGGTTTAGATGAATCTCACATTAAGGCGAAAGGTAATACCGTTCAAAAAACGCTTGAAGATTTAGTCGCTACATTAATAAGCGAAGATTCAGTTAATATAACATTATTCTATGGTGCAGGTGTTGATGAAGCACAAGCAACAGAAATGCAAGATAAGTTAGCAGAAAAATACCCAGATTGTGAAGTAACAGCAATCTATGGTGGGCAACCTGTCTATTACTATATTGTATCTGTAGAATAAAAATATAGTAATGGATGCTATAAGGTAAAAAAGGACCATTAGTTTGGTCTTTTTGTAGTGCAATAAATAATATATGAATAAATTATATTTATGTCTAATAATCAAAATTTGTTAAAATAATTTTGATAAATTACAAGAAAAAGCGAATTAACTCTAGTTAATTCGCCTTTTTTGTAGTATTTATGAATTATTGTAAAAAGTTTTATTATTATTTCAAAACATTTTTTAATGTAACGGTTTTTGTTCTTGTAACCGCATCAAAAGTAGACATAACTCCTTCGGTGCCTAACCCTGAATATTTGTATCCACCGAATGGCATTTCAAAACTTCTATGAAAACTTGAACCATTTATAACTGTTCCACCGCATTCTAATTGTGCGCAAATTTTGAATGCCTTGTTCATATTTTTAGTAAATACACAACCGCTCAGTCCATAATTAGACTGATTAGCTATGTCTATTGCTTCTTCTTCGGTATCAAATGGAATTATACTTACAACAGGAGCGAAGATTTCATCATCCTTTGCGACATCTGCAGTCCTTGGAATATCTGTTATTATTGTAGGTTCTAGTACAGCACCTTTAGCGTTGCCGCCATATATAATTCTACCGCCTTGATTAACTACATTTTGTATTTGTTTTTGTGCTTTCTCACAAGCGGATAGGGTAACAAGAGTACCTATATCTGTTTTCTTATCTGCTGGATTGCCTATAACTAATTTTTTTATTCTTTCAATCGCTTTTGTTTCAAATTCATTTAAAACAGATTTGTCTACAATAAATCTTTTGCTTGCACAACATACTTGGCCTGTATTGTACATTCTACCGCTTATCATTTCTTCAATAGCTAAATCTATATCTGCATCTTTCAAAACTATAAACGCATCGTTGCCCCCTAATTCTAGTGCAACATGTGCTAAATGACTTGCAGCATTACTGTAAATACTTCTTCCTACCGCAGTAGACCCCGTGAATGTTATACCGTGTACATCAGGATGTTGACTCAGTGGAGCTCCTGTTTTGTTACCATCTCCAGTTAATACTTGAACGACACCCTTAGGTAGTCCTGCTTCGTGTAATAGGGCAGTGAGTTTGATGAGTGTCAATGGGTTTTGATGTGGTGGTTTGACTATGATAGTATTTCCGGCAAGTATTGCAGGTGCTACTTTTTGGTCAAACAAATCACAAGGGAAGTTAAATGGAATTATTGCGACCATAACGCCTAAAGGTTCGCGTACGGTAAATTGAAGAGTATATTCTTGTCCTGCTTCAGTGCCTGCAGGTATAGTATTGCCATATAAGTGTTTGCTCATTTCCATAAATGCTTCAAAAGCTATTCTTATATTACCTATCTCTGCGTATGCTTGAGTAATTGGTTTTCCAGTCTCTTGGGATAAAGTTTTAGCTAATTCATCTTTGTGAGCATCTACCAAATTCAAAAATTCTTGTAATATTTTAACTTTTTTGTGCACAGGAACATCTTTCCAAGTTTTTTGAGCTTTTTTTGCGTACTCAACTGCACGAGAGACATCTTTCGGTGTCATATTAGGTACTGAGTCAATTTTTTTGCCAGTGTAAGGATTGATTATATCCATTGTAGATTTATCGCTAGCATCTACCCATTTACCATTGATTATATTTTGCATATTTTCCTCCTATTTTGTAATTGCAGTAAATGATAACATTAGACCGCCAGTTGTATTTCTTCCGTCATCTTCATAACCATATTCACCAAATGTGAATTCCATTATGAAAGGTGTGTCTTTAACTTGTTTTTTGATTTCTTCATATACTTCATTGATTCTATCGCCAATTCCAGCTCTTCTTCCGCCACAATGAACTAAATGATAACATACAGCAGGTTTTTTGAGTTGGCTATTAAGTTTTTTAAGCGTTTCACCAACGCTAGAGATTAATTCATCAACACTTGCTTCCATTCTAATAACAGTTGTACCTTCTGCAAGGTTAGCGCCTATATTCATAGAATAGTCATCATTAGCGAACATTGGATGACGAATTGCTATTAAGTCGCCAAGTCTATCTTTAACTCCTAATGGACTAACAATTGTTGCACTCAATAATTGAGAACCCATTAGTTCGCTAGGCTTCATTCCACGCCATTTAGCATATTTCTTTACTGCTGGCACGCCATCAATTTCCTTAAGACATCTTGTTCCATCAATTTTGGTAATAATACCCATATCTTTTGTCTCACGATAAGCACCAGTGAATTCAATAACAAATGGATTTTTCATATAGAATAGGGCGACAGCTACACCTTCATCAGTTACTTTCTCATCAAGGTACAAGGACCATTTACCTGTAATAGTATTATCCGCTGCTGAACCGCCAAATAATGGTATACGACCAACTACACGATTAGCACCTTTTAAGAAAAATTCTTCTTCAGTTGGACTAGCTGACATATACATTAAGTCTGGTTCATCATTGTAAGGCATTTTGGTCATAATTCTTGCTTTTTTAGTCGCTGCTTCGCCAGCATCCCTAGCACTTTGATAATCTTTGCGTTTTGCAAAACCAACACCCACAATCATAGATGGGTCGCATAGAACCATAATTCCTACAAATGGTTTATCACCGCCAATGTATCCTTGTGGCATTATAACGCCGGTAAAACTTGTATTTCCTATGATAGGGCAGTCATAGACTGTTTTTAATCCCTTAATTACATCCTTGATATCATAATCACAACTCATATATGCAAAAACTAATTTTGCTTCTTTGTTCTTGCCTGCCATTTTAGCTGCTTCTTTACCTGCTAGAAGGCTATTTTCATTTGTGCTATAACCTGTTAAAACTTTCATATCTTTTCTCCTTAGATAACTTTAAATTAATATAGTTAAATTAAATAATCGTACAACTTATTATTTGCAAATATTATAGTAATATGCAATACATAGCATTTATAGATTATTTATTTTAATTATTAAATCAATGATTCATATAGTTTTTGTATTGCTTCTGGACTTGTGCTTCTAGGATTACCACTTGTACAAATGTCGTTATAGGCATCTATACTAAGTTGTTTTATATCTTGTTTCTTTATTCCTAATTCACTTAATGTTTGTGGAATATTAAGCTGTTTGCTTAGTTTTTTTACAGCATTTATTGCTTCTACAACACATTCATCATCTGTAAGATTCTTTGTTTCTACACCAAAACATTCTGCTATAATTCTATATTTTGGTTTAGAAGGCGATTCAGCGTTATATTCCATAACAGTGGGCAAAAGAACTGCATTCGCTACGCCATGTGCGATATCAAATCTTCCGCCTAGTGGATGTGCCATTGAATGACAAATGCCTAATCCAACATTACTAAAACCCATACCAACTACATATTGTGCAAAAGCCATTTTTTCTCTTGCTGTCATATCATTTCCATCAATGTATGCTGGATACAAATATTGAGCAATAGTTTTGATAGCCTGTATAGCAAACATATCGCTAAAATCATTTGCTGATTTTGTTATAAGACTCTCAATCGCATGGGTAAGCGCATCCATACCAGTGCTTGCTGTAATTGATTTTGGCATTGTCTTCATTAGTTCCGCATCAATAATCGCCATATATGGTATATCATTAGGGTCAACGCAAACCATTTTCTTTTGTCTAATAGTGTCAGTTATAACATAATTAATTGTTGCTTCTGCCGCAGTCCCTGCAGTTGTGGGCATAGCAATTAGTGGATAACATCTATTTTTTGTATTAACGGCACCATCGAGGCTTATTATGTCTTTATGTTCTTTGTTGGTTGCAACAACTGCTATTGCTTTTGCGGTATCTATGACACTACCACCGCCAACGGCTATGATTACTTGTGCCGATGACTCATTTAGTGCTTGCAATCCATTGGTAACATTCTCGACAGTAGGGTTTGGCTTTATGTCATCAAAAACGAAATACTCAATATTGCTACCATTCAAAACAGAAGTAACTTTATCTAGTATGCCATTATTAATGATTGTCTTATCAGTTACAAATAAAACTTTAGAGTAGTTTTTTGACTCAAGTTCATTCAATAAGCAGCTTCTAGAATTAGAACCTAAATAAACACATTCGTTAAAGACAAATCTTTCCATTTACTCCTCCTTTATAAGATTACATTACAATTATACATTAATCAAAAAATAAAGTCATCTAAAAAAGTACTACTATATAAAATTTATAATAAATTTTAAATTTTTAATTTAAAAATTAAGAAGAGTAATATAACATAAATAAAAAGAGTAGGGGGACTTAAAATTTACTAATAAAAAAAGAAAGACCATAAACTTATTTATAAGTCTATGGTCTTAAATTAATTTTTTTATTAAAAGTGGTATATGGTGCCGAAGGCGGGACTTGAACCCGCACAGGCATTGCTGCCCGAAGGATTTTAAGTCCTTTGCGTCTGCCTATTC
>CALVIT010000065.1 GCA_944331845.1 uncultured Clostridia bacterium
TTCTTTCTTTTTTTGCCCTATTTCTTTGGTCTTAGAATGCCCCCCCCCCCCTAGCGTTTTTCATCTCTTGTAACATAATATACTCTCTCCTTTCTTTTGTTTGTTACTGCTAGTATACCACAACTAAAACTTTTTAGTCAAATATTTTTATACTATTTTCGACAATTTTTATTTTTATACCATTTTGATAATTTTTGCTACAATCTCTCTTTGACACATTACATTTTACTAATACTCTATAACATTCTTTTAATTCCCTATATTATATTTATATTAGGTAACTCATCCGATATCTTGATATAAAATCAACATTGCTATGCTTTTTGCGAATTAAATAAAAGCGTGATAATGACTTTATATACATAGTTTTTCGTTTTAACTGCTATTTAAAAAATTCTATTACGCACTATTTTTTCTCTTAACTATTAAACTATAGCACTTAACAATTACCTATTTATTTGCCATTGTATTAACAAAAAAAACACCTAAAACTAGGTGTTTTTATTATAACTAACCATTTAGGCCTGTAGTAGTTGTTGCCCACTTTAATGTGTAGTTAATTGTAACAGTTTTACCTTGATATTTATTTACATCAGGAGCGGTTGACCCCGTAGCATTGAAACCATTGTCTACTTGAGGTTCATCAATGCTTACTGTAAAGCATATATTAGCGGCAGTCTCATTCGCTGAACTATCGGAGAACGCTAGAGTTGTTTGTGCCAGTGAAGTTTGAGCACTACTCAAATAAATATCACTACCTGAATAATACCAATATAACCCTTTACCAGAATTTGCTACAGAGTTCAAAGTGATTTTGAGTCCACTTTCATTATTTAAAACTATACCTTCTTGATCTTCTACAGAATTATATTGTAGATTAGAAATTTGAATAGTTTCACTACTACCATTGTTATCCTTATCTGCTACAGTTACACTTGTTATAGTCATCTTGAGATACACGCCACCCATTCCAGCAGTAACTCCTTCAGGGTCAGCAGTTCCGTATAATTTACCATCAGTTGTTTTATACGAGTTAACCACCTTCATAGTGTTAGTTGTACCAGAATAACCCGGTGCTATATTCCCAGTTGTTTCGACATTTGCATCCGCAACATACAAACTATAGTCTGCCAAGTTAAATGTTACAGTACCTGTTGCAGACTTAGAATCAATTAATGCTGACACAGTTCCTACAACTACTACTGCTACACTGATTAATAAAGCGAACAAAAGAATTAAAAACATTCTCATTGATTGAACTTTCTTAGCCATAACTTCTCCTTTGTTTTACTATATTTTACACATTTCTACAAAATAAGTCAAACATATTTAATAATATTTACAAAATAACAAATTTTCTTGTTTTACTCTATTATTTGCAAAAATCGTTTACTTATACTATATAAAATATTCTATAAACAAAGTGATTGTAAAAATAACTAAATAATAATCAAACCTAATACATAAATTGATTTAGGTTAATAGCACAAATTATTACGCTTAATATTAGATTATTAAATATAATAACAATATCTATAACATACTACATTATGAATTTGCTTATCATCCTATACTTATATTATTAACAAAAATGCTTAAACTTATAATGAATTTAAGCATTTTCACAAATTTTTTTATACATATTTGATACTTACTAATACTTACGCTGCGAGTTGAATTTCATCATACAATTTTAATTTATACTGCGATATCTTAGAATCAAATTCATCATAGTAACTATTGATGATATTGTCTATCTCATCGCCCACATCCTGAAGTTGTGTTCTAACTAGGTTCAAATATTCATCATCAATATTGAATTCGCCCAATATGTCGCCAAAATTAACATTAATATAGTCTACTACCCCATCTATATTGTCAAATAATTCTTGATTAAATGATTGTTGCAAAGATTGTATATTGTTGACAAGCATTTGTAGTTCATCTAATAAATTTTTATACAAATTGTATCTAACATCTTGATTTAATTGAAGTTGCGTATCTTGCCAAATATTGTCATACTCAGCATTTATGCTATAATAGTACTTCAAATTCTCTCTCTGGTCATAGTTAACATATATTTTAATAAGGTCATTTACTGGTTTACTACTAAAACCACTTGTACTACAAGCGTATTTATCCCCGATTGTCCCCACCAAATCTTCCTTGTTAGCGAAAGAATTTGTTAATTGATATTCTTGACCTAATCTATTTTGAACTGACTTGAAGTTAGAATACAAATTAGTCTTTTTGAGTTCATTTTCTTTCGCTCCGGTAATGGTAAATATTTTTATCTCATCACCCTTAGCGACCATTCCTAGTTCTGTCGCATTGTCTACAACATCATTAATTACATTATCAATGCTGTTGTCGACATAATCACAACCTAATAACAATACCTGCGCTTCTTTGTTGAGTCCTTGTTGCTCAACAACGATATTATCTTCCGCTACAAACTGCAGTTGTGGGCCCATTTCAACAAGGATATATGAAGTTTTGTCTATCTCATTTGGCATAGTGAATATTACACTTGTACAAGTGATAGCTAGCACAAAACAAGCCATTATCGGCACAAAAACTCTTAACCAATGTCTTTTGACAGCCGTTTTTACGACTTTGACACTCTCTATGCCACATTGCTTCTTAATATTCTCTAATAAGTCAAGATTAGGCTGAATATCTTTTATTCTCTTTTTTAGCAATCTAATAATGTTCATAATTATCCTCCTTTAATGATTTTTGCAATTTTTTTAGTGCTTGTTGATATCGCCAAGTTACAGTATTTATGTTGCTATTTAGCATTTCAGCGATTTCTCTTCTTTTGTACCCTTTGATAAGCGACATAACGAGAATCTCGTATTCTTGCTCGCTGAGAACCTGCCTACAGTCATTCAATATATCACTGTCTCTGCGTGGACTAACATTGCCATCGCCAAGCATAATCTCAACAGCATCATCTTCTATATCAACTGCATTGTATTGTTTTTTTAGAATGTTAATAGCCTTATTCTTAACGACCGTATACATATAACTCAAAACATTGTTATCAACATTAATCTTGTCTAAATTGCGATATATCGCTAGATATGCTTCTTGCACCGCTTCTTGTGTCAAATCATTTCTCCGTAGTACACCAAAAGCAACGGTATACAATAATCTATATGTTTGAGCATAAAATTCGTCAAATACCGCATTATTGCCTTCTTTGAGTTGTTTGAGAAGGTCAATTATTTTGTCTTGCATAAATATTCCTTAATCTCATTAAATTTTATGTGAATTTCATTTGTTAGATAAATATTATCACACTTTCACTCTATATACAATATATTTGTCAAAATTGTTGGCAAATCAAGAGAAATTATTGATAATCTCGTTCTTAAAAGTATGAAATATAAAAGGTCGTTATACCGTATTAACCATTATCCCACACAAAAAAAATGCTACATTTTGAACAAACAAATATTTGTTACATATTATGTATAGTAGGGAATAATATAGGAGAGAAATAATGGGAGTAATAAGTTCAAATAAATTTGTAGACGCAAATAATATTAATTGTAGCGGAGAATTAAAAGTAACTATTGCATTGACTGCAGCACCTGACATAGCATCTAATCCAACTGACATAGCATTAGTACTTGACCGTTCAGGCAGTATGTCAGGAGACCCTATAGACCAATTAAAATTAGGGGCCAAAACATTCATAGATATTATAGAAGAAGCAACGGACGGAACTAAAGACGGAGTGATAGGAAGCGGTAGTAGAATGGGCATCGTCAGTTTCGCAACAACTGCAGTACAAAACACTCAATTGATAACTTCAGTCGACGACCTTAAAAATGCGGTCGATAGTCTTATGGCGAACGGACAGACAAATCACGCCGACGCATTTACTAAAGCGATTGAGTTATTTGACCCAATGAGTCAAAACGCTAAAGTCATAGTTATGTTCACCGATGGTAAAACAACAGTTGGAGCCGACCCTACTCCGGTAGCAGAACTCGCTAAAAGTATGGGTATAACAATATATTGTATTGGTTTAGTAGGTGCTGATGGAATAAATGTCAATGAACTTAATGAATGGGCATCAGACCCAGATTCAACACATGTAGCAGTAACACCTACTGCAGATGATTTAGAAGAATTATTCGCAAATCTTGCAGCGAACATTTCTAAACCGGGTGCAACTGAAATAAAAATCAATGAAGTAGTAAATCCAGATTTTATCATCACAAATATTTTGACACCAAATTTTGGTACTACAGACAAAATTAATGATACAACTATTGAATGGAAAATCGACAAACTAGGAGTTACCAACACCGAGAGTGCAATATTAGAGTTCTATATACAAAATAATACTCAAACAGGTGGCACAAAGAAAGTCAACGAATCTATCACTTATGAAGACGCTGAGAACAATGTAGTAACTTTCCCTGACCCAACAGTAACGGTAGAATGTTGTCAAACAGAATACAAAGAAGATTGCCCTACTGCAATAGACTTTAGTATGAACGCTTGCGACAGTTACCTTGAGTACGATTTAGGCGACACTACACTAGAAGGATTAGGTAGAATACTTTCTCTAAGTACAACTATCAAAAATGTTTGTCCCAACAAAAGAGTAGCATTAGGCGTATTATTGTACGAACTCAATGATGAGAAAGAAGAATTTAGCCGTGGTATGAAAACATTTACAATACCAGCGCACTCTTGCTCAAGTTGTAGAGATATAACATTCAAAAATATTAAATTTGTAGTACCTGAAGACATAAGTTTAAATAATTGTACTAGAATGTGCTGTGCTAGGAATTTTAGAGTCAAAGTGCTTGCAAATTATATTGATAACAACTTTGATTGTACTGACAATAACTAATTGAATACTTTATTTAAAGTAGAGAACCGAAGTGAACTTGTTTGTTAAAAACGGACTTCAAAAAAAAGAACATATTGAGAAATGTAGTCAATATGTTCTTTTTATTGTAAGGGACTTTCCCATTTCCCCACGCCCTAGCACAAGAACTTGTCGCTTTCACTACCTATTTTAGTATGGCACTCTACATGACCTTCGGGCGTAAGACTCTATGTTATTTGCTTTTTGAATTAGCAAAAAGCAAAATACCTAAAGTACTTGCACCAAAGTTTGATATGCGTACCCATAGTACACGGGTCAAGGGGGGAGTCCCCTTGCCTAAAGGTTCGTAAGGGAACGGGTAGTTCCCTTACACTATATTTGCTGTGTAGGGGATTTCCCATCCCCCACACCCCCAGTGCAAGGACAATGTCCTTGACCTATGGAGTTTAATATAGTACTCTACCCAACTCGCGTGCGTAAGACTCTATGTTATTTACTTTTTGCACTAGCAAAAAGCAAAATACCTAAAGTACTCGCACAAAGTTTGGTATGTGCACCCATAGTACACGGGTCAAGGGGGAGTCCCCTTGCCTAAAGGTTGGTAAGGGAACGGGTAGTTCCCTTGCATCTTCTTTATTATGTAGGGGATTTCCCATCCCCCTCACCCCCAGTGCAAGGACTTGTCGCTTTCACTACCTAGTTTAGTATGGTACTCTACCCAACTTGCGTGCATAAAACTTATATGTTATTTACTTTTTGCACTAGCAAAAAGCAAAATACCTAAAGTACTCGCACCAAAGTTTGGTATGCGTACCCATAGTACACGGGTCAAGGGGGAG
>CALVIT010000066.1 GCA_944331845.1 uncultured Clostridia bacterium
TGAAAGCGTAAAGTTTATGCTTACTCATCAATTTGGGAAAATTGATGAAATGAAATAAAGTGTGTTTTTATGGATACGCACTCTTCCCGCCAATAATTCTTTTAACGAACTTAATACGTTATGTGTGCCTTATGGGAGGGGTGTTTATGAAACCACTTAACAAAATAGAAAATATTGAAGAATATAAGCATTTTGGACCGCTTACACAACCTTTTTTAGATAAAGACTATGTTTATAATAAAATATTGACTGATTTAAAAAATAAACAAAAAGATGAAAGTAGTATACATTTCTTGACTAGTTTAATTTTGTGGATACATAAAGAAGTAAAATATTCAAAAGACGATGATATTCAAAACTTAAAGTTTAGGCGCACTGCTAATGAGATTTGGGAATCTAAAAAAGCAAGTGGATGTACAGATTTTGGACTTTTATTTGCAACTTTTGCAAGACAATTAGGTATCCCAACAACAATTTTGCATACTGCAGAATACGGATGGCTAAGAGAACTGAAAAGTGGGCAAAATAGTTCAATGCAATTGGGGCACACATTTTGTGAGTGTTATTTTGGTGATAATTGGATTTTGGTTGATCCTACTTCTGGATATATTGAAACTAACTATAATTCTGAAAAATTAGAATTAACATATGAAGTTGGTGGGAAAAGTGTTTTCATTCCTTACTTTCGCGGGCTTGATTTAGGAGAAAAACAAACAGTGCGTTTACACAATCAAATTATGGCCGACCTGTGCAATAAACTCGAAATATAAATTAACTAGTACGGTTCAACAACCTATCTTCCGTCATTTTTTGTAACATATATACTTCGACGAGGATTTGCAATTCCATTGCCCTGCTTTTGCAGTCGAACCTCCGGAACCGGACGTTGACGCTTCGCTATGATACGAATCCTCTCCCTATATTGAATATAAATTTTAATTTTTAATCAATAATTATTTATTTTAAAGAAAACCACGAAATTACTCCGTGGTTTCTTTTATTAATAGCAGGTAAAAGTATTTGAGTATTAAATTAATACTCAAAAAATACTTTCAATTTAATTAAGTTTATTTAAGTATTCAAAATTTTTTTAATTTAAATATATGATAAAATTAAACTATCATCGTATTCAATTTAATATTCTAAATTTGGTTACTTATATCATTATTTAATTCTTTAGCATCTTCTGTAACACTGAATTTTTTATTTCTACCAATGAACATAAATACTATTGCAACAATAAGCAATATTACAAAAATTAAATTTAATATTGCAAATTCACTAAATAACCCAATAAATTCCAAAACTGCAATTATAATTGCGAATACAATCGTTGTCGTGATTAATCCACGTTTTTTTTGAAATTCTTCTGGTGAAAGGCGTGTCCTTGAAAGCGATATTGAAGAGAATATAATTCCTAGGACAGCGAATACTAATACTAAAACAAAACTAATTGCTAATATACCCATGACCGAATCAAGACCAGTGTCATTTAATGAATTAGATAATTCATCAAGAATAAATATTGCGTAAATGCCATAAAACGATGATATGGTTAATACTATAAAACTTATTAAGGTAATTATTAATCCTGCTAATAAAAATGGCCTATTAAAATTTTTATTATTCATAACTCACTCCTTTAATAAAAACTATATATAGTTTAACAAATTTTAGTTCTTAAGTCAACAAAAATAGTATATCACAAAATTCATTTATCAACTTACAATATTTTATTGTTAATTGTGTTTTAAGATAATTGACATATTAAAATATTTATGTTACACTAACTAAATTTGTAAATAGGAGTATATATGGAATTAAATTTTACCTACAATCAAAAATCTTTTTATATTAGAAGTGCTATTGAATCTGATGCCCCGCTATTACTTTATTGGTGGAATGATGGTGAAATAATGGCACATGCAGGCTTTCCTTTAGGACTACAGATTACCATTGATAAAGTTAAAGAAAGTATTGCAAAAAATGACGAAAACCGACAACTGCTTATAATTTACATTGAAGACATCCCCATTGGAGAAATAAATTACACGAACAATGACGGAGTATACAGTTTTGGAATAAAAATTTGTAATAAAACATATCAAAATAATGGTTATGGAACAGAGATTTTAAAACACCTATTTGAATATTTATTTAATGTGAAAAATGCTAAAAAAATAACTTGCGACACTAATTTAAAAAACATTAGAGCACAATATATTTATGAAAATAAACTACATATGAAAAGAGTCAAAACCTCATACAAATCTTGGACGAATCAAATTGGCGAACTTTGCTCTGCTACCTTCTTTGAAATTTCTAAAGAAGATTATTCAAAATATAATAGCTCTAATTATTTATAATAAAAACTTATTAATTTTGATTTGTTTTATTTTTGAATGTCCCATAAATTATAGAATAAAAATTTATCAAATAATATTAAATATATTTAACAACAAAAAAGGAATCTATTATGTCAAATATTGTGAATTTATTAAAAACAAGAAAAAGAATCAATGAACTTTTAAACAAAGATGATGATATTTGGTCAACAATTGAACCAAAATTTTCATTAGGCATGATAACAAGAGATAATGATAAAGTAAGTAAAAAATTTTTGAAAGCATACTATTACGACTGCTACGAACCGGTTAGAGCAAAATTATTTGGTAATAAAAAAAATTTAGATTCACATGAAGAGCACTACATCATATTGTACTCAAATAGACGATTCATAGATCAGTACGCAAACTATTTTTTGTATTCTTCCCCAAATGAATCAAAGTCAATAATCCTAGCCCTTGCATCATTTCCACAATCCGTGACAAGTTTATGCTTGAATAACGATTTATCTTCACCGCTCTCTTTTACAGCAATACTAACAGCAACGATGGCGTTTTATTTTGCACACAAACACTATAAACAATATTTTAACAACTCTACCCAAGGCGACAAAATAATTCTTTCACTTGTAGGCAATAATTTTATATTACCCTATTCTTGCCAAACAGTTTATGAGCAAAAACATATTAAAGACAAAAGTCAAAAACAAGTTTTAGAAAATAATGCGATTAAAGATATTAAAGATAAAGAATTATAAATATTAAGTTGTAATATTATTCATAAATGCTAATATTTAAAAATATAAAGCAATAAATATATTTTCAAAATACAAATTGCTAAATAAATTTTTAAATTATCACTATTAAATGATTTTAAATATTTAATAACAACCGCTTAATATTTTGTGTTTTTTGAATAATTCATTTCTTGTGTATCTAAATAATTAAACATGATTAATAAAAAATTAATACTTTTATCAACAACTATATAGAATTAAATAAATACTAAAATGCTAATTATTAATAAAACGAAAAAAAAATTTCGCTTTAAACTGAACTCACAATTAATAAAAAAGGTAAACTTTATTTAATAATATTTTAAAATTTGTAATTATCATAAAAATACAAAAAAATAATAATAATGTTAAAAAATTCTTGACAAAACAAATTAAATATGTTATATTAAATGAGTATTTCGATAGCAAACATAATGTTTAGATTTTAAATAAAATGATTATAAGTCTAGTGTTGATAAATGCAAAAGAAGTACAAAAATGAAATAAACAAGGAGAGATGGCTGAGCGGTCGAAAGCGGCGGTCTTGAAAACCGTTGAGGTTAATAGCCTCCTGGGGTTCGAATCCCTATCTCTCCGCCAATTGTGAGCAATCCGAACTTTTTGAGTAGGATTGCTCTTTTTTCTTACTTTCAAACAAGATTTCGCTATCAATATCTGGTTGCTCTTTAAGTTTAAGTTGTTTAGACTTGTCGTCATTTGTATTGAAATAAATCTCGCAATATTTGTCATATAAAACAACTTTGTTTATAAACATATCAACAAGTCGTTGGCAAGCAAGTTTGTCAGTTAGGTCAACGTCTTTAAAAGAACACAAGAATGAGTAAATAACATTTTTATCAAGTGGTTTAATAACAAGCATTTCTCGACTTGTTATTTTTTCTTGTAAATCTTTATTTGCTATTTCAAGTTCTTTCATTCTTTCGTTTGTTGTGTCGTTAAAAATTCCATTTTCTATTGCTCGAACAAAATTTGCAAGTTTTTTGTTATTCTCTTGCAGTTGCTTATTCAAACTTTCCAAAACTTTATCTTTTTCAATGCTTTTGTTGTATGTATCTGCAAGACAAATTGAAAGTTCATTCAAATCAGTTTGATTTAAAAATTCTTTTGTGGCTTGCAAAACTATATTTTCAATATATTCTTGTGAGATAGACTTTTTATCGCAAAGGTCTTTATTCTTTTTCTTTGTAAAGCATTTATAGTAGTTGTAAATCTTGCCCATTTTACCTTTGCCACTATCTCCAGTCATTAAACCACCACATTTGCCACAAATTAACTTGCCACTTAAAAGATAATTAACTTCTGTTTTATGGTGAGCAGAAGTCCTTTTTGAAATTTTTAATTTTTCATTTACTTCATCAAAAAGTTGTTCACTTATTATTGCAGGAAAAATATTTGTGTAAACAGTACCATCTGCATATACGCAACCTTTGTAGTTTTCATTTCTTAATATTCTTGAAACAGAGTTTATTGTCCATTCTTTACCGTATGCGTTCTTTATTCCTTTGTTATGTAAAATCTTTACAATATCTTTAATACATTTGCCACTTATGTATTCATTAAACATCAATTTAACAATGTTTGCTTGTTCTTCGTTAACACTTACTTTTTTGTCAACAACATTGTATCCATAAGGAGTTCTGCCACCTGTAAAGAGTCCTTTTATTCTGCTCTCTTTTAGCCCACGTTTAACCTTTTGAGATAGTTCAACAGAATAATACTCTGCAAGTCCAACGAGCACACTATCAAGCAAAATGCCTTCTGATGCGTCTGAAATGTTTTCAGTTGCAGAAATCAGTTTAACACCATTTTTAAGTAGTATTGCACGATTAACAGAGCTGTCATATCTTGACCTTGAAAACCTATCTAACTTATACACCAAAACAAAATCAAAAGTTTTGTTCTTGCTGTCATAAAGCATTTGTTGAAGTGCTGGTCGCTTATCATTTGTTCCCGTCATAGCTCTGT
>CALVIT010000067.1 GCA_944331845.1 uncultured Clostridia bacterium
TATCGCTAAAGTATCAGAGAAGGCGATAGGCGAACAAGTGATGCAGAGTTTAACACCTGGTCAACAAGTTGTCAAAATTGTTAGAGATGAACTTGTTGAATTGCTTGGTAGCACGAATGCTAAACTTGGTGTTTCATCAAATTTGCCAACCGTCATTTTGATGTGTGGTTTGCAGGGCGCGGGTAAAACTACAATGTGTGGTAAGTTAGCATACAATCTTAAGTCAACAGGCAAAAAACCTTTGTTAGTCGCTTGTGATATTGTTAGACCAGCTGCTATTAACCAACTTCAAGTAGTGGGCAAAAATGCAGGAGTTCCTGTATTTGAGAAAGGCACACAAAAAACTCTCAAAACAGCTTTAGAAGCGATAGATTATGCTAGGTCAAATATGCTAGACACTGTTATAATTGATACAGCGGGGCGTTTGCATATTAATGAAGAATTAATGAATGAATTAAAAGAAATTAAAGAAGCAACAAAACCTACTGAAATTCTTTTGACAGTTGATGCAATGACCGGGCAAGATGCCGTTAATGTAGCCAAGTCTTTCAATGACGATTTAGACATAACAGGTGTTATACTAACAAAACTCGATGGGGATACTCGTGGTGGTGCTGCTTTGTCTATTAAGGCAGTTACAGGTAAACCTATCAAATTCTGTGGCGTTGGGGAGAAAATTGGGGACTTAGAACCATTTTATCCAGACCGTTTCGCTTCAAGGATTTTAGGTATGGGTGATGTTTTAAGTCTAATCGAAAAAGCTCAAGGAGCAATGGAAGAGAAAGAACTACAAAAATTGCAAAAGAGTTTGAGAGAAAACACTTTCACACTTGAAGATTATTTGGCTCAATTTGATAATCTCGACAAAATGGGCGATGTTAATGAATTATTGCAAATGTTGCCTTCAAGATTCACTGGTAAATTAAAACTCGGCGATACTAAGATTGACCAAAATGAAATGAAGCACAATAAGGCAATTATTCAATCAATGACTAAATATGAAAGATTGCATCCTGAGATTCTTAAGGCTAGTCACAAAAAGCGTATTGCTGACGGAAGCGGGACATCTATTCAACAGGTGAATGCTTTATTAAAACAGTTTACACAAACTAAAGAACTTATGAAACAATTTAATGGAAAGAAAAGAGGGCGTTTTGGATTTTAACGCTAAAATAAGGAGAATTTAAAAATGGCAGTAAAAATTAGATTAACAAGAATGGGAGCAAAAAAAGCACCATTTTACAGACTTATTGCTACTGATTCAAGAGTAGCAAGAGATGGTAAGTGCATAGAGAATCTTGGTACTTACAACCCTACAGTTGACCCTGTAGCAGTAAATATTAATGTTGAAAGAGTTAAATACTGGTTGTCAGTTGGTGCACAAATGACTGATACCGCTAAAGAATTAATTATTAGAGAAGGTATCATTGAGAGAAAACCTTATAGAGCACCAAAGGCTAAACAAATGCCACCTGCACCAAAGGCAAAAGAAGAAAATGCTGAATCTGCAGAAGAAACAACAAATAATACTGATGCAAATGCTGAATAATAAGGAATTTTTATGGTTAGTATAGTAGAGAAATTCGTTAAAGAATTGACAAAGAACCCTGATGCAGTTACAGTCAAGTATGAAGATAAAGGCAAAATTGGAATTTTCTTCATAAATGTTGATAAGAATGATGTAGGTAGAGTTATTGGACATCAAGGAAAGATTATACAAGCACTCGATACACTTGTAACCGCTATTGATGCTTATAACAAAAAGAACTATGTTCTTAAGGTTAATGAAGGGGATAAATAAATGGAAGAATATACGGTTATTGGTAAAATTCTCAAACCACAAGCACTTAAGGGCGAAGTTAAAGTAGCACCTATAACACGAGATGTTATGCAGTATTTGACCTATAAATATTTGTATGTTGGTGATGAGTATACCAAATATGATGTCGATTATTGTAGACTTCAAGATGGTTTTGTTGTAGTGAAATTCGCTAACATAAATAGTGCTAACTTGGCAGAAGAATTAAGAAATCAATTGTTGTATATTGACAAAAGTCAACTAGCAACTTTGGATAGTGGTGAATATTATATTCAGGACTTAATAGGTTGTGATGTTGTTGATGCCCAAAATAATGATATTTATGGACAGGTAACCGCAGTTGATGAATATTCTAGTGTAAATACTATTACAATGAAAAATGACGATAAGGAATATTTATTTCCATTCTTAGAAAAAGTCGTTAGTGATGTTGATATAGACAATAAAAAAATTTATGTATATCACGATAAACTTATGGAAGTTTTAGTCGATGAGAATTGATTTTTTGACATTATTTCCTGAAATGTTTTCTGCGATGGAATGTAGCATCATAAAAAGGGCAGTTGATAATAACATTGTTCAATTAAATTATGTTAATATTAGAGAGTTCTCATTAGATAAACATAAGAAAGTTGATGACTATGTTTTTGGCGGTGGCGAAGGAATGCTGATGGCTCCTCAACCTTTGTTTGATTGCATTGATTCAGTGAAGGATGATAATTCTTATGTCATCTATGTAACTCCATCAGGACAACCTTTTACTCAAAATATTGCTAAAGAGTTGAAAGATAAAGAGCATTTAATCTTTGTTTGTGGACATTATGAAGGCATTGACCAAAGAGTCATTGATGCTAGAGTCGATAGGGAACTTAGTATTGGAGACTATATTTTAACTAATGGTGAATTGCCAGCAATGGTTGTAGCAGATGCTGTTATAAGGTTAATTCCTAATGTATTAAGTAATGAATTATCTTCACAGAATGAGAGTTTTGAGAATAGACTTCTAGAGCATCCGCAATATACAAGACCTGCTGATTTTAGGGGAATGAAAGTTCCAGAAGTTTTATTATCTGGGAATCATCAAGAAGTCGACAAATGGAAATATCAACAACAATTAGATAAAACTCGTAGGGTAAGACCTGACTTATTAAAGGATTAATTATGGTTATACAGTGGTATCCGGGTCATATGGATAAAGCATTGAGAGAAATGCAGAATTTGGTTAAGTTAGTTGATGCTATTATTTATGTTTTGGATGCTAGGGCACCATTTTCTTGCTTAAATCCTAAATATAAAGAGATAATAGGCAATAAACCTGCAATTTTAGTTTTGAATAAAGCGGATTTAGTTCAAGACATTGATTTAAAAAATTGGGAAAAATTTTTTAATGAGAATGGTTACGAGACTATTTGTCTTAATAGTACTATAACTAATGCTACAAAATCTCTCATATCAAAGACTGATTTATTATTAAAGGATAAGATTGAGAAATATAAGTCGAAAGGCATTCATATACCTATAAGAATGATGGTTATAGGTGTACCAAATTGTGGTAAGAGCACTTTGATTAACAATGTATGTTCTAATAAAAAAACAGTTACAGGGGACAAAGCAGGGGTAACTCGTTCTAATCAATGGGTTAAAATAGGTGGAGATTATGAACTTCTCGATACCCCGGGTACACTGTGGCCTTCATTTAAAGATGATAAGGTCGCTCGTAATTTGGCATACATTGGAAGTATTAAAGATGAAGTCATAGACATTAATGAATTGGCATTTGCTTTTATTAATGATTTAAAAAACAACTATTACTCAAATTTAGTTGATAGGTATGATTTGAAATGTGATGTTAATTGTGAAACAATTGATATCTTTGATGAAATTTGTGTTAACAGAAATTTTAAATTAAAAGGGAACGAGATTGACTATAATAGAGGTGCGAAAGCAATTATTGATGATTTTCGTAAAGGTCGCTTAGGTAAAATTATATTAGATAACATTGCGGAAGTTAAAAATGTTTTTAAAATATTTTAAGAGACAACCTATTAATAATAAATTTAAATCAACTAAAGAGATTGGCGACTATGGCGAAAAATTAGCGTTGAAATTTCTAAAAAAACAAGGATATGAGATTTTGTGCACCAATTATAGAATTAGGTATGGCGAGATTGATATTGTCGCTAAAGATGGTCTATTTACTGTCTTTATTGAAGTAAAGTATCGCTCTAAGAAATTGTACGGATATCCCTGTGAAGCAGTAGATAAGCACAAACAACAAAAAATTAAAGCCGTAGCTTCTCAATACTTACTTAGAAATGAAAACAATAATTTATTAATTAGGTTTGATGTTGTACAAATTATAAACGGGAAAATTGAATTAATCAAGTCTGCATTTTAATTGTAGACTCTTGCAACAATTATAAAAATGTGTTATAATCACAAAGGAGTATTTATTATGATTGATTATAAAAAATGTATTAAATGTGGCACTTGTGCAGCGATTTGCCCAGTTGGAGCAATCACTATGGATGATGAAGGGAAACCTGTTATAAATCCAGATTTATGTATTAAATGCGGTGCTTGTCAAAATTCTTGCCCAGTACTTGCAATAGATATTAATAAATAGTGTAGAGGTGTTATGTTGAATAAAATGGCTATGGTCATTGTTGGACCAAAGACAATTAAATTAGTTTTTGCTAATGTTGAACAAGATAAAAGTTTTTATATTTATGACCAAATCGAAGAAGTTATCGATGTCGCAGTGGATTTGCATGAAGGTGGAATGATAAAAAACAATGTTAGTCTTGAAATTATTAAAATTTTAAAAATGTATAAGAAAATGTGCGAAAAGCAAAATATTGAAAATATTTATGCGTTTTTGACAAATTTTGTAACCAAGGCAAAAAATCAAATTAGTTTTATTGATGAAATAGAGTCCGCTAGTGGTTTAAGGTTTAAATTATTGTCATTAGAAGATGAAATGATGGCGACTTATATGGCTACTGTTAATTCGTTGGATGTTGCTAGGGGAATAATTATTGATGTTGATGATAATTATACTAAAATTATAAAATATTTTCGTAGAAATGTTATGGCACAAATTACCATACCAGTCGGGGCGTTGTCTCTTGCTCAATTATTTGCTAATGCAGAATT
>CALVIT010000068.1 GCA_944331845.1 uncultured Clostridia bacterium
AGTGGAGCAGGTGAAGGGAATCGAACCCTCACAACAAGCTTGGGAAGCTTGTGTTCTACCACTAAACTACACCTGCATATACTGTGCATCCGTTTTTGTTGCTCTCAACTAATGTAGTTATTATCTTGCCAACTCCCCCAAAGCTACCTTGTGGCACATACTAGGTCCTTCTTAATGCTGCTGCGGTCAGGCTCTGACATGGTTCAAAGGTTAATATTGCACAAGACCTTGAGTTCAACATTGTAAGATAACACTTGCACTAATTGTAGAAGCACCGAGAACGGCCTTCAGTCCTACTATAGCGGATTGTAGGTACAGGACACCGCTAGCTTCCCACCTAGCACAGCATTATAAGTATAACATATTCTTAATTAGAATGCAAGCGATTTATATAAGTTGTGAATATTATAATATATTGTAATTATTAAATCATAAATACAAATAAAATGAACTTTGTTATAAAATTTTAGTAATTAATTTTGATTTATTATTAATTGAGACCATATGGCAATTTTTCATAATTATTATAAAAAAATAGGGTAAAATAAAGATATAAATATCTTATAACTTTATGTTTTTTTGTAAATAATATTGCAATTATTGTTAATTTATGATAAAATACAATAAATTAAGGAGTAACTATGGCTGACGAAAATATGAGTTTGGAAGAACAAAGAAATGAAATGATTTTTACTGCTAAACTTCGCAATGAAGCACAAGAGAGAAGACGAAAATTGAGCGGTAAAACACCTATGAATATATTGTTATCAAGTATTAATAATTCTAATTATTCACAGTATATTGATGACTTCGATAATTCTAATTCAGGTTCGGCTACATTGCTAAGTTTTGTAGAGCAAATATTGCAAATGCGCTGTATGTTAGGGCAGAATTATAACTCAATGATAAGTGCTAAAGATATTAGTAATAATAATCTTAAACTTAGACCAAATGCAACCAAATTTTATGATAAAAATAACAATGTTTATTATGATTTGAGTGAAATTGAAGACTCTAATAGTAAGTTGAGATTAGAATACAGCAAACTTTGTGATTCTAGTACTAAAGATATTTTAACTAGTGGATTCAAAAAAGATGACAAAGATGTAGGCATTAGTAGCGAACAAATACAAAGCATTTGCGATGATTTAGCATTTGCTACAGGTGTTAAACTTGTAATGAACACGGATGGTTTAAATACTTTTTTACCACTTAAAGGGAAATCATTAAAACATTCACAAGAAATGCTTTTGAAGGGCGGTAAATTTAATTCTAAATGTGGCAATCTATATGTTGACACAAAAGGGTTAAAGCCTATTGATGTATTGTCTAAATACATTGAAACTTGTGCTGAATTTTCTGTTAATCTAAATTTTAAAGATTTAACTAAGAATTTATACACAGATAGAGATTTTATGAGCTTGATACCTGATGAAAAAAATGAAATACTTGATAATTTGCACGATAGTTTATTTGATGTTAGAATGAGAGCTCAGTTAGAAGGAATTTGTGCCGATTTAATCGCTAGCGAGATGACAAAGAGTTTGCCACTTTTGACAGCACAAGAAAGATTTACTTTATCACAAGCATATCTATTGAAGGCAGCACAAAAGATAAATGGGTTAGGCGATAAAGCAAATGATAATACAATTATGAAGGTTGTCGCACAAACTGTTACTGATTCTGTATCAAAATATAACCGCAATTATGGTTTAACTGCAAGCGATATAATGAAGATAAATCAAAGTTTTAACTTCAAAAATGATGAAAGAGCACCTAATTATTATACTTCTATTTTTGGCGGGTTTGAGATGCCTTATGCTGGGCCTATGGAGTATACCTTAACTGAAAATCCTGTTGTTCAAAAAACAAATGAAAATCAAAATGAAATTGTTATGTAATATATTCTACAAGAACGGTTTATAGTCGTTCTTGTATTTTATAATTGTATAAATACATAAAATAAATATATAAAATAAATATTTACAAATAGTATTGCATTTTTTGGCAATTTGTGCTAGAATATAACAAACAAGGAGAATATTAGTATGGCAAAATTAAATGAGAACAATGTTAATGGGAAATTTGATTATACTAAATTACCGTTTGAAGAGAGATTGGAATATGAAGCAAAAGGAATTAGGAAGTTGATAAATGGTAAAACTCCTATGAGTTTCTTAAAGAATTGTACAGAATATTCCGCTCACAAAAAAGCGATTGATGCTCTAGATGACAAGAAAGACAATTTGAGAGCGACAAGTCTCAAAGATTTTGTTCTTTACTTAATCGCTATGAGAACAGCTACGGGACAAAATGCTAACTACTTGATAAGCGAACAAGAAGTCGCTGATAAGAAAATTAGTTTAGCACCTTATGCTGCACCATTTTATGATAAAGATGGAAATAAGTTCTATGATTTAGCTTATGTTTCAAATGTTGACACAATTGAGAAAGATTTTAGTAACGACAAACTAACATTTGAGTACAATAAATTATGTCAACCTTCTGTTGCTGAAGAATTCCAAAAAGGACTTGATAATGATAAGGTGCAGAAGATTTGTGATAATCTCGCTAAGGCTACCGGGGTTAATCTCAAACTCACAAAAGATGGGGCAGAAAGTATGTTCCTTCCTTCAAAATTGTCATCTTTAAAACATTCAGTTAAGATGGCGGTTAAGGGTGGAGCTTTCAACTCATTGAGTGGTAATTATTATCTTAACACTCAAGGTCTAAATGGTACTGATATTCTTACAAAATACATTTCTCAATGTGCTAGAATGTCTGTAAGTACTAATTATAAAGATTTTGAGAAAGAATTTTTTAAGGATGAAAGTTACGCTATTGACAAAAATTCACAACAACTTTACCACGACAAATACAAAGAAGAATATATGACAACTAATGTTCAATATTATTTACATTCTATTTGTTCTGATTTGGTTGCTAGTGAGATGGTTAAAACATTGTCTTTATTGACAGCTCAAGAGAGAAATACATTATCTCAAGCCTACCTATTGAGTGCTGCCCAAAAAATTAATGGATTAGGTAACGAAGTCAATAGTTGGGTATATATGAGATTCGTTGCTAATGTTGTTAAGGATTCAGTAACTAGATATTATTCTAACTCTAATCTTAAAGTTGAAGACATAATCAAAATCAATGAATCTTTGTCTTATAAGAGAATGTTCAACGATAAATCGCTTGAAGATGCCATTTTCGGCGATTACAAAATGCCTTATGCTGGGCCATTCACTTATTCTACTACAAGTGATAAAGAGATACAAAATGACAAGAAAGGTGCTTCTTACGGCATAATAGACAAAATGGTGTCAAATGAAGAAATAAAAAGAAGACAACAACAACGAAGAGAAGAAGAACTAAGAAAACAAAGAGAAGAAGAAGAGAAAGAAAAAAGAAGATTAAATAAATTAGCGGATGAGATTCGTATATTTAATAATACCGAAAATGGTTTTGTAGATAAAACAGAAATAAAAGATACTGTTAAACGCGGATATGAACCTTCAGCTTATGGTAAGGATTCTGATGTTTATGTATTTAATGAAACTTCAAATGGACTAGAACAAGTAGGTCCAGATGCAGAGGTAACACCTCGTCCACAAGACAAAGAAATTGATACAACAGGAATTGGTGAAACTAGTATAAAATTGCCACAAGATAATGGAGATATCAAAAAGAACAAATATATTGATTCGCCATTTGCGTTGGTAAGCATAGGACTAGACATAGATTCAGCAAAACAACAACTTGATTCTATACTAAGTCAGTCTGTAGATTACTCTAATTTTGTTAACAATACTTATAAGAAAGATAGCAATGATGCTGAAATGCAAAATGCATTTAACTTAAATTTTGCAGGATTGAAGTCCGATTCTCAAACTATTGATAAATGGTTGGATACTGTCAAAGATATGGAAGAATATTTGTCAAATAATTCTTCTGCAGAAACAAATGAAGCTGGTTTTACAATGCAAGACATACAAGACCTAAAAAATGATTTGACAAATGCTTCAAATGAAGTTAATGGTATTATAGCTTCATATGATAATATTTCGCACGGCACTACAACTTCTAAGGAAGAAACAAAAGAAGAAGAGAAAAAAGTTGACCCAAATAAAAAAACAGAGAAAAAAGTTGAAAATATTCAAGAATACAATATAAATGAAGAAACCGCACAAGCGATGAGATATCACTTTAACTCTGTAGACAAAGCAATTGAAGACTACAACAAAGAAATGGCAGAGAAAGCGGAGCAAGAGGAGAAAGTAGGCGAAGCGGTAAGAGCACATTTTGCTTCAGTTGATAAAGCAATTGAAGATTATAACAGGGAAATGGCTGAGAAAGCAAAACAAGAAGAGAAAGTAGGCGAAGCGGTGAGAGCACATTTTGCTTCAGTTGATAAGGCGATTGAAGACCAAAGAGTAGCTGATGCTGTAAAATCACATTTTGAGTCAGTAGATAAAGAAATTGAAGATGCTAAAGTAGCGGATGCAGTAAAGGCACACTTTGAATCTGTTGACAAAGAGATTAAAGACCACGAATTAGGCGAGAAATTAAAAGCTCACTTTGACTCTGTAGACAAGACAATTGAAGATTATAACAAAGAAATGGCTGAGAAAGCAAAACAAGAGAAGAAAGTAGGCGAAGCAGTGAGAGCACACTTTGCATCAGTTGATAAGGCGATTGAAGACCAAAGAGTAGCAGATGCTGTTAAATCACATATTGAATCAGTAGATAAAGAAATCGAAGATGCTAAAGTAGCGGATGCAGTAAAGGCACACTTTGAATCTGTTGACAAAGAGATTAAAGACCACGAATTAGG
>CALVIT010000069.1 GCA_944331845.1 uncultured Clostridia bacterium
TGTCTAACAAAATGATAAGGTTATTTAATTTCCATAGCCCCGCTAGAGAACACGCTTCATAACTTATGCCTTCGCTAATGTCGCCTTCGCCCACTAATACATAGGTGTAATGTTTATAGAACCCATCACTAATCTTTGTAGACAAATCATTTAATTTCTTCTCACATAAAGTCATCCCAACGGCATTTGCTAACCCTTGACCTAAAGGTCCCGTTGTAGTCTCTACCCCATATTTGTTGTGTTCAGGATGCCCCGCACACTTAGAACCTAACTGCCGAAAACTTTGTAAGTCCTTGACCGAATAATCATAACCATACATATGTAATACAGCATACAGAAGTGCACTACCGTGCCCAGCACTCATTATGAACCTGTCTCTCATAAGCCATTGAGTGTCTTTAGTGTTAAAATTCAAGTGGTCATTGAATAACGCAAACATAATAGGCGCACTGCTTAAAGCAATGCCCGTATGTCCAGATTGTGCCTTAGATATCATCATTGAACTCAAAACTCTCAATTCATTGACCGCACGCTCTCTATCTGTCATAATTTCTCCTTAAATTATACATATAATATCACACCATATCAAAAAAAACAAATAAAAATACCTTAAGGAAGTCCAAAAGGTATCTATTTGTATTAGAATATTAATATATAATAATGTTTATTTGGTTTTGCATAGTTACAATTGCACATTTGCTAATATGATAAATAATCTACAACAAGTTTATATGATTTATTTAATCAAATTATTATCACTACACAAGTAAAATTCTATGAAAGTAAATGAAATATCAAATACTTAACATATTATAATATTAATAATTTAGAGCATTAAACTTATTTCACAATTTCTATAACAATATGCAGATAATACCGCCCTTGCCTTCATTGACAATCTTAGTTAAAGTTTTACGCATCTTTCTTTGTGCCTCAGGTGGCATACCATTTAATTTAGATTTCATACCATCTTCAATGAGTTCACTCAAAGAGCGACCAAAAACATTTGTATCCCAAAGCGATTGCGGATTATTCTCAAATTCATTTTGTAAGTATTTTACAAAATCGCTTGTCTGTGCTTCCGTTCCCACTAATGGAGATAAATCAGTCTCAATATCTACCTTCATTAAGTGCAAACTTGGTGCGCTAGCATGTAATTTTACCCCATATCTACTACCTTGTTTGACAACAACAGGTTCATCAAGTACCATATCAGTTAATTTTGGATTAACTACTCCATAACCTGTCTCTTCAACAGAAATTAAGGCATCTTTGAGTTTGTCATATTCTTTTTTGGCGTGTGCAAGTCCTTTGATTTGACTCATTAGGTGGAATTCATCTTCAATGTTCATATCGCATTCTTGACTTAGCACTTTATAGAATAATTGCGGTTTTGTCTTAACTTCGTACTCAATCTTTCCTTCGCCTAATTTAACTAATGTCGCATTAGTAGGTTCAAAGTCTTCAGATTCAACAAATATTTGACTATTATTGATATCTCCTATCTTATACATATTGTCGCAATGTTTTTTGAACTCATTTATAACGCTCTCTATAAGCGGATGCTCAAAAGGTAGTGCTTGCATCCATTTAGGTAGCATTATTTGCATAGCGATAATAGGAAATTCTTGTAATAAATTCCTAAATATGTCGTTGATATTCTCTTGACTTAGATTAGATACATCTATAGGCATAACTATAACACCGTATTTATTTTTTAGATTATTTGCTAATTCTATAGTATCCTGTGCCTTAGGGTGCGTTGTATTAAGAACAACTACAAAAGGTTTGTTTATCTCCTTTAATTCATTAATAACCCTTTCTTCGCCTTCAACAAATGCCTCTCTAGGTAGTTCGCCAAAACTCCCATCACTTGTCATCACAATACCAACAGTCGAGTGTTCTTTGATAACCTTCTCAGTGCCTATCTCAGCGGCTCTCTCAAGCGGTATGTCTTCATCGCTCCACGGAGTCTTAACAAGTCGCAATTTGTTTCCTTCACTTGTCCCCAAAGCGCCATTAACAAAATAACCGACACAATCAATGAGTCGAACATTCATAGATATGTTATCAATATTAATATTAACCGCTTCACTTGGTACAAATTTTGGTTGAGTAGTCATAATAGTCTTACCATCAGCAGATTGAGGCAATTCATCAATCGCCCTAACTCTAACATTATTGTCTTCTATGTTAGGAATAACTAACTTCTCCATAAAATTTGTTATAAAAGTTGATTTACCTACTCTTACAGGCCCAACAACTCCTAAATAAATGTCGCCATTAGTTCTTTGGGCGATATCTTGGTAAATGCTGTTTTCCATTAAACCCTCCTAGATTTATAACATTATATTCACGCATTTACCCCTTTATGCTAAAATAATAAATTTTGTATTTTTAATGTTTTAAATTTTAATGCAGGGTATTTCCATTACTCTACGCCACATAGTGCAATGACTTGTCACTCCCCTACATAGTTGGTTATCTTCAAAACAAAATTTAGTGCTAGCAACCTACTATACATTAATTTACTTAATATTATAATTATGTACTTATACTGTATATTATAATTATTGTGTGTATTAATTGATTATTTTTTTGTGCCTAAATAATTAGATATTACTTTGTGCTGTAACAAAATCAATATAATTAAGTCTTTCGTACTTAAGTACATTCAATGTACCTTTAATACACAAGTCAAGAGCCTTACTCTTGACTAAAGGGTGCAAGGGAACGAGTAGTTCCCTTGCATACATTCTCACTACACACTCATTTTGCGTGTAGGGGAATTTCCCATTCCCCTACTACCCCTAGTGCAAGTGGACTCCCCCTTGACCCGTGTAGTTTGGTTTGTACACAAACTATAGTCTTGTGCGTAATACTTTAGATATTTTCTTTTTGCGAGAGCAAAAAGCAATATTTTTTAAGTTTTGCGTACTTAAGTACATTTAATACACTTTTAAATACACAGGTCAAGGACTCTGTCCTTGCCTGAAGGGTGCAGGGGAACGGGTAGTTCCCTTGCATTTATTCCCCCTACATTCTTCCCCTGTCTAAAGGTTTGTAAGGGAACGGGTAGTTCCCTTGCATAAATAAACAAACATAATACAAAAAAGCGGACTATATAATAGTTCGCTTTTTCTAATCCTAATTATTCATTTTATCCATTAATTTTAAATATTGTTGTATTATTTTAGTTGTAAGTCTATATCTTATTTAATTTCATTTAGTATTTTGTCAAATAATTTATTCACTTTTTGACTTGCAACTGATTTTAAATCAATTTTTTATATTATTTGTTTTTTACACTATTATACTACCATTTATCGTGCTACCGCCGGTTAGAGTTATTGTGTGCGTTGAACCGCTTGTAGCATTCGGTGTTGTAAATGTGTATGCTGTGCCATTGATTGTACCGCCACCACTAAAGGTTATTCCCCAAGTATATGGTTTCGACACTATTATTGTATAGGTATGAGTTTTCTCCAATTCTAATACTATGTTACCTGTCGTATTCACAAATATTTGTTGTGTCATTATTCCGCTACTTTGTGTACCATCTAATATGTAGATAAATACCCCTTTATCTGTTGGTTTGTTAAAGTTTATACTTAAGGTCGTACTACAAGTAGTCTTCTCCCATACCGCATACAAAGTCATTGAACCGCCATTCCCTATTGTGGTTAGATTAGACAAGTCCGCTTTATCTGCGTATGTTACTACTTTACTATCCGAACTTGTTGCCCAACCTTTAAATAAATAATATTTGTATCCAAAGGCATTTGGGGTTAATGTTTGTGCTACACCATAAGTAAATTGTTGACTACTCATACTGCTTGCACCATTCGATATCGCCCCACTCGGTGCGTTAGAATTAAAGTTTATTGTATAGACATTTGGCGACCACTGCGCGGTCAATGTTACATTTCCGCTAAATGTGTGCGTTTGTCCTGCTGTATATGTACCACCATCACTTCCACTCCAATTTACAAAATAATGTCCATCTTTTTTATAACCTAATTTGCTATCTGTTACATTCAATATACTTGCACTTGTTCCGCTATTGATAGTAGGGGTGGTGTATGGGTTCCCTGTCCCATTGCCCGCATTGTAAGTTATTGTATAACCCGCTTCTTCTATGTTCGCTACTACATTAATATTTGTTGATGCGTTATTTATAATTATTTCAACCCCTTCTGCAGTTACATTATATGAATAATTACATACTCCGTTTTGTGTTCCACTTCCACTTTCGCCACTTATTACTATAGGTGTGCCATCATTTAATGTAAATGACTTCATTTTGTATTTATTTGTATCAAATGTGTATGTTGCAGTTGCAGATGAATTTATATCATTTTTTATCACTACAGGTTTAGTCGCATCTATATCATTAAATAATGCGTTATCCCAATTACAATATTTTTGTAATATTGATAAATTCCACTCCCCGTTAGAAATCCTTGTCGTTACATCCGTTCCCACTACATTATTAGCATCCACATTTACTAAATTTATTTCATTTAAAACTGTGCTTGCAAGTGATTTCAGATTTAGATGGAGCGCAACTCGCACGCCGCCGGTATTGAGAACACTATAGTAGTCATTGTTACCATTTAAGAAGATAGCGCGCGCGAGAAAGTTATAGCTCGAATAGCCGGAACGCAGCCACGCCCAGGAACCTGTAGCCCTATCATAACCATTTAACTCCCAGAGCCCTGTCCTACAATCTTCTCCGCTTGTCGTCCCATTTAATGTAGCATTTACTGCATCCGAACCAGAATAACTGCTTACAGATGAGACTA
>CALVIT010000070.1 GCA_944331845.1 uncultured Clostridia bacterium
GTCTTGACCTTTGCACATTACTCATACTTTTATTATTTATTTGCTGCTTTTGCAAAAATAAATCTTGTAAATAATTATTAACTCACAAAAAAGACACTTGACTAAAGTCGAGTGTTTTTTTTGCATTAAAGTCTCAAAAAATAATATTGTTAAATTATAAAATTTTATTATAAATTGAGACAATTTACATACTATTTTATTAAAAAATAAAGAAAAATTTATTAGAAATCATTATAAAACTTAAAACAACTTTTGTTTAATTAATTTTTTTAGTTGTGGAATATTCTCTCCACTTCGTGCTGATATTTCTATGGTTTCTTTAGAAGTATTAATTGAATATTTATCCTTGCAATCACCTTTATTTAAAACAACGATACTAGGTACTTTATTTGCTTTAATTTTTGTCAAAGTGTCAATAACTACTTCATATTTTCGTTGACATTCAGGGTCTGAAATGTCTACCACAATTAGCAATAAATCAGATTCTATTGATTCTTCTAATGTCGCAGAGAATGCATCAATAAATTCGTGTGGTAATTTATCAATAAATCCGACAGTATCAGTTAACAAAATTTTTGTATTCGGATCTAGATAACACTCTCTTGTCATTGTGTCAAGTGTAGCAAATAACATATCTTCAGCCAACGCTTCGGCATCAGTTAACTTATTTAATAATGTACTCTTCCCTGCGTTCGTATACCCAACAAGAGCAACAACTTTCTCACTATTCTCTTTTCTTCGTAATCTGCGGAGTTCACGCTGTTTCTTTAGTTCCTTAATTTGCTCTTCTATTGTATGCATTTTATTTTTGAGTATTCTTCTACTGAGTTCCATTTGCGTTTCGCCAACGCCTCTCATACCTAGACCCTTGCTTGCGGTATTTTGAAATGCATTAACTCTGCTAAAATTGTATTTCATTCTAGCAAGGTTAACTTGCAAACGCCCTTCATTAGATTTAGCCCTTTTAGCGAAGATATCAAGGATAACATTCGACCTATCAGTAACCTTTACATCTAATTCATCTTCAAGGTTGCGAATCTTATTAGAAGATAATTCATCATCAAATATTACAACATTCGCTTGATTTTCAGCTATGGCCTCACGCAATTCATCTAATTTCCCGCTTCCTATGTGGTACAATTTATCTGGCATTTTTCTAGTTTGCATAAACTTACCAACTACTGTTATTCCATTAGTCTTAGCTAACCCTTCAAGTTCATTCAAACAAGACTCTATGTCTTCCCCCCTTCGACCAATTCCAACTAAAATAGCCCTTTCTTGAGTATCATCTGTGTCGTAACCTTTTTTTGATAAGTTTTTATAATTTTCTCTACTTTCTAATAACTTATCTTCAATCCCATACTTATTAATGTATTCGACTGAATTTATTTCAATAACCTTGATATCTTCTGTATCAAGTATTGCAACTTCAGCATTTTTGATACTTCCATCAAATGATATTTTGCATATAAATTGTAAATGTTTTTTTCGTAAATATGCTTTATCAAGCCCATTTATCTTAGATACTCCATATGTAATAACGAATAACCTACCTTCTGGGATATCAAATGATTCAGCATTATCTAATGGCAAATCATCATAAGTACCAAAGAAAATATATTGTAATTTATTATCGTTGTTTAAATAGAAACCAACATCCATTTGGTACTTTTTAACATAATCGCTAAGCAAAATCAAAAAATCATAGTCCACAATATCTTCAAAATGTATATTAACTAATTTGCTTAGTTCTTGAATATCAAACTTTTTTATTTTATCCAAATTCCCGTAAATCATAATAACTCCTAATTAAGCGACTTTATTCTGTTTTTTATATCATCATAACTCAAACTGTCAAATGATACTTTGTTCTCTAAATTCAATAAATCGGCATAAATCTTTTTTAACGCATTACCTAGAACAAAAAAGTTGAATTTCTCTGTAGTTGATAAATTGTCAAAATTTTGTTCATTATTAATATAAATGTCATACATATTATTTGTAATAACTTCAATATTATTTTTAATCTCAGTATTCAAAAAATCAAAATTTGTTTCACTTGTAAAAATATGCGAAAAGCACCAATGAATTCTATCTCCTAAAGTGAATGAGTCGTTATTCTCATTAAAATCTTCTACTGCAAAATTATTTGCATCATCATATTGATTATTGATAACCAAACTATGAACATATTTATTCTTAAGATACATATCTTCGTTAGCAAAACTTATCATAAGCGAAACGACATCGGTTGCACTAGCATTTTCAGCAACCCTTTTTATATTTTCCGCCTCAATAAAAGCTATAAAATCATAATAGTTTGGTTGTTCAAACATCATTTTTGTATACTTAGAAATATCATCATAAGAATTAGTCGCAATAGATTTATTAATAACAGTATACAGAGAATTAATATCTTTATCTCGTGAATATTGTACCTTAGCAAAATACAAACTTACCTTTTTCATCCCCAATTCATTAGACACATTAGATACGAGTCTAGGTGCGAATATGCACATATAGAATATACAAGCGAATATAAGCGCTAGTATAATGCTAAATGTTTTCAAAAAAACTACAGCGATTTGTTTCTCAATAGTTCTACCATTATTCAATGTGTTGTCGTTGGTTTGGTCAACTACTTTATCATTTTTTTCATTATCTACCATATACCCGCCTACTTAATAAGAATATTGTCATATTTTTTTTTTTTTTAAATTTGTTGATAAATCATATCTTGATATTTCTTTGGCAATTTATCCACGAATTTATCATAATCAAAAGCAATCTTATAATCATCATTATCAATGTTTTTAATAATATTAGCAAGTGGCACAGTCGCATTTTCGCTTGTCTTAGCAAACAAAATTACCTGTTCACCACCGTTCATATTATCTGCAATTTTTTTTATGGACTCGGTATTTACAATATCAATCATTTCGCTATTCATAACAGTTTCTTTGTTTAATGCGATAACAGGGTTCACAATAAATGCATCTTCTTGATATCTACCAATTATATAAGTATTAGGACAAGTACCGTATACTTCAGCCCCTAATGCTCCCGCAAAACTATTTAATTGCATCAATTTTCTTTCAATAGATGTATCAAAAGAATCTACAACTGTAGTTTGCGCCATTAAACTTAAATCACATTTTGTCCTATACACACTATCAGTGATTACACTAGCCACTTTATCAAATAATTTATTATTTGAACAATCATATTCTATACAATTATCAATATCAAATTTTTTTGTAGAATCATTGTAAATAAATAATTTATCATTGATTGTTATATGAAATTTATCTCTATTACAATCTGCTCCAAACCCAACAGATGTTGCACTAAAATGAAAATTATAACTTTCTCCTATATCTAACACTTGTATTAAATTCGGTGAATGATTAGCATGTATAAAAACACAAATATTATCTTTATTATACCCTATATAATGTACTGTATTGTCAACATAAAATTTTTGTATAAAATCAAATTGGAAATTAGTTTTCTTCTCCAAATATTTTTGAACAAGTAAAGGGTCAATATTGTCTTGTATAATTTTTCTATACTTATATTCATTAAATCCGTAGGACCTCAATTGTAAATAACAATTAGTTAAATAAACAAAAATTGCAACTGCCTCACTCGTAATAATACGATAATGGTCAGCAATCAAATTTATGTATTCATTGAAATATTCTCTATATGATTTATCTTTGTTTTCTTTCACTTCATTAATTAATTTATGAGTTATTAAATGATAAATAACATTTTGAATATCTTGTGAGACTCCATAAGACTTTTTTTCACAACGATTCAATGATAAAGTGAAAAAATCTAAACCCTGTTCATTAATTACATCACTAAAATGCCCATTCAAAAATTGTTCAACACTAATTTTTTGAATATTTCTGTCAATATATTTCGCAATATCAACTAATGCCGCATACGAACCATAATCATTATTTTGAATTTGCATAGCAGTGAATTCAGTCATCATTTCATCAGCCCAAGAAGGCAAACTCGAATATTGATTGTGAATCATAAAATGTATAAACTCATGAACTAGCACGTGTACCATAAAATTGGTATTATTTTCTCTATATACAATTTCAATTTTATTTTCATTTGGATAGAACATTCCTTCAGCATTATCTAATTTATCAACAGCAGTAATCTTTAAATTATTATACAAAAATTCCTCGAATAATTGATTATAATCGGTTGTAAGTTCATCTAATTTATCAAAATAATTAGACATAAGTTTTAATGATTCATTAAAAGCGGGAATAAGTTTTTTATCAATATTAATTTCGTCAATTCTTTCCAAAGCGTTATCAAAAGCATCCATCTACTCACCTAAAATAATTTTATTATTTACAATATATTGTACTTCTTTTAAATTTTCATAATCGTAAAAATAAATATCAATACAACCAAACATATTCATTTTACCAGAAAATACAGTAAATATTTTATAATTATATAATTCATTATTATCTTTATCAAATAACATTTTTAATAAATTTTGTCCTTTATTCTCCAATGTCCTTTCTGTTAACTCACAAGATATTATTCTTCCAATATTCTTATTTTGTAATTCTGAAAATTTATATTTTACATATTCCCCATTATCTTCTCCTATCAAAACTCCATAGGTCAAAATATTAATATACATATCATTATTTTTATAACCCTTATAAAAATATGGTTTTAATTCTTTAGATACCTTGTTGTATTCTTGCCACTCATCACCTAAATCTAATTTAATACCTATTTCACCTAAAA
>CALVIT010000071.1 GCA_944331845.1 uncultured Clostridia bacterium
ATGAATATTCTTGCGTTATCTGCTGCTAGATTAGCAAGCAAGGTCTTAGTAGCGAATGATTTACCTGAACCTGATTTACCTACGACCATAATGTTACTGTTAACACGAACATTATCTCTCTTGTAGAAATCAACGAATACCGGCAATGAATTATATCCTAGATAGAATCCGCCTTCATCTTGTAACGCATTACTAATGAATGGGAATAAACCAGCGACAGATGCAGAGTGAATACCACGGACAGCATCTTTGACATTATCAATTTTTGAAATATTATTACTTACAAATTCATCTACTTGTCTACCAAACATTTCGCTATATTTAAAACCATTTTGTTTTAATAATGCTCTAACTTCTTTCTTCGCTTCTTCTTCACATACTATGTGGATGTTAACATTGTATAACTCTTCATTGGCATTCTTAATATCAGTCAATAATTGTTGAAGAGTATTACTGTGTGTTTGATATTCAATTTGTTTTGAACTCTTTAATGAGTACTGTGCTTGTGATTCCATTTCAATTAAAGCACGGTCGATTTGTTTCTCTGCTTGTGCTCTTGGTACAGGTTTGATATTAACCACAACCTTAGTTCTATCAAGACTAAATATTGGATATCCCCACGCATTACTAACCGAGATAGGATAATCGGTTATAACAAAACTTCTGTAGTCTTTGTTATCAATCTTTGTCTTAGACATTTTGAATTCAACAACATCAGGAGTCGCCCACTTGATTTGCTCACTTAATGGTATGACTTCTACATCTCTTTGGTCGAAATCTTTACCATAGTTTGCCTTCAAAAATACCGCCAACTCTTCGCCTTGAAGCAATTTACCCACCATAGGTGTAGCACTTTGTCTTAAACTTGATAACATACCTTCTATAGTTATGTCTAATTGTTCCTTATCTTTGTCGTATACTACAATATAGAATGCATCCTTAAAGATTCTATCAGATTCATTTATTGTTCGCAAATAATCAAGTCTTGCTTCAAATATTTCAGAACGAACTTCAATCTCTTCGGCGGTCATTTCGCCCTCACTATGAAGTTCCATAAGGCTGTCATATTTCCTTTCCTCAGTCTGCATATATTTATCAAAAATCATTGCCTTATTGATTTTTACAATACTTGCTTGTTGACTTAATTGTAGTCTCTTAAGTGCGTTACCAATGGTATTTATAAGCATATCTTGCTTATATTCGCTAAGCATAAAGAATTCTACAGGACTAATCTCTATAACTTGTGCGTAATATTCTCTTTGATAACTAATAAATCTGCCTTCTACAATCGCATCATAAGGTATCAATTCAGTTATTGGTGAGTGCTTACGCATCATATGTTTACTATATTTCTTTTTGAAAGCCAAAAATCTAAATAGTAACCCAATACTCACATATAACCTGACACCATCTGCGACAGGTATCCAAAAACTAATGCACAATGCTAGCCAAGCGATGCCTATATACCAATTAAATGGTAGGTTACTTTGAGCAAACAGTATGAACCCAGCAATCGCTATGACAGCAAGTATCATATCCCCAAGAGTTACATTCTTGAGAAATTGCATTTTGACTTTTGTTTTTCTTGGAATAAATCTTTGCATAGTATTCTCTTATCCTTATTTATAAATTATGAGAAGTATATTGTATATTGTTGTCTAATCTTACAACCTTCTTCAGTTGTTAGAACTACATTTATATGCGCTTCAATATTATCTAATGGTTGACCTGCAAAAACAAGTTTATCGCCTTCTATAAGTCTAACTTTTGATATTGTGTCTCCAGCGACTTCAAATTGTATGAATTGTGAAGTGCTAGACACAAATATATCTTCACCAACAGTGCTTGCGCCAACAAACTTGAGACTAAATAGACTATTATCTCTTAGAGCATATCCACCGCCTTGTTCTGTCAAGTTAAGTGTTAAAACTGAAGCGGTTGTAGAATATTCACCATCTTGTGTCTGCCATTGTAAACTATTTTGAGTATTTTCGGCTAAATTACCTCTAACACAAATTGTATCAGTTATCGGGACTGCGACTCCATCTACATACTTTTGATATGCAGCAGATACAGTAATATAAACTTCTGTATTTAATTCTTTGATAATAATCTTATTTAGATTTTCATTTCCAACGGTAGTTGATACCAATGAAGCGACATTAGAAGTATTGCCATTTTTGTCGTGAATTTTATAATTATAAGCAGTATTTGATATTGTCAATGCCTTTGGCATCAAATAGTCTTCACCTTCTTGAAGTCCTTGTAGTATTTGGATAGCACCTGCTGTCAAAGTAGGTTGACTAATTGTTATCTCGGTCATAACACCGCTTCCATCAATCATACCCCACTTAGATGTCAATGAATTAACTTCTTGTCTACCATTGAGCATCTCAGATTTGTAGTTAAGTAAACCTGTCAACCAATAACAATCTATATCATCCGCTGTATCACTAACTTGAGCATTGACATTCATTTGAATTGACTCTACAGGAACTTCGATAATATAAAGTCGCAATGTGAATATTGTCTCATATCCATCACTAGATATTGAATAATCGCCTGTGTAATATTCTATCTTAATGTCTTTCTCAATATATTCAGAAGTTGGTTTAAGATTTTGAACATTAATATTCAAATAATAGTTTTGTTGACTATTACCCATATCTTCCTGCTGTAATGAAGTATTCAATATCATATCATCATCACTTACAGCACGAATCCAATAACCGCTTGATGAAACATTGTTGAAAGCATCGAATAATGCACCGTTAGAATTACCTAACAATCTAACTTGATGGACTGATACGCTACTGACTGCTAAATATTTTGAAGTAGTACTTGTAGAGGTTGTACCTATTAACTCATCTGTGCCTGTACTCTCAATATTTATGTAGGCGCTTAAATCAGTAAGTTCTTCTACTACTCTAAATATAATTTCATTGCTGACCGCTACTTTTTCAAAGGTTGGAATATTCTCAGTAACCACATTACCTTCGCTATCAATTACATTGCCTTCATTATCTAATATAATAATATTGCCATTAGCATCAATAGGATTGCCATTAATATCAGTTTTGATAACATAAGCACGCAATGCAATATTACCACGAGCGAGTGCTTGGACTAAATGTGGGTTTGTTAAGTCTTCGCCCCTAACTTCCCTACCGAAGCCTGCAAATAACGTTGTGCCTAATTGAACTATCTCAACACCTTGTTCGTTAACATATCTAGCATCTTTGTATTCGCTATTATTAAAGTATGTACCCGTAGCAAAAACTTTCACAACATTATAAGATGTTTCATTATTGCCACTAGTTGGTATAATCTCGACGAAATCGCTCCAATTCCAAGTATTGCCTTGTGATGATACAATGTCGCCATTTTTTGTGATACTAATCTCTACTAAATCATTGTAAGAAGAGTTGTCATTATTCTTGCTTGTACCTTCAAATACTAATTCATCGATACCTTTTGTAATAATCTCAAATTCTTCTAACATTGCTGAAGTCTCAGGATATTGTGGAACTGACACACTCACAGTAATACCTGTAGAAATCTCCTGCATTAACAAAAATTCCCATTTGTTAGTTTGATTATTTTTTGTAATTTGCAAACCTTGATTATTTGATGTAAGAACTAAATCATTTAATAAGTTGTTAAAATAATCATCATTACCATTAGATGCTTTCAAAGATATTCCCAAATCACTTGGGCCATATTCTACTTTCTCGAATAGTGGTAGTTGTATAGTCTTACCATCAATATTAATCTCGTCTAAAGTAACTTCTCGCACTTCAACAACAAATGTTTCAATTGTGTATCTACCTTCTAATAACTCAGGTGGTATGTAGTCGCCTTGTTCAGGGATACCTGAATCGTAGTTATTAACAAAGTCTATGTCATCATATGTTCTTAATGTCTTAGCAATAACTGTTACTTCGCCGACACCAACTGCGGTAATATTGCCATATTCATCAATATTAATTACATTCTTAGGAGAATTCTCATCTATAGAATACTCTATAACTTTAGCAGTTTTTCTAAAAGCATTAAATGAAGAATTATTGTCTATATGTGATGGGTCTTGTGAATTAGTAGGTAACAATTGACTACTTATCTTAGCACTTTCATTTTGATACAAAATGAATTTTGTAACACCATCGACTTCTTCAGTCATCATATCATCACTTGATACCGCAATATCAGTAACAGGAATATCTACAAATACGACCAAAGGTTTTGACATATATTGATTTTGTTCATTTGTAACATTAATAAAACAAAAACCGCCCTTGTTGATGCCTTGTGCATCTTTGGTTACCGTAATCTTAATAGGTTGTCCTATTTCACCTTCTGCCTGTACTGTTGCTACAGCAGGATTGCTACTTGTGAGTTTTATTTTTGTCTCAGTTACTTCATTCTCATCAACAATATTGCCATCATCGTCATAGATAGGAGTTGTTTTACCCCTAACGACAAATGAAGAATCAACAAGTATATTAGGATTATCACTTTCGCTTATACCATTAACTCGTAAAACAGGATACCCATTTATCATCTCAATTTTAGCATTCTCATCAATGTTATCAATGTAGATGTCTTCTGCATATACAGTCTTTGGAGTGTAATACCCCAAAGCAAAAGCAGCAATAACCGATATCCATATAATCGCAATAGCGAAACAAAAACAATATGCTATAATTGTAAAAGCATTTAATACGGTAACTTTCTTCATTTTAT
>CALVIT010000072.1 GCA_944331845.1 uncultured Clostridia bacterium
AGAGATGTAGCTCAGCTGGTTAGAGCACCACCCTGATAAGGTGGGGGTCGATGGTTCAAGTCCATTCATCTCTACCATATAAAAAGATGACTACTTGTCATCTTTTTTTTCGTTACCCCCACCGCCACGAGCATTAGCGAGTATAATCTTGCTAAGAGATAGTTCATAGTTACATTTTTTACCAAAGTAATCTACTTTTTTATTTTTCTTAAATTCAAGAGAATTAGCAAATATAACTTTGCTAAGCGAAATTTAATCAATTAATCTTTAGTAAAATTGAGATTGAAAATAACTTTCATATTTACATATAGAAAACCTATATAAAAATTTTATTCAACTATAGGACATTAAAATCATTAATATTATATAATGTATATATAAATGCTTAAAATTATATTTATTTACACCATAATTTAAGCGAATTTTATTTCATTTTATTATTAAAAAAGAAACCTAGTAATTTTTTTTACTAGGTTTCTTTTTTAATAATTGTCTATACACAAAAACAATGAAAGCATAATGATTTCATTGTTTTTATATAACTATAGAATTAATAATTAATATTGATATTTAATATATTTCCCTTATGCTTAACAATTGTACTTATACTTTAATTAAATTTGATTCATTAATTTTTAATTTACTTTTGTCAAGTCTCTTTTGTAATTTATCTACTGAAGTGATATATTGCTTTCTTCTAATTTTTAGATTTTGCATTATTTCTTCTCGCATATCTTCAGGTATTTTGCATTCTTCTGTATTCTCGAACTCTTCTAATGTTTTCTCAATATCAAAGTCTAAAAACTTATCAACATAATTTTTTATTCGATTGTCTTTTTGAGACAATTCATAAATATCAGTTGCAACAATTTTTCCCCTATCAAAATATTTATTTCCACGAAATTTATTTGTCCTACCATTCTCAGAAATGCCCAATCTCACATCAACATAACTTCTAGCAACTTTCCTATTCTGTAATGCAGAACTAAAACCAAACGCTTCGCCATTATCAAATATTTTAGTCAATTCCATATTTAATTGTCTGTCTTCATCTTCATTAATTAAGAACTCCAAATTAGCCCAATGCCTATCCCCATTACACAGAAAGAAATCATACACGACAATGTCTTTTAACCTACTTTGTAATGAATTAAAATCGCATTTTATTTTATATATCTTACAAAATTCTTGTATGCCTTCCAACACATAGTCTAATGAGATGTCATATTCACCATAAGATGGACTATTTAAAGTATCATATCTATAAAACTCATCAAAAGTATCATCATCAAATTGTGTACTCAAATCGCATCGCTTCTTATCTTTGTTGTACATATAATTAAACATCAAAATATCAACAAGACTGATTTCGTATTTTGTAGAATCATCTTTGAAAGATTCACAAATGCAACCATCAACCCCCTTATATTGAGCCATTTCATACTTTACAAAATTTTCTGCACCCACCTTTTGCAAAATAAATGAATAAAGACTCTCAATAATATCCCTTCTAATATCTTTGTAATTTTCCTTGAATAAATATGTTTTACCATTCATCTCAAAGAACATTTTTTTACTTATACCCTTAGTAGGAATATCTAATATTTTAACATTATCTATATTTCTCATACAATGCCCCATCATAGATATTATAGATAACAATTAGATTTTTGTCAATACTTTTAACCCGAAAACAATTTTTAATTATCATACAAATTAACGATATGTTTCTTTGTACGAATTGCATATTTTAATGCCTTATATGCCCCACTATCATTCTTTGGCATCGCATAAAACACTACAAAGTCGCTACTGTCTATCATTGCACAATTTCTATAATATATTCTAGTATACCAATAATCATAAGACAAAGGTAAATAAATAAAACTTTCATAATCTTCACTTTTTAAATATTTAGGTCGTTTAAGTGGATTAATGTACCTAATATCTTCTAAACAATAAATTCTTTGTATAAAACAATATTTTTCTTTTAATTTTGAAACTATAGCATAACACAAATCATCAAATTCACCGAACCCACCGAAATAAAAAGTATCTACACCTTTCTTTTCGACTAAATCAATAATGATATTATAAACTTTGTTGTACAAATTATTGCTTTCGTTAATCTTTCTATGTCCAAAAAACGAACAAATCTTACTCATATCTCCTCCAATTATAATTGATTAAAGTCAAAAAAATGGATACACTAATTTATGTTTAATCAATTATTGTTTTATTATATCATATTTGAGTTATTAGTTGACTCATTTTAAGGTATTTTCTATTTTTTAAGTGTATTGTTTAAACCGTAAAATTTGATTTTGTGTTTTAAAATAATATCAAGGAGTTTGATATGAAAGAAATAAATTATGATGAAGTTATAAAAAGAGTTGGGTATTTTAGAACAAGAGCAAATTTATCTTTAAGAGAAACTAGCGTAAGGTTAGGATACAATCCACAATTTATGAAAACAATTGAAAATGGAACTGTCACACTTAAGGTAAAAACTTTGTTAGATTTTTGTGAGATAGTAGATATAACGCCACAAGATTTCTTTTATTTAGGCGAAGAATACAACAAAGAAGATAAGAATATTCTAGAATTATTCAGCACATTATCTAATGAAAATAAACAAATTGTCATTGATTTAATCAAAAAACTAAAATAAAAAAAACACCAACATTGAAGTTTATTTATAACTTATGTTAGTGTTTTTTATTTATCAATATTAATTGCAATACTAAAATATAATTTTAATATCAAATATTTATATTCTAAACTTTGTGCGATTTTATAAAATCTAGTAAATTAAAATAGTCCATTTTACCGCTAGCAAGATTTAAACCTATATCAATAAGTTCATCATCCGTATACTTCAAATTAATACCATTTATAGCCAAAAATGACAACATAACTAATAATCCTATTCTTTTATTTCCGTCAACAAATGCGTGATTCGATACCAAACTATAACCAAGTTTTGCGCCCTTTTCTTCCTTTGTAGGGTATAGTTCAATACCATCGAATGTTTGAAAAGCAGATTCAAGTGCCAAGTCTAATAAGCCAAAGTCTCTAACCCCTGCTGTACCCCCACTTGATTCTATTACTAATTGTTGTAACAATAAAACTTTATCTTTATCAAATTTAATCATTTACTAAGCACCTCAAATGCGTGTTTGTGTTCTGCTAAAATCATTTTTGCGATAACAATTAACATATCATTAGATATAGCATTAGTATCACTAAATTTAGTAATCACATACTTTGGTTTGTTATTTTTTAGAATTACTATTTCTTCATTCTTATCTACCAATTTAGCAACTTGTGAAAAATTTTGATTTGCATTTGTCATAGACACAACATTTCTTGTATCAATTTTCATTTTTCACCTCCATTTATAATATTATACACAAAATCTAGGATAAATACAACCTATTTTTTTAAAAAACTATAAGATTATATAATATTTTTGATAAATATTATATTGAACTACTAAATAATTCATCAAAAATTCTAATTGAAGATTGGATAGAATTATATAACAAAAAACATTGTCAACTTCAATGCAACCCTTATAAAAAATTTCTTTCTAGTGTGTTTTTAAATGTGTACCCATTTTTGAATTCACTTCACATTATCTTTTTACATTTTTGATTTGTGGTGTAGATGTGTCATATTTAGATGAAGTTTTATTTGAATGTAGATGATGAGTTTCTATTAATTTATGCGACTTTGGTTTAATGACATTATCTTTTGTTTTCCTTATAAATGTTGCAAAAATAATATTTTTTTCAAATACTTCAGGCGCTACTTTAGGCAAAATGTCTAATCTTATTATTCCTATGAATGTGAATATCAACCCTATAAATTCGCTCAACATATTTGAATATGCTAAGACAAAAATATTAAATGTAAACATTAGTATACAAGAGAATAAATGACAAATTCTAGTTATAGTCATATTTTTAATGTATGTACCGTAGGCGACTATTATCGCTTCTAATACACATAGGATATCGTACCAATAATCGTAGGTTATGTAACCCACAAATATTTCAAGCACTATAAAAAAGAATAGTATGTACAATGGACAATTTTTATTTAATTTAACATAGTAACTAAATATCACTAATCTTAGAACTGAAACTAGCGCTACTACTCCCCCTGCTATACTTCCAAGCAAAAAATACACAATAGCATTCAATAAATTAACTAACAAAAGTAATATTAATAACTTTATTCTATTGTTTAGTTGCATACTAACGCAATACAAAACTAAAGAAAAAAAGCCGACTATTTGTGCCAAAATAAAAAGGTCTAAATACATATTACCTCATTTTCTTATTACTATATTAAATGCATTTAATAAGTAATATATGATTAATCGAATTTATTAACCTATAAGGCATCAGTAGTATTTTCTCACAAAAGTACATTAAATTATTTATTATGTAAAATCTAACAAACAATATAAATTATATGAATATAATATTTGGCCTAAAAATAAGTAAATTATTATTAGTTTGAA
>CALVIT010000073.1 GCA_944331845.1 uncultured Clostridia bacterium
GCAAGGCCCTGTCTACTTCTTCGGCCAAATTTATCAGCATCGGGCATTTCGCCAACGCCAAATCCATCTAAAACTAATATAATACTTTTCATAATTCACCTTCTTGCACTAATATTATGCACAAAATACAAAATTTAGTCAACTCAAATTTGACTAAATCTGCAATCAAAAATTATTTATATACAAATATTGAATATTATTATAAAATTTATACAACTATACAACTTTACTAACATATTTACAAATAAATCTTAACTAAGTTAAAGCAACATTATAGGTTAAATATTTCTAATCGAATTTATCACTAAATAATGCTTCGCCTTGTTTTAACATCCAGCATAGAGAAGAATATCTCTTAGCGGTATAATCATTCTCAACCATACGCCTTAGATAAAATTGTGAACCAACTAATACAACAATTTTCTTAGCCCTAGTAACAGCGGTATACAGAAGATTTCTTGTCAAAATCTTACCCGTACCAGCAATAATAGGTATGACAACGACATCAAATTCACTACCTTGACTCTTGTGTATAGTCATAGCATAAGCAAGTTGTAGGTTGATAAGTTCATTCTTAGGGTAAGTACATATTCTACCATCTTCAAATGTAACTTCGACTTCGCCCTTGTGAAAATCGACAGAAGTAATAGTTCCAATGTCTCCATTGAATACGCCCTCACCGTTCTCAATTAATCCGTCATCGCCGTATCTTATCCACTCTATCTCATAATTATTGACAATTTGCATAACTTTATCATTTAATCTAAAAATCATCCTTTCCGTGCTCAATTCAGTCTTCATTGGAGACGGCGGATTAATTTTTTGTTGCAGAACATTATTTAAGTTCTCTATACCGCATAGACCATTCTTCATAGGTGCTAGAACTTGAATTTTGCTAGGTTCTATATTTGTAAATTTTGGCAAACGCTGAGTAACTAGCGAAACGACTGTGTTCATAATGTCAACAGTCTCGTGTTTATTCTCAAAGAAGAAATCTCTACTCTTATTGTCAATCTTCGGCATTTTACCTTCGTTGATAGCGTGAGCATTGAGAACAATTAGGCTCTCTTTGGCTTGCCTATATATCTCAGTTAAATACACATAAGGCACAACCCCAGAATTTAGAATGTCTGCTAGAACATTACCCGCCCCCACACTCGGCAGTTGGTCCTTATCCCCAACAAGCACAACCTGACAATTCTTTTTTACCGCCTTTAGTAGTGCATTCAATAACACTACATCTACCATAGATACTTCATCTACAATAATACAATCACAAGTCAATTTGTTATACTCATTGTATCTAAAACATTCGTTAGGATTGCTAAAGTCTATCTCTAATGCCCTATGAATAGTCTTCGCTTCAAACCCACAACTCTCGCTCATCCTTTTCGCTGCTCTACCTGTTGGAGCAAGCAATAGAGTATTTTTCCTTTGGTTCCGCATAAGAGAGAGAATACACTTAATTATAGTAGTCTTACCTGTACCAGGTCCACCTGTTATGACACTGATACCATTATTTAACGAAGTAAGGACTGCCTGCTTTTGTTGTTCGTGTAACTCAATATTGTTGACTTTCTCGAATTTGCTAATCTCATCGCTAAAGTCTTTAGGCATAACATTATGACTTAATAATGAAAGTATTTTTTTTGCAGAAGCTTTCTCAATATAATAATATTTAGACAACATAAATACTTCAGTGTCATTAATAGTCTCAACCTTAAGTGCTCCGTCAATTTGCATTTGGAATATTATCTTCTCAATCTTCTCTTCAAAGTCGCTAAAATCAATTTTAAGTAACTCAGCAACATCCTTGTATACTTCGCTACACGGCATATAGGTATGACCGCTTTTGTCCGCACCTTCTTTGAGTATATGTAGAATACCTGCTCTCAAACGGAAATCACTATCAAATGGTATGCCTAACTTGTTAGCGATTTTGTCTGCAGTAATGAAACCGATACCATCAACATCTTCAACCAATGAATAAGGGTTAGTCTTTAGTCGCTCCATAGTCTTATCGTGGTATGTTTCATATATTTTTACTGCCATTCTACTAGAGATATCATAATCTTGTAAGAACATTATAGTATCTTGCATTCTTTTTATCTCAATATAACTCTCAGCAATCAAAAGTGCTTTTTGTTCCGAAATACCCCTTATCTCAGTTAACCTACTAGGGTTAAATTCAATTATATTCAAAGCATCTTGCCCAAACTTTTTGACAATATTCTCAGCAGTAACTCTTCCTACTCCACGAATTAGACCACTCGCTAAATACCTAACAATACCATCTTCAGTCTTAGGTTGCACAACTTTTGCGTGATGAAATTTGAATTGTTCGCCATAACTTTTGTTAATGACAATCTCGCCATCTAGTTCAAGACTCTCGCCAATATTAACTGCTGGTAAGGTGCCCACACAAGTGGTGTCCCCACCTTCTGTCTCAAGCACTAATATAGTGTATCCATTCTCTTCATTTTGAAATATAATACCTTTAATCGTTCCCGTAATAATCATATTAATATTTTAGCACAAAAAATCTAAAAACACAATCTATACTTAACACAACTTATCTAATTTGTATACTCTAAACAAACTTATTAATTTCACAAAATGTATTTCTTTAGCACATAAATTGCACTTTAAAATTAGAGAATTCATAATTTAATTATAAAAAAACTCTATAATCAACTTACTTGACTAAAAATAACTAAATTTGTATAATAATATAAAGGTGTATTATGAGAAAAATTGTAATAATAGGTTGCGGAAATGTAGGAATGGCATACGCCTACGCATTGACAACTTCAACAGTACCATTTGATGAATTAGCATTGATTGATTTGAATCAAAACTACGCTAAAGGACAGGCGCAAGACTTAAATGACGCATTGCCATATTGTCCAAACTACCATAAAATATATGGGGGCGACTATAGCGATTGTGATAATGCTGATTTGATTGTATTATGCGCTGGAAGAAACCAAGAGAAAGGCGAAACAAGACAAGACCTAATCGACAAAAACTACGATGTCTTCAATGATATAATATCTAAAGTAGCAGAGACAGCGTTCGATGGAATATACCTAGTAGCGACCAACCCACTTGATGTTATGACAACTATAACACAGAAGTTGTCTAAGTTCGCCCCTAACAAAGTCATAGGAAGCGGAACAGTCCTTGACTCAGCACGAATACAATATGTCTTAGGCCGAAGACTAAATATTAACCCAAGGCATATACATTGTTATGTATTAGGCGAACACGGCGACAGCGAGTTTATCGCTTGGGACACAGCACTTATAGGTATGAATGACATCAATCAATATCTATTACCACAAGAAGAAGAATACTACACTGATTATGTTCGCAAATGTGCTTATGAGATAATAGACAAGAAAGGCTATACTAACTTTGGTATAGGTATGAGTCTAGTCAAAATAACAAATGCAATATTTACAAATAGTCACGAAGTATTGACAGTGTCATCCTACGACAAAAATAAAGACATCTACTACTCTCGCCCCGCTATCATAGGAGAAAGCGGAATACAAGAAATAATGCCATTAAAATTGTCAAAAAAATATGATAAATTGCTTCAAAATTCAATAAAATCAATAATAAATTGTTATCAACAAATACCACACAATAAATAAACGGAGCCAAAATGGAAATTTATAGTTTTACACAAGAAGAAGACAGACAAAAAAGTGAAATCAGATACAACGCTAGAAGATTATGTCAAAAATACAATAAAACAAATGTAAAAAATAAAAAAAGAAGAAACAAAATACTTAACAAATTATTTCAATCTATAGGTGAAAATACTAAAGTTATGCAACCTTTTATTTGTGATTATGGGTGTAATATAGTTATAAAAGATAATGTTTTCATTAATTATAACTGTACAATGCTTGATACATCTCTAATTACAATAGGTAGTCATTGTAGAATAGCACCAAATGTAAGTTTTTATTCAGTATTTCACCCTATCGACCCTGAAGACAGACAGAATGGTACAATTCTAAGTTCTCCTATCACTCTAGGTAATAATGTATGGGTTGGCGGTAACTCAATTATTTTATCGGGCGTAACAATAGGCGACAATTCTATAATAGGTGCAGGCTCTGTCGTAACTAAAGATATCCCCGCTAATTGTATAGCGGTTGGAAATCCCGCTAAAGTTATAAAACAAATTAAAAGTGAATAATCTAAAAATAAATATACAATATTATAGTAATAATTATAAGTTGTGAAATTTATGTTCTTTAATCACAACTACCGGCTTAGCCGGTAGTTTGTTCAGCCCCCTTAGGGCATGTTGCAGCAAAATTGTAAACAATTG
>CALVIT010000074.1 GCA_944331845.1 uncultured Clostridia bacterium
ATAGAATACGAAGAAGACAAAACAAATGGATATAACACATATCAATTTGAAGTAGAGAAGAACAAGAACTACTTTGCTAATGGTGTATTATCAAGTGCATTAAATTAAGTAACTAATTGTGTTTATTAAATTCGTAATAAGTTTCGTGATTGACAAATAATTCATTATTGCTTTTGTTAGGTAAATTATAGAAAATTTTGTTACAAAATATATTTGAAATTTTAATTTTGAAGCAATTATTTACTAAATAAAAGTTGTTATGATATTTCATTCTTTGTTATGTAGTAAAAAATAAAAAATTATTTAAAAAATCTTTTATTTTGATATTGACAAAATGGGGTTTTTGATATATAATTTCAATTAGTTAAGGAGTTATATATAAAATGATTATTGGTAAATATAATTATAATAGATTGAGCGATTTTGACCAAGTGTGCCTATGCTCAATTCTAAAAAATAAAGTAAAAAATAAAAAAATCGCTTCGCCTGTTCCACTCTCTAAAGATATGTGGGAATTTGATGACAATTTTGATGTCAAATTAAATGATAACGGTAGGAAATTCTTAAGTTATTGTAAGAAAGTTGATGGGGCAATTTTGCCTGCTAAATATCATATCAATTATAATTCTACTTTCGATGCTTTATTAAAAGTATCAAGGAAATGTTCTAAAAAATCAAATATTGAGAAATTCCTATATTTAGCGGATATGTCGTTAGAAGAAGCAATGACAAAAGATTTAATACAAAAAGAAAATGAGAATTTTAAACTATCTAAAATTGCTAAGGAAATTATGTTCGCTAAATATATGGTAGAGATACATCAGGTGTTAAGTAGGGAAAATAATGAAAATATGATTACGACTAATGGCGATGTTGAATTCTTCTATGTTGTAAAGAATCAAAACGATAGAAGTTTATAATTTATAAAAAGAATTTAGGCAATAAAAAAATTGTGTGTCAATTTGATTGTCTATTTTCTTTTTTTATGATAAAATAATCTATAACATTTTTGTTGGGGTATTTAATTATCTTGCCAACTATTTTATAAATATATTTGTATATTGTATGATAATTACAATTATAGGGCAATATAATTATAATATCTAATTTATTTGGAGGAATGATGGATAATCAAGATAATAGAAATCAACAAGGTAATGGCCATTCAAATCAAAGACCTAACAACAAAAGCAGGTTTTGGCTATATACTTTTTTGTTAATTATACTTGTTTTGTTAGTTGTGTATTTTGTTGGTCTTAGCAATAAGATTGAGACTATTTCATACACTGAATTTCAAGACAAAGTAGTTGCGGGCGAAGTCGCTGAAGTTGTTACGGTGGGGAATACAGGTTATATTTTATCTACCGATTCAAAGATAGATGAGAAAGATTTCCCTAATAAAGCTGACTTCAAATTTAGTTTCATTAATAGTGAATTATTAATACAATTTATCAATGATTACAATGAAGGTAAACTTGAAGGGCAGACACAGGCACCTACAGAGAAAGTAGATGCTAGTTATAATGTAGCACAACAAAGTTGGTTCGCGACATTAATGCCATATTTATCTTTCGCTGTAATTGTCATACTTGGTTACTTTCTTATTAAGAGTATGATGGGTGCTAGTGGGCGTAATATGGGCTTTGGTAAGACTAAGGCAGTATTAGGCGAGAATGTCAAAGTTAAGTTCTCCGATGTCGCTGGTAGCGAAGAAGAGAAGGCAGAGATGCAAGAACTCGTTGAGTTTTTGAAGAACCCTAGGAAGTTTACAAGATTAGGTGCTAGAATACCTAAGGGCGTTTTGTTGGTTGGTCCACCTGGTACAGGTAAGACAATGCTTGCTAAGGCTATAGCGGGCGAAAGTAATGTACCATTCTATAGTATAAGTGGTTCTGACTTTGTCGAAATGTTTGTCGGTGTTGGTGCATCGAGAGTTAGAGATTTATTTGACCAAGCGAAGAAGAATGCACCTTGTCTAGTATTTATTGATGAAATAGATGCTGTTGGGCGTCAAAGGGGCGCAGGACTTGGTGGCGGTAATGATGAAAGGGAACAGACACTTAATCAATTACTTGTACAAATGGACGGATTTAGCGGAAGCGAAGGCGTTATAGTCATCGCTGCAACTAATAGACCAGATGTACTTGACCCTGCTTTGCTTCGTGCTGGTAGATTTGATAGACAAATAGTTGTCAATAGACCGGATGTTGCGGGTAGAGAGAAGATATTACAAGTACATTCTAAGAATAAACCGCTTGCAGATGATGTAGACTTCAAGGCTATTGCTAAGATAACAATAGGGTTTACAGGTGCAGACTTAGCGAATGTTATGAATGAAGCGGCGATATTGACTGCTAGAGCGGATAGAAGCGTCATAACAATGAATGATATCAATGAAGCAATCGCTAAGGTTCAGTTGGGACCACAGAAGAGAAGCAATGTTACAACTGAGGAAGACAACAAGAGAACAGCATATCACGAAGCGGGACACGCAATTGTTGCTTATGTACTTCAAAAGGACAAGAAAGTTCACGAAATATCTATCATACAAAGGGGTATGGCACTTGGTTATACTCAAACAAGAAATACTGTCGACAGTAATTCAATGTCTTATGAACAATTGTGTAATGAGATATCTATGGCGGCAGGTGGAAGATGTGCAGAAGAATTAATATTTGGCGAGAAGAGCGTTGGGGCAAGCAATGACATTAAACAAATGACAAATATTGCTCGTGCTATGGTTACCGAATACGGTATGAGTCAAAAATTTGGTATGATGTACCTTGGCAGTGACAGTGAACTCTTCTTAGGCAGAGATTATCAATCTCACGCTACTTATAGTGAGAAAATCGCTGGCGAAATAGATGAAGAAGTCAAGAGATTGATTAAAGAGAATTATGATAGGGCAATGAAAGTGCTTAAAGATAATGTTGACAAACTAAATGTTATGGCACATGTATTGCTTGAGAAAGAAACAATCTACACCGATGAAGTCGATATGATTATGAGCGGTGCAAGTTGTGAAGAAGTTGTCAAAAAGATTGATGAGAAAGCGGAAATCTTAAGAAAGCAAGAAGAAATTGCTCGACAAGAGAGAGAAAGACAAGCAGAACAAGCACTTATGGAATTGAGAGAAAGAGCGCAAAGAGCATTATACGAAGCAGGCGTGGTAACTGATATTCCTAAGTCAAATGTCAAAGACACTCAAAATAAAATTGATAACAAAGAAGACAATATAGTCGCTAAAAATGACAGCGATACTGCTAAAAATGACAGTGAAACCGCTGAAAAAACTGATGATAGTAATAAAAAAGAAGTAGAACAAAAAGAAGATACTTCTAATACAAAGAAAAATAATAAAAAAGATAAAACTGATAAAAACGAATAGGTGATAAAATGGAAAACCAAGTTAATGAGAATGTAGTAGTTAAGACTAAGGGAAGAATGGGCAAGGCTAATATTTGGGCTACAGTAGTGATGATAGTATTAGGGATACTTGCAGTTGTTACAATATTAATGGCAATTATTCCAAAATCATACGCTATTGAATTACCAAAAGAAAATCCTAACTTTATTAATATTTACCAGACTTCAACTACACCAAAGGCTACTTTATTCAATGATGAAGACAAGGAATTGTATGACGAACTCTGGGATGCATTCAACAGTAGTTTCAAACAATCTTCATTGAGTGCTTTATTCCAAAAAGAACTAGGCAATACTGTTGATTATAACTATGTCGGTTCTAATACAAAATCATTAAGCAGTCTTACAAGTGACAATAATTTCGTTTTAGGATTTGTATATGCAGATGTTCAAACATTATATAAAGATGGCGACCCTTATGTATGCGAAGAATTGAAAACAAATTCTAATTACACTGATGGTGTAGTTACATTTAAGAAGATTTGGGTAACTGTTAATGATGTCGAAGGTGTTAATGAAGTTAAATTCTATGTGCAAAAAATGGTAAGTGCAGGTTCAAGTGAGTCTACTTATGCAGTATTAGAAATTAGCACTAAGGGGTTACAAAGCGAACTTGTAGATGTTATTAACAAAGTTATCACAGAGAAAGCATAATTTATCTATTTATTATTTTGAAAGCAAATGAGTATATCATTTGCTTTTTTTTATTAAGTATATCATTTGCTATTATAATTAAGTATATCATTTGCTATTATAATTAAGTATATCATTTGCTATTATAATCTATCGTATTTGTAAAATGTTTTGAAGTAAATTCTTACATTACAATTTATTATTATAGATAAGGAGAATGTCTTAAAAAAATATTAATTATATAATAAATTATAAAAAATACTATACAACTATATTAATAAACTTGTT
>CALVIT010000075.1 GCA_944331845.1 uncultured Clostridia bacterium
AAATAAGACATTAATACAAGAATTATAAATATCTTACATAATAACTAGCGAATTAGACTGCAATGTCATTCTACCATATGTGGTAATTACACAAATTCTAATGACTATTGTTGTTAGATTTAATATAGTAGCAAGTTTTAGAGAAGATAAGGACTTGTTAAGATAATTGACTATAACAGGGGTTAAATAGTATTAGAAATTAATATGAAATTACTACATAATATAACAAAGGCAATTAGTGAATATACTAATTGCCTTTGTTTGTATAAAGTCATAGGGTCTCGTACACAACAAGGAGAGTGTGTGTAGGGGATTTTCCATCCCCTACATAATAAAGATAGTGTAAGGGAACTACCCGTTTCCTTACCAACCTTTAGGCAAGGGGACTTCCCCTTGACCTGTGTACTATGGGTGCACATACCGAACTTTGGTGCGAGTACTTTAGGTATTTTGCTTTTTGCTAAATGCAAAAAGTAAATAACATAGAGTCTTACGCACACAAGTTGTGTAGAGTATCATACTAAACTCCATAGGTCAAGGACACTGTCCTTGCACTGGGGGTGTGGGGGATGGGAAATCCCCTACAAACAAAGAAGATGTAAGGGAACTACCCGTTCCCTTACGAACCTTTAGGCAAGGGGACTCCCCCTTGACCTGTGTACTATGGGTGCATTACCGAACTTTGGTGCGAGTACTTTAGGTATTTTGCTTTTTGCTAAACGCAAAAAGTAAATAACATAGAGTCTTATTATTATATATATAATATAAAAGTTATTTTTTGGGAATGAAGTTATCAAAAATTATATTGTCGACATAGTTTTTGATTTGGTCGTATTGTTCTTGCGATTTTACTGTCCAACCTATAATGGTCTTACCGCATTTTTTGTACTCTTCTATCTTCTTTGACGGCAAATCTAGCACATTGTATGCTATAAAATTTGGGTCAATGACTTTATTCAAAATCATACTTTTTAGTATGATTCTTTTGATTAAGGTAGGGCGGTTGTTAAATGATTTTGTGAATTTCGCTGACAATATACCTCTTGGGACTCTAGGAAAGTTATTTTTGAACCATATAATTGATGTGGGGTTAAATGATTGCACTGCTACTTGTCCGCTATAGTTAGATATTTGGGTGCTTAATAATTTCTCAAGTTTGTGTGAGAAGAGAGAATCGCTTTTTAGTTCTATAAGTATAGGTGTTCTTGACTGTACAAGGTCAAAAACTTGTTGAAGTGTTGGTATGTGCTGGTCTGTATCAAGTAGTGTTAATTGTGATAATTCGTTGTATGTGAAGTCTTGAATTTTGCCTTTTTTGCCTGTCATTCGTTCTAAGTTTGCGTCGTGAAATACTACTATGACATCATCTTTGGTTAGGTGGACATCTAATTCCATAGCATAATTAAATTTGACCGCATTTGCAAATGCAAGCAATGAATTTTCGGGAATTTTGATGTTGTCATATAAGCCCCTGTGTGCTATGAATGTGTTTTTGAGCCAATTATTAAAATATGTCATAAATACCTACTTTATATGAATATGATTTGAGACTACAAAAAAAGACCTTTGGGTAGTCATTTTGCTTAAAATTTGTTAAATTTGTTAATAATTATAATAAAAACAAAGAATTTTGTCAAATATACTTGACTTTATTTTTTATTTATGATAACATACTATGTATTTTATCTAAATTTTTCTACATATCCGTTTTTTTGTAGTTTTAATCGGTCAAAAAATGGCAAATTTTTGCCATTTTTAAAGGCTAGAAAGGGTGTCAAAATGGATGACTTTAGTTATCTATGACATTATACTAGCACAATCAAACAAAAATTGCAAGGGAATTGATAAAATATTTTGATAGGAGCATTTAAATGATTCAAAAAAATGAAAACGGCAGACAAGCAGTTAAAGTGAAGTATGGTAAAAGGGAGAGATTGCAAATATTACACAATGATATTCCGCTAGAATTGCCATACCTTATTTCTATTCAAAAGGATTCTTTCAATAAGTTCATTACTGAAGGTATGTGGAATGTTATGAAAGAATTTTCTCCAATTACAGATTTCTCTGGTAAGGCGGAGTTGAGTTTCCTTTCTGTTAAACTCGTTCCAGAATTTAAGTACGACAAATACGAGTGTATGAGAAGGGGTTTGACTTATTCTTGTCCTATTATGACTACTTGTAGATTGGTTAATCGTGAGACAGGTTCTGTAATAGAGAAGGAAGTTTATTTAGGTGATATGCCTATGATGACTCAAGAAGGCACTTTCGTTATTAATGGTGTCGAGAGAGTTATTGTCAGTCAAATAGTTCGTAGCCCTAGCGTTTATTATAAGTCCGAGATGGACAAGACAGGGGTTAAACTATTCTCTGGTCAAATGATTCCTAATCGTGGTGAGTGGATTGAATTTGAGACTACTCCACTAGGAATTATTAAGGCGACAATTAATCGTGCAAGCAAGATGTCCCTTGGTGTTTTCTTGAAGGGTATGCTATGGTCTTATGATGAGGCTAAAGCATTTATGAAAAAGAAAGGGGTCAAGAAGGAAGACGAGAGCAATACTGATGTATTCAATGATTACATTATTGACTTATTTGGCGGTAATGAATTAATTAGAAATACACTTATGAAAGAAGCGTTCAAGACTCCTGAAGAATGTTTGCTTGAACTTTCAAAGAAATTAAGACCTACCGAATTGCCTAGTGTAGATGCTATTAAGACATACATTAATAATGTCTTCTACACTGAACAAAGATACGACTTGGCTAAAGTTGGTAGATACAAGTTCAACAACAAGTTGAGTTTGGCTAACAGAATTATTAAACAAGTTCTATTTGAAGATGTTAAACTTGAAGATAGAGTTATACCTAAAGGCACTGAGATTGACCGTAACTTGGCGTGGGAGATTCAAGATGCTGGTATTAACGAAGTCTGGGTAGAAGTTAACGGACAAGGGCACAAGATGATAGGTAACCGCATGGTTCATCTTGACAAAGTTATCAACTGTAACCCTGAAGAGTTGGGCATATATGAACTTGTTCACTATCCTACTTTGATGCAAATCATCAGTGAATACAAGACAAAAGATGAGAAATTACAAGCAATCAAAGAGAATGTTGACAAATTGTGTTCTAAGACTTTGACCATCGATGACCTTATCGCTGCAATAAGTTTTATGCTAGATTTGAATGTAGATATAGGCGTTACTGACTATGTCGACCACTTAGCGAACCGTCGTGTTTGCCCTGTTGGCGAATTGATGGCGGGTGCGCTTAGACAAGGTATGGTTAAGTTAGTTAACCTAGCAAAAGAGAGTATGCAAAGTCAAGATTTGTCTCAAGCAGACCCTACAACTATTGTCAATGCTAGACCTATTAACAAAGAGTTAAGAAATTTTGTCGCTACAAGTCAATTATCACAAATAATGGACCAAGTTAACCCTATTGCTGAACTTACTCAAAAGAGAAGATTGTCAGCGGTTGGTACAGGCGGTATCAAAAAAGAAAGGGCAAGTGCTGAAGTGCGTGATATTCACTACACACACTATGGTAGAATTTGTCCTGTCGAGACTCCAGAAGGTCAATCAGTTGGTCTTATTAACTCATTGTCTTTGTATGCTAAGATAAATGAATATGGTTTCATTTTGTCTCCTTATAGAAAGGTTGACAAGGCAACAGGTGTTGTTACTGACCATATCGACTACTTGATGGCAGATGAAGAAGAGAAATACATTATCGCTCAAGCGACTGACCCGCTTGATGAAAATGGGTGCTTTGTAAATGACCGTTTGGTATGCCGTTTCAAAGACAGAATTATTGAAGTTGACAAATCAAGAGTTGACTATGTGGAAGTATCCCCTAGACAATTATTGTCAGCGGCTACTACAACTATTCCTTTCCTTGAGAACACAGAAGCTAAGCGTGCTTTGATGGGTTCTAACATGCAAAGACAAGCGGTTCCATTATTGAGAACTGAAGCACCTTTCGTTGGTACAGGAATGGAAGAGAAAATCGCTAGAGATAGCGGAGCAATGATACTAAGTGATGTTGATGGTGTTGTATCTTATGTTTCAGGTACTGAAATAAGAGTGAAAGATGATGAAGATAAAGAACACACATATCATTTGGTTAAATTCTTTAAGACAAATAAAGACACATAATATAATCAAAAACCTTGTGTAAATAAGGGCAAAAGAAAAAAAAAAGGCGAAGT
>CALVIT010000076.1 GCA_944331845.1 uncultured Clostridia bacterium
GTAAAAGAAAGCAGTAACGGAGATTAGTATAATTATTTATATTCTGCATTGTCTCTGCCAACATTATGTAATGGATATTAATTCTATGAGATAGGGCAAGTGCTTACGAAATATGATGGTTTAGTGAATACCATATAATGTATTGTATTGTCAATACATATTGCACTGATTATTTGTTTAAAATAAAATACAGAATATAAACTGTAATAAAGTTAAATATAGGATATAAAGCAATTGTATAATAACAAAAATTAAGTTATTTAATAAGGTTGTATAAAATATAAAGTTGTATTATTTTTGTCATATTAGTATCATAATTAGTTATCATATTACCTCAATATTACAAGCAGTCGAAAACAATTTACCATAAAGTAAATTGATTTGAGTATCTTATATTATTAACAAAAAATAAGTTGTATTATATCTACAACTTATTTTTTTGTAAATTTATATTGTATTCATTTTATAAATAATGTTACCATTTCCAATCGAGTATCTCAGGCATATCTATACCATATTCACGAATGTATTTATTGTGTTTATCTAATTTATCTAGCATAATAGTTTGAATTTCTTTCTTTTTGTCTTTAGGCAATTTTATATAGTTTAATATTTTAAGCATCAAGTGATACCTATCTATATAATTTCTCACTCTCATATCAAATGGAGTAGTTATTGTGCCTTGTTCACAATATCCGCTGACGTGTAGTTCCTTATTCGCTCTTTTGTAGGTTAGTTGATGAATTAACCTAGGATAACCGTGGAAATTGAATATTATAGGTCTGTTTTTTGTAAACAAAGCATCATATTCTTCATCGCTTAACCCGTGAGGGTGTTGGTCTTGTGAGACTAATTTCATAAGGTCTATGATATTAACAAATTTGACATTAAGTGTTGGTAGATATTCTTTGAGAAGCGAAACTGTCGCTATGCTTTCTAATGTCGCAGTGTCGCCACAGCAGGCAAGCACTAAGTCAGGGTTATTATAATCATTCATACAAGCAAATTCCCAAACGCCCAAACCTTTGTCAGTGTGTTCTTTTGCCTTCTTTGTGCTTAACCATTGATAAGAAGGGTGTTTGCTTGCGACAATGACATTGATAAGATTTTTACTTTTTGCGCATTTGTCGTAAGTATACAACAAGGTATTAGCATCAGGTGGTAGATACATTCTTATAACATCTGCAGTTTTACTGCTTAGATGGTCTAAAAATCCAGGGTCTTGATGTGTGAAGCCGTTATGGTCTTGTTGCCAAACATTGCTTGTCAAAATTAGGTTGAGTGATGAGATAGGTTGACGCCAAGGTAATTCACTGCATACTTTGAGCCATTTTGCGTGCTGTGATACCATACTGTCGACAACTCTTATGAATGCTTCGTAACTATTGAACATTCCGTGTCTACCGGTCAACAAATATCCTTCAAGCATACCTTCACAAAGGTGTTCGGATAGGTAACTGTCCATTATCCTACCATCGTGAGACAATTTGTCATCATAATCTAGAATTTTTGCTTCAAATGCTCTATTTGTTACTTCGAAAGGTTTGTATAGTCTATTGCTCATCGCTTCATCAGGGCTGAAAGTTCTGTAATTATCTTTATTTAATACAAACAAATCTCTAATGTATCCGCCTAATTCAAGCATATCTTGCGTTCTAACAGAACCGGGCTTCTTTATAGTTATAGTATAATCTTCAACTTTTGGAGTCTTCAGTTCTTTGAGTAGTGAACCACCATTTGCGTGTGGGTTCGCACTCATACGCTGATTGCCTTGCGGAAGAATGTCGGCGATATTTTGATTGAGTTTGCCATCACTATCAAATAATTCATCAGGCCTATAACTCATTAACCAGTCTTGCAATATTTGCAAATGTTCAGGTTTTGTCATTGAGATAGGTACTTGATGTGCTCTAAAAGTGTCTTCTATCTTTAAGCCATCTACGACTTTTGGACAGGTCCAACCTTTTGGCGTCCTTAGTATTATCATTGGATAAATAGGGGTATACTTAATGTGTTTATTTGCTTTAATTCTCTTGATGTCTTCAATGCAAGCATCCATAGCGTTCGCCATTAACTTGTGCATTGTCATTGGGTCGCTACCTTCTACAAAATATGGTTTGTATCCGTACCCTTCAAAGAGTTTCTTCAACTGGTCGTGTGGTATTCTAGATAGAATTGTAGGGTTGCTAATCTTATATCCGTTCAAATGCAATATAGGTAAGACTATACCATCTCTGCTAGGATTAATAAATTTGTTAGCGTGCCAAGATGTCGCCAAAGGACCTGTCTCCGCTTCGCCATCGCCAACAATGACAGTTGCTATAAGGTTAGGGTTGTCGAGTACTGCTCCATAGGCGTGTGCTAGAGAATATCCTAATTCGCCACCTTCATTGATTGACCCCGGGACTTCTGGAGATACGTGACTTGATATACCGCCAGGGAAAGAGAAAGATTTACACAACTTTTGTAGCCCTTGTTCATCTTGTGTTATATCAGGGTAGTGTTCAGTGTATGTTCCTTCCAAATAAGAATTAGCGACAAAGAAATTGCCCCCGTGCCCAGGCCCCGATACGAGTATCATATCTAGGTTGTATTTTGTTATAACTCGGTCGCAGTGTGCATACACAAAGTTTTGACCGGGAACAGTCCCCCAATGCCCTACGAGTTTACGCTTAATGTCATCTTTAGATAACGGACGACGCAAAAGTGGGTTTTGTAGTAAATATAATTGTGCACAAGACAAATAGTTTGTAGCGCGCCAATACGCATCTAGAGTTTGTAAATATTGCTTTGACAAAAATTTATCATTCATAATTTCACCTTCCAAAGTTTATAGTATTATTATAACAAACTACAAAAAAAATATAAAACAATTTTATGATATTTTATATAAAAACTGCCTAATCAATTTTGTTTTATGTTATATATATAAGTATCTATACTTATTTGTTTTAACTAAATAGCATTTGATAAAATTATAATATATTGCAAATTATAAACAATGTGTTTTTATATAAAAGTGAAAGCGTATGGATTAAGTAAGAATAACTAAAAAATAGTATAAAAATGTTTGACTAAAAAGTTTTATATGTGGTATACTAGCAGTAACAAACAAAAGAAAGGAGAGAGTATATTATACAAAAAGAGAAGAAAAATGCTAGGCGGGGGAAGGCATTCTAGGACCCAAGAAATAGGGCAAAATAACACAAAAATAGTACATAATGACTTAACTTATGGTAAGTTAAATATTAATCAAAGAAATGACATAATTAGCGATATTGATAACTTTAGTTGTAAGAGACAATCACATACAACTAACATAAATAATGAGAATCACACAAAAAGTGTCAGTGTAAGTGTCAGTGATATTGATAATACTTATAATAAAGTTAGAACTCTAAATACAATAGATACAAATAACAAAATAAATAAAAAACTAAATAATGCACACAATATTACCGAGATTGAATTTGCTAGAGAGAGTGCAGAGTATGAAATGCGAGCAAACAATGGAGGTAATGAAATGCGCAAAGAAGATAGATACAACGAAATAAGTGAAATAAGAGCGGAGACTAGTATAGACAACAATAGTGGTCTTTTTGTGAATGCAAATGTAGCGAATACGGAGTGCAATAAAAATATAGCGAATAAGGTAAATAGTACTCTACACAACACAACTATTGCTAATAGTACTCTTTATAAAGGAACTACTATAAGTAATATTGCACATAAACCTAACGAAGTTAAAAACATTAATAATAGCGTTACTTACATAGATAGAACTCACAATATAGATACAGCAAGTGTAATAAATGCTACAACAAACAATAAAGTGTCGAACGCTAGCAGTATAAATGTGGCGTCAAACGCAATATGTGCTAAAACTAAAGTAGAAGACTCAAAGAATAAAACTAATACTCTCACAAATAGAGAAGAGAAAGT
>CALVIT010000077.1 GCA_944331845.1 uncultured Clostridia bacterium
AAAAGTAAATATTATTAAGTTATAAGCACGAGACTTGTATTGCGTGCATAACAGAGATAGTGCAAGGGAACTACCCGTTCCCTTACGAACCCTTAGGCAAGGGAAGTCTCCCTTGACCCGTGTACTATGGGTAAATATATCAAACTTAGGTGGGAGTACTTTAGGTGTATTGCTTTTTGCTAAGGCAAAAAGTAAATAACATAGAGTCTTACGCACATAAGTTGTATTTGAGTACCATACCAAACTAAATAGGTCAAGGACATTGTCCTTGCACTAGGGGTGTGGGGGATGGGAAATCCCCTACATAAAAAAAATAAAAAAATAAAAAATAAAAAAGTGTAACAAAACTTGCATTTTACGAAAGGTGTATGGTATAATAATAGCGTGGATATTGTAAGGTAGTTATGCACAATTTTTGTCAAAATGTGGATAACTAAAATTAAAAAAACAGATAAAAATCTTTAATAATTTAATCATATATTTTTGTTGCTTTGTTAGATAAAAAATGTTTAATTCTTTGTTTTCAAGTTTTGTGCGATTTTGCAAAAATGAAGGGTAAGTATGTATTTTTTGTAGGCATAATATATAAAAATTGCAGTTATATAGATATTTTTTGTAAGAACAACAATAATGTGTTGTGTGAGTTATTTGGTATTAAATTTAATAAAAAAATTAGATTTAGTTTGTAATTTTATAGGTATAGTTTACTATAAAATTAGATGGTTTTAGATGCTTTTACCTAAAATGATTTTTGCTATTATGCTAGTGTATAGAAAATTATAAAGGGCATAGTTTAATTTTGTCGGTGAAGGTAAGTAAGTAGTGCAATATTATTTGTGATAAGTTTTTTTGAAAACAATAGTTAAATATCTTGACATTTTTTTGTAATTCATATATAATATAAGAACTTAATATTATTTTGAAATTTGAAAGGAGTGTGTACTATGAAAAGAACTTATCAACCAAAAAAGAAACATAGAAATAAAGTTCACGGTTTCCGTCAAAGAATGAAAACTACTGCAGGTAGAAGAGTACTCAAGAGACGTAGAGCGCGTGGCAGAGCAAAACTAACTGTATAATTTAGTGCTCATTATTTATAGTGAGCATTTTTTATTAAGACTATAATGAGGAGTAGGTGTCTGTATGATAGTCAAAAAATACAGAATTAAGAAAATTAAAGAATTTAATTATATGTTTAGAAACGGCAAAAGATATAATGCTTCTAACCTTACACTCATTGTAACCAAAGCGTATTTACCTTACAGTCGTTTTGGTATTAGTATAAGTAGCAAGATTGGCAACGCGGTTATTCGCAATAAAGTTAAGAGAAGAATTAGGGCTATTATCGCTGAATTTCTCAAGGATAATACAAAATTTGACAAAAAGAACTTCATATTCGTTGCTAGACCCGGCATAGAGAATATGTGTTATAGCGATTTAAAAAAATGTATCTATAATCTTATGTATAAGGTGCAATGATGAGCATACTCAAAATTATATTTTGGCCATTACAAATGCTTTTTGAAGGCTTAATATATTTCTACAAATTTTGTATTTCACCATTACTACCGCACGCTTGTATATATCTACCAACTTGTTCGACTTATACACTCAAAGCAATCAAATCTTTTGGCGTTTTTAAAGGGTCATATTTGGGTGTCAAAAGAATTATGAGATGTACCCCTAGTCATTGTGGTGGGGTCGACCCTGTACCTGATAATATTAAAGGAGATTGTAAATGGTTAGTTTAATTAATTTGCTTTCCGCTACTTTGCAGATACCGCAAGGACTGGGAGTTTGGGAAGACATAATTAGGTGGTTTTATGGGTTCATAGGCGACTATGGCTTCACTATCATCCTTATCGCTGTTTTGTTGAAGATAATTATGTTACCGCTAGATTTCTTTCAAAGAAAATCTACCGCTAAAATGCAAGCAAACCAAGCACGAATTCAACCGCAATTACAGAAATTGCAAGAGAAATACAAAGATGATAAAAACACTTTGAACCAAAAGACAATGGAGTTATACAAGCGTGAGAATGTGGGAATGTTTGGTTCTTGCGGTATTATGCTTCTATATATGGTTATATCCATAGTCATATTTATGACATTATTTTTTGGAATGAACAATATTGCAAAAAATGTAACAGTGCAACAATACAACGAGTTGAAAGAGACTTATGACAGCGTACAAATGGCGGGCAATCAAACACAAGAAGAATTTGAACTCGCTAGAAATCAAGCGGTATTTGACAAATACAATGAGATTAAAACAAGTTGGTTATGGATAGAGAACATTTGGCGTCCAGATAGAACTGTTAGCCCTGTAGCGACATTTGAAGAATACGCAAGCGTTGTTGGAATAAAAGAAAGTGATGAAGACTACGAGACTCAAAAGACCGAATACGAAGAAGTTATGAGTCCGCTTAGAGATAAAGTTGGCAATAGCAATGGTTATTATGTATTAATTATATTGGCAGCGGGCGTTACTTTCTTGTCTGTTTGGTTATCAAGTTATGTAATAAAGAAGAAAGAGAAGAAAAAAGAACCCGTCGATGAAGGCAGAATTGTATCTGCTAAAGGAGAGAGAGAGAAACCTAGCGCTAAACCTAATAATGCTGTAGCACAAAAGGTTATGATGGTCCTTCTCCCATTGATTATGGTTTTCATTACTTGGGGATACAGTGCAGCATTCGCTATCTACATTGTTACAATGTCGGCGTGCGGTGCAATAATTAACTATGTATTTAGTTTAATATTCAGCAAGAAATATAATAATTTCTCACAACCTGACAATAAGAAAAAAATTACAGTCAATAAACCTGACTATGTTAGACAGTAGAGGTATGTATGGTAAAAGAAGTTGAAGCAGTAGGCAAGGATGTCCAAGAAGCAGTTAACAACGCACTTAATGAATTAGGAACGACTATTGAGAAAGTAAATGTTGACATTATTTGTCAAAGCGGGATGTTTAAGAAAGCGAAAGTTAGAGTTAAGATGATTGAAGAGCCTCAAGATAAAGAAATTAATGAAGGGGTAGAGAATCAATCTAAAGAAGAATTTGGTCAAATGTTAGCAGAGCAAATTAGCAGTGATAATAACTCAAATACTGATATTCCTCACAGCGGAGAATACAAAACTTATGTTGCTAACTTTCTTAAACAAGCATTGCAAGATTACAAAGCGGGTATTGATGTACTTGAAAGAGAACAAAATAAAGTTTTTGTGCTACAAGTAAAGGGTAGTGGTGTAGAGAAGTTTGGCAAAACCGATGTTATTAATGCATTACAAACTTTATTAAATGCTATCGAGAGACAACATAACAAAGACAATAACAAGCGAATAATTGTCAATGTTGGAGACTACGAAGAACGCCGTCAAGAACAACTATTTAGCGAAGCGACAAAGTGCGCTGACCAAGCAGTGAGCGAAGGTAGAACAATAAGAATGCAACCTATGAATTCTTATGAAAGGCATTTGATACACGACTTCTTACAAAGTCGACCTGAAGTTATCGCCGAATCTTTTGGCGTAGAACCATACAGATATTTAACTATAAGACCTAACGATAAATAATAGGTATACTATTAAATTTTGTGTATATAATTATAAAAAAATAACAGTATAACTGTTATTTTTTTTATGTAGTATATAAGTGAATGTTTTATGTAAGGGAACTACCCGTTCCCTTACGAACCCTTAGGCAAGGGCGAGTGTGTGTAGGGGATTTTCCATCCCCTACGACCCTAGTACAAGAGCAGGGCTCTTGACTTGTGTACTAAAGGTAC
>CALVIT010000078.1 GCA_944331845.1 uncultured Clostridia bacterium
ACATAGGAGGACTTTTTGTGCAAAGCCTTCAGCTCTTTAGTACCCCCAGCACTGCTGGGGGTTTATTTTCCCAAAAAGAACACATTGAGTTACTTTGCATTCAATGTGTTTTCATTTAATATAGATTAATTATTAAATGTAGATTAATTACAAATTTATGTTTTTTGACATTTTTTAAATATCATAATAAAACAACTAAAATAAATGTTAAATTATAATCTTTATAATAATTTACATTATATTCTTATTCGTATAACATATTTATTGATACAATAAAACATTTCAAATACATACAATATAGTTTCAATTTTATTAAAGTTCAATATCATATTAATTTAATGTCATATATGTAAATAATATACAAATAAATTTTAGTTTCAATATTATGTTAATTAAAAATATTTAACCTTACATTTGTATTCTACAAATAATTTGATAAGTCTATGAATTGTTGAATTGTTAATTTTTCGCCACGAATATTAACAGGTAACCCAATACTCGCTATCATCTTTTCAGCACTTTCCCTATCTATATTAAGTCCAAGTTGTAGCGCATTACAAAGGGTCTTTCTTCTATAATTAAATGCCGTTTTAACAACTTTGCTAAAATTTTCTTTGTTACTAATATTGTATTTATTAGGATTTATCTTTATATTTATGACTGCACTATCAACATTTGGTTGAGGGTAAAACATACTTCTAGGTACGACTCTTGTTATCTTCAAATCCGCTTGACTTTGTAACATAACACTTACAGCGCCATACTCTTTGCAGTTGCAGTCAGCGACAAAACGCTCTGCTACTTCCTTCTGCACCATTATAGTCAAAGAATTGATATTGAACCCTTCTTCAATCAATCTAAAAATTATAGGCGTAGTAATATAATAAGGCAAATTCGCCACTACATCGAATTTTTTGTCAAAATGTTCTTCTATTGTCTCTTTAGAGACTCGCATAAAATCATCAAATATCAAAGTTATGTTTTTGTGCCTATCACATAGAAGTTGCAAATAAGGTGTCAAATCTTTGTCAATTTCTATAGCAACAACCTTGCTAGCGACTTGTGCCAACTGCTCAGTTAGCGTACCAGCACCGGCGCCTATTTCCAAAACTTGACTATTGTTGTCTATACCAGAATCAGCCACAATAGCACTTAACAAATTCTTATCACTTATAAAATTTTGCCCAAACTTCTTTTTAAAATTGAACCCCGTAATCATAATTCCCTTCACTTTTTATATCATATCTTTTATTTATTTTTATTTACTTTTTTATTCATTATATATTTAACTTAAACCTTGTTATCTTGTATAATGTTAAAATATTTCACTATATTATCAAAAATATGTCATTATACTGTTTATTTTAAGCACTATACACTTATTTTTTAATACTTTTAATAATAACATAACCTTTATGCTTGTCTAAGATTTCACAATTATCATATATACTTTTTATTTTTTTTATATAAGTTTCAGCTCCTTGTTTTTTACGCAATACCGCATAAAATGCACCACCTACACGCAATTTTTGATAACTATCTTCAAAGAATTTAAAAAGTATAGCATTGCCTACCCTTATAGGCGGATTAGTTATAACAAAATCATAATCATTCTTTTGTACACTATCTCCAACATTTGATATTATAGCATTTGCATTAATTTTATTTGCTTGAAAGTTCTCATTCGCTAACTGTACCGCCCGTTCATTTATATCGCAGGCAGTCATATTGACATTCGCATTACTCGCCACAAGCACACTTATTGCACCATATCCGCAACCTAAGTCTAAACCACAACCATTGAGATTTTGTTTTAGCGCAGTCTCTACAAGAAATAAACTACCATCATCAATTTGACTTTTTGAGAACACCCCATCTTGAGTTTTGAAGTGATACTTTTGCCCTTTGAAGACAAAATCAAAACTAATATCTTTATGTTGCTTTGTTTTGTCATCAACAAAATAATGACTAAAATTATTAACCATAACCCACCTAATCTATTTGCCAATCAATTGGCGTCTTACCTAACTTTTTAAGAATCTCATTCGCCTTAGAGAAATGTTTACAACCAAAAAAACCATAATTAGCAGATAGTGGGCTAGGATGTGCCGAAGTCAATACGAAGTGTTTACTCGTGTCAATTTTTTCGCCAAGCGCCTTAGCATTATTTCCCCATAACATAAATATGATAGGGTCTTCCCTTTGATTAAGTAAATCAATTACCTTAGCGATAAGTTGTTCCCAGCCCATACCCTTATGTGAATTTGCTTGCCCCTTTCTAACTGTCAACACACTATTTAATAATAACACGCCTTGCTTAGCCCACTTTGTCAAATCTCCGTGCGTAGGAATAGTGCACCCACAATCAGTGTTTAATTCTTTGTAGATATTTTGTAGACTTCTAGGAATTTCAACATCTTTTTGTACCGAGAAGCACAACCCATTCGCTTGATTAGGTTCGTGATATGGGTCTTGCCCTATTATTACAACCTTAACCTTATCATAAGGTACATAGTTAAAAGCATTGAATACATTTTCAGCTTTAGGGTAGATAGTATAATTTGAATATTCTTCATTCAAGAATTTTGTCAATCTTTTGTAATAATCCTTATCAAATTCCCCTTTAAGTAGTTCATACCAAGATTTTCTAATAGTAAACATTTTTCTCATCCATTCTTAAGTAATATATTATAATTAGAATATAATATATAATTATATCAAATTTTTTGATTTTATCAAAGTATATCAACTTATTTTATCTAATGTTTACAAAAATTGACTTGTCTTTATCTATAATATATAACTTATCTATAGTTTTCAAATAAGACTTTTATTTAAACACAATATAATTTTGCGCGTGTATACTTTTTGTGCTTACTATATCCTATTTTTAGTTTGCATAATTTTTATAATTTATATATTTTTGTTTAGAAAATTATATATAATAAGATACATTGCTTAATTCAATTTTTACCCAAATCAAAAATTTTAATTTCATTGATATTTTGACAAAATTCTTATTTATATTATTTTTTCGACATTTTTCGACATAAATTCTTTAATTTTTTGTACAAAATTATATTAATTTGCTTTTGTTTTTACTTTTTTTGT
>CALVIT010000079.1 GCA_944331845.1 uncultured Clostridia bacterium
AGCAGTTTATTTGGAGGCTGATATGAAAACAAACTTTTCTTTGTTATCTATCCACAAAAGGCTTATGACTGCGATAGTAGTTATAGCCTTTATTTTTTTAGCACTTTTTGGTAGACTAATATTCGTTCAAATAATTAATGGTCAAAATTACAGTGCTAGAGCAGTAGACCAATGGACAAGAGACTTGCCTTTGGAAGCGCAAAGGGGTACTATATACGATAGAAATGGTACTCCGCTTGCAGTTTGTCAAACTACATACAATGTTTATGTGCGACCTAATGCGGTAACCGACGCTAGTTATGTCGCTAAAGTTTTGTCTAATGTTTTAGGCATAAGTTTTGATAAGGCATATACTCTGTCTAGTACTAAAGGAGTATCCGAAGCACTTGTAATGATGCAAGCAAGCGAAAGTCAAATGCAGGCAATCGTTGATGCTAACGCTAGTGGTGTGTACTTCTCACAAAATATTGAAAGGTATTATCCTTATGGCGATTTGCTCACACAGGTGTTAGGGTACCTTAGTATAGATAATCAAGGACAATCTGGACTTGAAGCATATTACAATAATTATCTTAAAGGAATCAATGGTAAGGCGCTTACCGAAGGCGATTTGATAGGTAGAGAATTAGATGATAATATAGTTCAATATTTACCAAGTATTGATGGTAATTCATTGTATACATCTATTGACTTAAGTCTGCAAGTTGCTCTTGAGAATGTGTTAGAAACAATAATGGTTGAACAGAAGGCAAAAGGTGCAACAGGTATACTTATGAATCCTAATACAGGCGAGATTTTGGCAATGAGCAATAAACCTAGTTTTGACTTAAATAATGTACCTAGAGATGATTTAACAACAATGTTAGAACAATCTAAAAATAAAAGCATTGTAGATGTCTATGAACCTGGTTCTACATTCAAAATTTTGACAATAGCATCCGCATTAGAAGAGAATTTAACCGATGTTAACGAAAGATTTTATGACCCAGGATATAGAATAGTTGATGGGCAAAAAATAAAATGTTGGCGTACTATAGGACACGGCAGTCAAACGCTTGTAGAAGGTTTTTGCAATTCTTGTAACTCAGTATTTATGGATTTAGCATTGAGAATGGGTACTGATACATTCTATAAATATCTCGAAAATTTTGGTATCAATTCAACTACACAAATTGATTTTCAAGGCGAGAGTAGCGGTATTTTGATGCCAAAAAGTCAAGTTAAGAATGTAGATTTAGCTAGAATTGGTTTTGGGCACGCAGTCGCTGTTACTATGGTTGGGCTATTGTCTGCTATATCTTGTGTTATAAATGGTGGGCACACCATAACACCTAGTTTTGTAAATTCTATTGTATCTGCTAATGGGCAGACATTGACATTAAAAAATAGCGCTTCTAATACTGTTATAAGCGAAAGCACAAGTGAAATAGTGCGTAATATGATGAGTCAAGCGGTAAATAAGCAAGAGATAAGAAGTTTTGTACCAGGCTATGATATTGGGGGTAAGACAGGTACTGCACAAAAATACGAGAATGGAGTGATAGCAAGCGGGAAATATGTGTCAAGTTTTGTTGGAATTTATCCTGCTGACAAACCTGAATACATATTACTTATAGCAGTTGATGAACCGAGCGCGGGGGCGTATTATGGTAGCTTAGTTGCTGCTCCTTATGGTAAAATGTTTTTTGAAAGAATGTTTCAAATTTTAAATATAGCACCTCAGGACCTAGAAAAAGATTTACAAAAGGTTGAGAAGAATATAACTGTACCTAATTTAGTTGGAATGGGGTTAGCAAGCGCTATTGCTGAGTTAGTAGGTTGTGATCTTCAATATGAAATACAAGGTGAAGGTGAAATTGTTAAAAATCAAATTTTACCCGCTGGAAGTAAAACATACAAAGATGATATTGTTTTGTTAATTACATAAAGTAGTGCATATAGTATTATAAAGGAGCAAAAATGCAAATTAATAAGTTGTTAGAAGGAATTGAGTTAGTTAATCTAAAAAACATTGATAATCAAGACATTAACAAGGTTAGTTTTAATTGTGAAGAGAAATGCGATTTATTTATTAGTCTTAAACCAAATATTAGTGAGAGTCTTAATGACTCACAAACCGCTAAAAAAAATGGTGCTAAAATAATTGTATCACAACATAATTTAGACATAGATTTACCACAAGTAGTAGTTAAGGATGTTAGGAAGGCAATGGCATTGATGGCTTGTAATTTCTACGACAATCCAACAAAGAAGATGAAAATTATAGGTATTACTGGTACAAATGGTAAGACTACATCAACTTATATCATAAAGTCTATATTAGAGAAAGCAGGATATAAGGTTGGACTAATAGGCACAAATTGTAATATTATAGACAATATAATTCTGCCTTCGCATTTAACAACCCCAGATCCATTTGAATTGCAAGAGTTAATGAGAAAGATGTTAGACAATAATTGCGAATATGTTGTTATGGAAGTTTCGGCACATTCTCAATACTATCACAAAGTAGATGGTATATATTTTGAATCTTGCATTTTTACTAATTTAACACAAGACCACTTAGATTTTTTTGGCAATATGCAATCTTACGCACAAGCAAAATCTCAGTTATTCAAAGATGATTGTTGTAAAATAGCGGTCTTTAATGTGGATGATGAGTTTGGGCATATTTTCGCTAGGTTTTGTAATTGTCAACGAGTGATAAGTTATGCTTTATATAACCCTAGCGATGTATTTGCGGTTAATGTTGATGTGAATATAAGTGGAAGTGATTTTTTTGTCAATGCTATGGATGACTTAAGCGAAATGCACTTCAATATTGGTGGCAAATATAATGTATACAATGTTTTAGGGAGTGTTGCTTGCTGTTATACTCTAGGTATAGATATGGATACTATCGC
>CALVIT010000080.1 GCA_944331845.1 uncultured Clostridia bacterium
TAAAACTTTACTCATAACTCCTCAAACAATAAACTGATAAGAATAATATTATGTTCTTATCAGTTTCACTTGGCGGAAGGGAGAGGATTCGAACCTCCGGTTGCTCGCACAACACGACCTTTCCAAGATCGCACATTAGACCACTCTGACACCCTTCCATAAAGTATGTTATTGTAGCATATTTTGGATAAAATTGCAACTATTTAATAATCCATTATTTTAATTGCAATTTGATTTTTTTGTTAAATTATTTAATAATTATTAATGATGGCAATGCTACAAAATGCATAATTTGTGTTAAACATTTATAGTTTTCAAAAATTATATAAATTATTCTTAATAAAGGCATTTAATATATTATGCAGAAAAAGGTAAAAATTTTTACTAATTTATTATAAGAATATGATGATTTTATTATCTATTATAAGATTAGTTTTATTAAACTAATTATGCTTATTTATGGCAATCTGTGTGATAAAAATATGAATTAAAACAATTATGGCTTATTTGAATACTTGGCGACAAAACTATAGTGGAAATTATATATGATTTGTTGAACTTCTATTGGAGATATTATCTCTACTTCATTTCCAAAGCGGGAGAAATATTGTACAATTTGTGAATATGAGCATTTGAATATCATTTTGTCGTTATCTATTATTTCAGGTATAGGTCTATGAATGTATATCTTGTGATACAGCTGTTGCCCTTTGGGCGTTAGGCGTACGACAATGTCTTTCTCATTAAATGTAGGTTGAAATTGTGGTCCGTATTTTGTCATTTTCTTAAATAATTTCTCTTCTTCTTCGTTAAATACTGTGTCTTTATCAATCATTGTTACTGACTGTATTTTTGATAGTTTAATACTTTTGCAGGCGGTAGAATGTTTAAAAAGTAGGTATATGTGTATTTCTTCTTTTGACCTAGCAAAAGAGTAGGGGCTTATTTCTAATCTTGTTCTTTTGTTGTCGTTCAATGTGACAAATATGCTTTTTTTATTTTTTATTGCCTGTAGGATGGTATTGTATTGATTATTAAATATTATTTGTTCTCGCATATCTTGTGGAAGTGCACAATATGATACAAACATATTTCTAAAATATTCGCTAAGTGATGTATTGAATAACAAATATTCATTTATATAACTGACTACTGCTTCTGTCTCTTTTGTAGGCTTAAAGGATATAGTGCTATCGAATTTGTCTACTAATTCGGTAGCAATTTCTTTATTTATTTTGCCTATAATTAATGAAGATAGATTTTTTGTCTTGTTGTCATCTAGATAGGTGTTATCCTTAATTGTTTCTAATATTTTGTTGTATAGGTCAAGTTGTTTTTGTTTGTGGTATTCCCAATAATTTAAAACTAATTGTGATAGGAAAGCATTTTTGTTGGGCATAATACCATCTTTCTTTAAAAACTCAAATGTCTCAGCGTCTTTTTCGAGTATTTCAGCGACTCTTTTTGTTACATAAATTTTGATTTTTTCGAACTCCATATTAACTCCTTTGTATTATTATACCACAAAAAGGGGTCAAACACAAGCAGTTTATACTAAAATATTTTGACAAAAAACAAAGATATTATGTCAAATATAAGGGGTCAAAAAATTTGTTTGTTTTTGCGTATTTATTTCATGTGAAATGTTATATATAATATTGTTGAACAAAAAAGGAGAACATTATGATAATTAAAGGGAATAATAATGAGATAAAAGTTTTCACAGATATCATTGATGAGAATGCTATCAATCAGTTAAAGACAATTGGTGATATGGAAATATTTAAAGATAACAAAATTCGTATTATGCCAGATGTACACGCTGGTAAGGGATGCACTATTGGGACAACGATGACTATTAAGGATAAGATTATACCTAATTTAGTAGGTGTTGACATTGGGTGTGGTATGGATGTCGTGCAAATTAAAGAGAAAGACATTGACTTCAAAGCACTTGACAATCTTATACATAATAGTATACCTTCTGGTAGAAATTGCAGAATGAGTAACCATCCTTATGTAAATGATATTGATTTATCTACTTTGCGTTGCAAAGAGCATATTGATATCGAAAGAGCACAATTAAGCATTGGTTCTTTGGGTGGAGGTAACCACTTTATAGAGTTAGACAAAGATGATGAGAATAATATCTACATTGTTATTCACTCTGGTAGTCGTCATCTAGGTAAGGAAGTCGCTGAGTTTTACCAAAATTTAGCATACGAAACATTAGTTAAAAAAAATAGTGAGAAAATAGATAATATCATTAAGACATACAAAAAAGAAGGTAGAGAGACTGAGATAAGTGGTGCTATTGTAAAAGCAAAAAAAGAAATCAAAAATATAACTTTAGATATGGCATATTTGGTTGGTGAGAATTTTGATAACTACATACACGATATGAAAATTGTTCAAAAATTCGCTGTGCTAAATAGAAAGGCGATGATAGATGTTATTGTCAAAGGGATGAACTTAAATGTGGTTGATTCTTTCACTTGCATACACAATTACATTGACACCGACAGTATGATAATGCGTAAAGGTGCCGTGTCAGCGAAAGAAGGGGAGAAATTATTAATTCCTATTAATATGCGAGACGGGTCTTTAATTTGCGTTGGCAAGGGCAATGAAGATTGGAACTACAGTGCACCGCACGGAGCGGGTAGAGTTCTTAGTAGGATGAAAGCAAAAGAAACTTTATCAATGAAAGAATTTAAAAAAGAAATGGACGGCATTTATAGTACTTCTATTAGTGAAAGTACGCTTGATGAAAGTCCTATGGCTTACAAAAGCATTGATGACATTGTAAAATACATTTCACCAACGGTTGATATTGTAAAACATATTAAACCTATTTACAATTTTAAGGC
>CALVIT010000081.1 GCA_944331845.1 uncultured Clostridia bacterium
ATGAATACACATAAACTAAGCCATATATTGATACCAACACTACTTTTATTATTTTTTATCTTATTTTCTTTCGTAGGGCAACCACATTTAGGACACGAACTTGCCTGTTCGCTTATTTCTTTGCCACACTCACTACATTTTATCAATGCCATTTTTACACCTCACTTTTATTAAATCCACCCTAAATCTTCGGCTATGGCGTGATGCATTTCTTCAAATTCAATTAAAGTTTTTGCTAACTCGTCTATGTTTTTTGTTAATTCGTGTTTATCTAATTCTTCATAACTATTTATTAACATTTTATCAGTTCTACACATTTCAAATTCATTGATTGTAAGTGATAATAAGTTTTTATAACTTTTAAAAAGTTTTTTATAAACACTTAATTGTTCTCTTGAATTATCACAAACATCTAATATTGTATGATGTTTACCATTTAATATTTTAATCATATCATTTTTATAGTTTTCAATTTTATCATCAAGCATATCAATAAAGTTAATATCAGTAGATGTTAATTCAATATAAGGGGTTATATATAATTTTATTAGTTCAACAACATTTTCAACAATGTCAATTTTTTCAAATTCATAATCTAAATTTTCTAAAGATTTATCACAATCTTTTATGTCTTCTTTTAGTTGATTTAATCTTTCATTGTGCTTTGTTTCAAAATCATTTGGCAACATTTTAATCACTTCCTTTTTTTAATATTCACTCACAAATTTTGAAATATAAATAGTTTCTTTGCTATTATCCATAATAATAATATCAATTTTTCTAATAAATACATCTTTTAAAGTATCATTATCAACTATATTTTCCCATATTGCGTCTTCTATCAATTCATTTTTATCAATCGGTCCCGTATATTTTAATCTTGCTGTTTGACTACCACCATATTGAAAAGAACAATTTATTGGCTCATTAACTCTATCAAATGGAACAACAAAAAAAGTAATATATTTTATTATTTTATCAAAGTCATTTTGAAAGTCTATTTTTATTTAATATCTTTCATGATTTAGTGGTCTGCGTTTTGGACCTGTTTCCCATTTTTGTCTATTAACACTATATCTATCGAAATCAAAGTGTCCTAATTCAGCATTTTTAATAGTTATCATTTACATCACACTTTCTTTTAATTTTTTGCGTTTTCATAATTTCTATATTTATTATACACTAAATCTTTAACTTTTTCTATTAGGTTGTAAATACCATATAAAACTAATAAATATAAAGCACCACCACCGACACCATATATCATAAATGCTGGGTAGTCGTTTATAGCACATTTTATTATTTCAAATGGATTTGTTGTCACAATAAAAGATAAGATAAATATAATACTCGCACCACCGATATCAAGAATATTAAATGTTTGTATCATAAAGACACCTCCTTCAAATATATTATACCACAAACCACACCAATTCGTAGGGGTAAAATGAGTTTTTTCTATGAAATAATTATTATGGAGTTGATACCTATGAGAAAGTGGGAAAAAGAAGATAACAACTATGTTTATTATTGGGTAGGTAAAAACATACGCAAGTATAGAAAAGCGAAAGGTTGGACGCAAAGATAACTTGCCGAAAAGTGTAGTTATACCGAAAACTTTATCGGCGATTTAGAAAACGATACTTTTAAAACTTGCTCGTTAAATACCTTATACCATATATCAAAGGTTTTAGATATACATATGAAATCGTTATTCGACGATTTAGACGAAGAAGAAAACAAATAGATATGTCATAGCACATATTTTTTAATTGCCTAAAAAGTGGTATAATTATGTCATTGAAAGGAGCAAACAAAATGAAACAATTACAAGACTTTGAAAGCGAAGAACTATTTTTGCAATATCTTGCAAGTGAAATTGAGAACTATATTACTAAAAATGAAATAAATGATAATAGCATTGATACATTTGTCGAGTTTTTTATAGCACATAGTTACAATGCACCATACATCAATGCAAAAGACTTAATTTATTCACTTGCTATCAAGTTTTTGGGTTATAAAAAAGAGGACTTTCCGAGTATGTCATAATACATACTTTTTCTTTTGCCTAAAATAGCCTTTTTTTGCCTACTATTTAAGTGATTTATGTTAGGAGTATTATTTATATATATCAAAGTTTAAAACAGCAAAAAAGAGGCTCAAAACCTCTTTAATCAATGATAGTAGAGTTATTGCTCCGTATCAATTATATTTTGCAAATAATCTTCCATTGACATACCATTATCATTTGCATATTTCTCAACATTTTGGCTCATTCGATATAAGACAAAACTTATAAGCATTTCAGCAATATCTTTTTTGTTTTTTAAATCAGCAATTTGTCTTTTTAAATCAGCATAGTCCTCATAATTTTCACTACTTGGAAAATCTAAAAACATCTCATTGACAATATCAATACATTTTGCTTTTAAATAGTTTAGTTGTGTTTCGTCTAATTCTTCAAACTCTCTATTTAATATAGGCAATATATAATTATCGAAAAATTGATATACACTTTTATTATGCTTTTCTTTGTCTTTGTTTCTTTGCATATCTTGTTTTATTTCTTGTTCTTCCTCTAATTTTTTTATAACATTTATTGATTTCATTTAACTAACCCTCTCAAACTTTATCTATATTGGATAATATTATCAACTCCATAAATTGTAATTTGAATTTATTTTTTTAATACTTTATTTAATGTTTTAATATGTTCTTCGGGATTAATTAGTGCATC
>CALVIT010000082.1 GCA_944331845.1 uncultured Clostridia bacterium
TCACATTATCGGCTTCATTTAGTGCCGGTAAATATACCTTTTCTTTTTTCAGTTCTCTAAGATATTGTTTTACAGTTTGCTTTTCAAGTTCTTTTTGTTGTTTAATTCGTTGTTTTAATTCTTCCACATCTTTTGCTTCGCCTGTATAATTAGCAAGTGGATGAATTGGGGCAAGTCTTTCGGCTGTACATAAAAATTCGCCCGACATTGTAAAAACTTTGATATAAGACAAATCAAAAAGACTATATTTTATAACAACTTGAGTCCTTAATCCGTATAAACTTTCGTGATAATAATCGGATTTTAAAAATCTTATTCCGTTTCTGCCAATATTTTTAATAACATTTACCATCATTAAATCATCTAGTGTTGAAATATCAATGCCATTACCTTTTCCCGCATCAAATACTTCCCCAATACTTAAACCCTCTACATTAGGACAAGGTTGTGCATAATGAAAGTTAACCATCCAACGAGTAATATAATTTATAACTTCATCCATTGTAGGAATGTAATTGTTGTGAATTTCTTTGTGGAAGCGTTCATTGCGTTTTTTATAAGCTGGTTTATTATCAATACAAGAACCCACAAAAGAAGGCAATATACGTTCAAAACTATCCTGCATTTCCCTAAAAAATCTTTCTATCGGTTTAGCTTTGGCATTATATGGTTTTGCGAAAATCGGAGTTATTCCAAGTTTTATAAATAAACCGCTAATATCATCATCTGCTGTAAAATAATCAGCTTTATATGCTTTTCCGTTATCCTGATAGACAAATTTCGGATATTTTCCCAATGCAATAATTGAGTTTCTGAGAGCCGAAGCAATACATTGAGTATTTTCTTCTAACATAACTTCAAAACCTACCATTGCTCCAGATTTCCAATCTTGATAAGCAGCGATTGTTGGTCTGCATGGTTTACCGGTAAAGGGATTTATAACTTCAAATGCAAGCCTATGCCCATCACCAATTAAAACATCTCCTACATTTAATTTTAAAATATCTCTTTCGATATATGGTATAACTTTATCCCTTAAGGCTTTTGCACCTTCTCTTGCAAATATCCACATATCATAGTGTTCTTGTTTATACTTTGAGATAAATCTACGATAAGTCATCTCACATGCTAAATTAGTTACACCTTGCTGTAATAAAAGGTGTTTTGTTAATTTTATAGCTTTTCCGATATTGGGTTGGTTAGGGCTCAGTAATATTTTTAAAACAGTTTCCTTTTCTTTTTCTGAAAATTTATCTTTATTCGGTTGCGATTTATATTTTGGAGCTAATACTTTCCAATTATCAGCATTTTCTTTTAGGGTTCTATCCCAACGCATTATTGTTGATATTGCTATATTGTTAATGTTTTCGTACTGATTATTTTTATTTGGCATATTGTTATAAACAGATACAAATTCTTTAATAGCATCAACCTTTTTACCTTTATAATTAACGCAAAAAGCACGCCATTTCATTACAATATCAAATTTAGTTAATGCTCGTTTTTTACTCTTTTCACTAATGGGAGTGTTAAAATTCTCTGTGGAAATTTCGGTCGAATATAGTTTATTAACTTCATCTTGCCACTCTTGTTCAATAGATGAAACTAAAACTTCATATCTCTGGCAAATTTTTCGCCCTATATATTTTCCGCTTGTTACTAATTTGCGAACAGATCTATCAGATACGCCTTTAATTTTTGCAAGCTCGGTTGCTCTAATCCACTCCATTAAATCCTCCTGTATTTCAATAATTTGTATTGAAGTACAATTTTTGTAGATTAATCAAGATAGGTTTTATATTATACTAAATAGACTAATGGTATAGTGGAATAATATACCATGTAATTCTAAAGTTTTGTTATAAATTACTCGGGCTGATGGTTATTATAATATTTCTCATGTATAATTGGTTTATGTACGACAAAGAACCTAAATGGGCAAAATATATTACAGAAGATTCTATTGATGACTATGGTTTATTAGACTTAGTCAACATAATTGGACTTGAAGCAACAAAAAAGTTGATGATTCATTATGCAGGAAATAGCATTAGAATTCCAAAATCAGCCAATACAAAATATAAACATCAATATGTTTTAGATAATTATGATGGAACAAAAATCTCTAGAATGAGAACTGCTATTGAATGTCAAATTACTGAAAATTATATTTTTAAAATTATGAAAATGTATAAAGATAAAAAGCCAATGTAAAAATTATACATTATAACCTAAGTATCTCAGTCCTGAATTTGTATTTTCGTTTCTAATTGGCAATTCATCCCTAAGAAGTCCAATAACTTCTTGTGCTGTGGATTCCCCAAAATATCTTATAGAAGAATTTTTTATTAATTTATCAAGTTCTTTTGGAGAAGCTATTTTTAATTTCTGAATACACGATTTTACATCTTTTACATTGTTTTCTTTTGCAAATTTCTCTTTCCAGTTAAATCTTACAGAATTGGTCAAATAAGTATTTATGTTATTTGCGAGAAATTCGGATATATCTTCTAAATTTGCACTATCTATGTTCTGATCCGAGAATATTTCTAGTGCATTTTTTCTATAATTCATTCTGATGCCTTCATTATCCCATACAGAATCAGAAATTATCCAATTATGATATTCTTGAATACAATTTTTTAAAAGTTTTGCTTTTTGTTAACTA
>CALVIT010000083.1 GCA_944331845.1 uncultured Clostridia bacterium
CTTTCATTTAAAAATCTCTCCTTTTCTTATTTTATCATAGAGAGATTTCTATTTACACAATTTTTTTTACAGACTCATTATGTGCCATAAAGTATTCAATAAATGTATCTACTGCTCCGTTATCAGTGATTTCAGTATCGTAGAAATAACATTCAAGTTCATCTACTAAATATTTTAAAAATAGTTCTTCGCTTTCAAAGTCTTGTAATTGTTTCGTTGTTTTTTCTCCTTTCGATAAGCCAATTATACCATTTTTTCGAGCATTAAAAAAGATGTGATACACACCTTTACTTGTTTTCGTCTATGGGAGCAAATAACTCTCTTATGTCTATACCTAAAATCTTTGCTAAATGGTAAAGACTACCTACTGAAATTGTTTGAAATACTTTGTTGCTTTCTAAGTTGCCGATAAAACTTAAAGCATAGTTGCTTGCTTCGGCAAGTCGCTCTTGGGTAAAGCCTTTGTCTTTTCGTAGTTTTTTCAAGTTTTGACCTATTACATAGTAGATATAGTTTTCGTCGTTTTTATCGTCGTTCATAGCCTCACCACCTATATAATAGTTATCTCAAAAATAAAGTTTTCTATTTATCTATCGTTCGTAGATAAAATGTGCTATAATGTTATAGAAAGGAGTTTGACTTTATGAACATTTCGTTTGACCAAATATTTTTAAATCACTTGCCACCATTAGCACTAATTTACATTATTTTAATAACAATTTTTTTCTTAATTGATAGAAAAAAAGAAATCAAAAGAAATAGTGCTTACATTATATTTATTTCTATTACTTTTCTTTTTAATCTCATAGTAGGATTAAATGTTTTAGGGACTATTGGAGCAGTTCTTATGGTGTTGGGAATAGCATTATTTATTATGTGGTTAATAAAAGTAATAAAAAGCAATAAAAAATATACCAAAAAAGATAAGAAAATATACTCAATAATTAAAATAAACATATTGATTTTATATACTATATTTATTGGTATTTACATACTTATAATAATTAGCAAAAGTAATAATGTATTAGGTCATTATGTATATGAGGGAAAACTCAACACATTACAATATACACAATATATAAAATTATTTGATAATGAGTTATGTGAGTTTAATAGTGGTGTATATACATATACGGAATGCAATTATATGGTAAGAGATACTTTATTATACTTAATCATTGAAAACAACAAAGGTAAAAAAATAGTACAAACTTATACTTTCAACAATGATAGAACAACAATAATAGACAATGATGATAAAAAAATAATCTATGTAAAACAATATGATTATTAAAGAAAGGAGTTTGATTTTATGGCTTTAATTAGTGAAAGTGAGGTAATGATATGAAAAAAGTATTTAAAATAATAGGTATAATAGTTATTGTTATTATTGCATTAGTTATTGCTTATCAAGTTTATATAGTTATAAGTGATAAAGTAGATGATAATAATGTAAAAAAAGAACAAGAAAAATTACAAGAAGAAAGAAGAAATGCAAAAACTTTAATGGAATATGTAAAAACACACGATTATAAATATATACAATGTGAAAATGGAAACGATTGTAATACATATAATATGGCTTTTACAACAAAAGATTTTAAATGTGATGCTTTAGATAATATAAAAGTATTAGATAATAATTATCTTATAACAAAAGATAATGAAATATATGATATATCTTTTAATGATTTATATAGTAATAATCAAAATTGTAAGAAAAAGGAAACAAATATAGATATAAAAGACATAAAAAAGACAATACGTGGTTATTCTATCATTAGTAAAGATAATAAATTATATGATTTAGATTTAAATGAATATAATTATTCAACAACAATAGAATTAAAAATATTTGATAATGATGATAATATGATAATATTTGACACACAACCATTAAATGACTATGGCGGACCTACCGGTCAAACTAATACAGTAATAGCATTAGTTTTAAAGTCAGATAATAATATATATAAACAATATTATAAAGAAACTTATAATTATAATACTTTAAAAAATGAAATGGAATCAACCGCAAAATTTTCAAAAGAAGAAGTATATAAATCATTAGCAGAATATGGAAATATAAAATATATAAGTTTAAATAATTATAAAACTAATGATAGTTTAGATTATAAATTAGAAGAAAATACAATAAAAACAATTATAAGTGATAAAGGATATTATTATTTAGATGAGGTAAAAACAGATGAGTGTATCAAGTATAAAGATATAGAGTGTAAATTAGAATTAAAAGAAAGTGAAATATATAAAAGATTTAGTAAAGATATTAAGTTTATAGGGCAACAATACACAATTTTGAGTGATAATTCAGTAATAGAAACACAATATTTAACCTATCCATTAGACAAAGATTTGAAGAATTAAAGTAAATCTATATAGGACGGGGCGCCCGATTTTTGAAAAGTCAAGCCCGTATTTACTTAACCCCACCCGTATTGCTCGGCTATGCAAGATAAGAGTTTGTGCGTCGCACAAACTTTTTATATTGTCAATAGGTTTGGTGCTGGAATATATGGATTTGGTGCAACTTTAAGCACTACCATAGCAATTACACTATACTTTCAATAACACTTGTTAAATGCTTTATATTGCCTT
>CALVIT010000084.1 GCA_944331845.1 uncultured Clostridia bacterium
AAATCGCTGGGCTTGTTCACGAACAGGGCAAACCTTCTATTGTCGTGTATAATAAGTGGGACAAGGTCGAGAAAGATGAATCAACAAGTCGCAGGTACAAACAAAAATTAGATGAAGATTTGAAATTTATGTCCTATTTTATGCCACTATTCGTATCTACAAAAAGCGGTCAAAGATTGTCAAGTATTATGCCGGCAGTCCTTAAAGTGTATGAGAATGCTTCTCGAAGATTGTCAACAAGCACACTTAATCAAATCTTAATGGATGCAGTTACAATCACACCGCCACCTTCACAAAGCGGTAGAAGGTTAAAAATTAAGTATATGACTCAGGCTTCTACTAATCCGCCAACATTTGTACTTTTTGTCAATGATAGCACTCTACTACATTATAGTTATGAAAGGTATCTTGAGAACCAAATAAGAAATGCAGTCGATTTTAGCGGAACTCCTATAGTTCTAATTGCTAAAGATAAAAAGAATGATTAACATTATTAGATTTAGTATGTATGTGAAATATGATTTTTGTAGTAATGCTATTTAATCTCTAAATGTGATAAATTGTAAATTAAGGTTAAAATAATTTTGTTAAATATAGTGTAGGATTACAATAAAAATAAATAACAGAAATTTGTCATATTTAACTAAAATTAATGCTAACTTTATAATTAAAATGTTATAATTGATGCGTAGGGTTTAATAAGTTTATAATTTGTTAAGCAAAATAATTAAAATATTGTGAATAAACAAAAGTGAATAAGGTAAATTATTATGATTTGGTATATGTTTTTGATTCTAGGTATAGAAGTGGTTATATCATACTTCTTTGGAAATATCAGTTTTGCTAGAATTTTGTCTAAATTAAAAAAAGGCGATATAACAAAAGTCGGCAGTGGAAACCCCGGTTCAACAAATATGTTAAGAACTTATGGTGCGAAATTTGGCTTCTTAACACTCTTCTTAGACATAATGAAAGGGGTATTACCTGCTCTAATGGGATACCTAACATTTATTGGTCAAGACAATAGCGACTTTATGCTCGTAGGACTTTATGCTTGCGGTCTAGGTGTTGTTCTAGGGCATATGTTCCCAGTTTGTTACAAATTCAAAGGGGGCAAGGGTGTAGCAACTACACTTGGAGTCTTCGCTGTAGCAGACCCATTAATAATGTTATTTGTCTTCATTGGCGCTTTTGTATATGTCATATTCTTCGAATATGTATCAGTCGCATCACTACTATTGGTTACGGCTATGTCTATTGTAGAAGTATACAAGATACCTGACGGCTTGCCTTCCGGTGTATCATTAACAATTAGAGTCTTAATCTTTGTTTTATTTACTTTAGTTTGGTTCGCACATAGGCAAAATATACAAAGATTATTGATAGGCAAAGAAAACAAAGCAAATCTAAAAAAAGCACTAAAAAAAGTTTTGAAACAAGAGAAAAAAGACAAAAAGCGACAAATTAAAGTAGAGAACAAAGAACAAAAACAAATCATAAAGCAAGATAACAAAGAATTAAAAAGAATAAAAAAACAAAGTAAAAATAACGAAGAGTAATATTTACAAATTAATAGTCGGTTGGTTATTTAGTACTAAGTTCAATAATTATAAAATAATGAGTAAATTGAGTTCTTTGTTATATATTTTATTATATATCTATATTATATCTTTATATGTATATGTTTATTTTTAGATTTGTTGTGTTTAGATTAAATTAACAACATAAGTTAGGTATGTTTATATTGTGAGTCATTCAAATAATAAAAAATGAATAATTATCTATGCTATAACAAATTTTGATGCAATTGTTGTAATTCTACCTATGATAGTATGATATAAAATTTTAGTATTAGATATGAGTTTTTAATAAAATTTAACTTCAGATTGACCTAAAGAAAGTATGTTTTTTTAATTAAATTATGATTAAAAATACAAAAAATGCAAAAAATAGTCGTAAGCACATAAAAACGCTTGATAAAAAGTATTTAATGTGATAACATAAGAGTATAAAATACTAGAGATAAGGAGAAGAAAACTATGTATAAGAATAAGAAAATGTTAGGGGGGGGGGGGGGTAGATAGTTGCAAACTATCTACCAAAATAAGTAGTTTTAACAAAGAGTCGAGTGAAGTAGGGACTATAGATACTCATAATAATAACACAAATTGTAATCACATAAATTATGGGAACAAAGATACTATAAGCACTACAAACATTCGACCAACTTATCTAAATGAAAAATCATTGTCTAATGATAATGTTTTGTTATCTAGTGAAGAATGTCAACAAAATGTCAGTAGTGAAATAGAAAATAACAAATGTACTAATATTAATAACAAAGCGATAGTAGACAATGAAGACAATAAACAAAATATAATAAAAAATAAACAAAACGCACATAATATTACCGAGAGATTAACTGCAAGATTGTGCGAAGGGTTAAAGGGTGATATTATGTATAAAGAATATAAAAATACTAATATAGAAGACAAGAAAGCGACTATAGGGTATAATACAACAAAAGAATGT
>CALVIT010000085.1 GCA_944331845.1 uncultured Clostridia bacterium
TTAACACAGGAGGACTTTTTGTGTAAAGCCTTCAGCTTTTTAGTACCCCCAGCACTGCTGGGGGTTTATTTTCCCAAAAAAAAATTAAATGAATTAATCATTTAATTTATATTATTAGTAATTTTTTTTAATTTTAGATAAAGATTCAATAAATACATTTTTACAAATATGTATAGCATTAATTACAAATTGTTAAAATTTTATTTATTACTCAGTTTTATGTTTTATTTTATGTCTTCTTATGTGAAAATAATGTTTTACTTTAGATATGACAATTAATGCTATGAATAACACAACTACCGCACCTAATAATATAAGGTACATTGTAAGAGTTGATAATTCTTTACCAAAGAAAGAGAAAGTACAGTCAAACCCTTCTGCTATGCCGTCCACCATTTCATTAGGTAAAGTTTTACCCATTTCGTCCAAAGTTCCACTCAAAAAACTTTGTCTAAAGAGAATAGTTGAATATGTACCTGCAAGTAATGAAGTGAAATTTTGCATACCACTCCCCATAGAATTAATAGGCATATAAGCCCCGCAAATAAACCCGTACAATGCCGACACTAGCGTACATACTCCACTCAAAACGCCTTGGGAATTTGTAAAACTCCATATGATATTAGCGAGTAGAGTACCAAATAGCGAAGTCAAAAATATGTTAATAATTATGAGCAGTATGTCGCCAAAAGATAGATAGAACCCGACGCAAATTAGGTAAATGATACCTATTATGAGTAAAATTATACATACAATAAGTGTTGAGAATAGATTAGATATTACATAAGCGACTTTGACAGTAGATTTTTTGATAGGTGCGACCATAAAATCAATGTTACTTCTATTAATTTTATCTAACACCATAATACCCGAACAAAACGCTACCGTTATTGCAGACACTGACAATACTGAGGAGAAGAGCCACCCACCCGTAAAAGCATTAATCAAACTATTATCAATCTTGTAATCTCCAATAATAGACAGTATACTATCTTTGTAGGTCGATTGTAAAAATGTTACAAATAATACAAGCAAAATGATAGGCGTTATCAACGACACAAAAAAAGTCATTTTGTCTTTAAAATATAATTTCACATTTCGTAAAGTTAGATAGTATAACTTTTTTAATTCTCCACTCATACGGTCTCCTTTAATTCTTTACCTGTAACTGATAAGAAAACATCATCCATTGACCCCTTAACAATCTCTAGGTCGCTAATTAATTCATTATACTTAACCAAAAATTCCTTAGCGCTTTGAGTACTCGCAAATCTTATTGTTAATTTGTCCTTATCTTTGATATACTGTATATTCTCATCATCTAACACATCACATATAGACTTATCATATTTGTATATTCTCAAATAATCACTAGAGAACTTATTTTTGAGTTCAATAGGCGTGCCTTTAGCAACAATCTTGCCCGCATCAAGTATTACGACATTGTCAGCGATAGTTGCTTCTTCCATATAATGCGTTGTCAATAGGACAGTTAGTTTCTCTTCTTTTCTTAAGTTGTCAACCAAATCCCAAACAACTTTCCTTGTCTTAGGGTCTAGCCCTGTGGTAGGTTCATCTAATATAAGTACTTTAGGCCTATGTATTAACGCCCTAGCAATGTCAACTTTTCGCTTCTGCCCACCACTCAATTTATCAAGTCTTTTGTCTAGAATATCTTTCATCTGCAACCTATTGACCAAAAACTCCAAATTACTATTGAATTGTGCTTTAGTTAAATCATACAACATAGCCCTGTATTTTAGATTGTCAAATACACTCAATTTTTTATCAAGTACCGATGATTGAAAGACTATACCTATCTTAGGTAGAATACTATCAATGTTATCTATAGACTTGCCATCTACAATACACTCCCCACTATCTTTGTCTTCGACCCCCACTAATATATTAATTGTCGTGCTTTTACCCGCACCATTTAATCCTAAGAAAGCGAATAATTCACCTTCTTTAACTTCGAAAGATATGTCATTCACCGCTTGAACATCCCCGAATGACTTTTTTAAGTTCTTTATCTCGATTATATTATTCATACAACACCTTAATTTGTAGGATAACATATTTATTTCATATAGTCAAATAAATAATATCATATATTGTAACTACTCATTAAAAACCCGTCATTATATCACATATAATAACTGTTTTATTCTTTATCTAATAATATAATAAATTATTTAGCACGCTAACTTATATTATTTGTTTAATACCTTACTTAATCATATTGTACTTATAGTTTAATTACTCAATAAACATAATTAACATTTAATATTCGTTTATACTTTAATAATGTTATTGACATTTAATAAAATAACAACAAATATTATTAAACTTTGATTAAATAACTTCTATTCATAATTTTCTTACATTTATTAACAATCACAACTACCGGCTTAGCCGGTAATTTGTTCAGCCCCCTTAGGGCGTGCTGCAGCAAAATTGTAAACAATTGGTGAAGCTCCTTCGCCTGCTCGCTGCTTTCTAACTGCCCCTTAAGGGGCTTTTT